>JASGCX010000006.1:32894-77444 GCA_030053925.1 Flavobacterium sp.
TAGCACCGCAAAGGCACAACAAACGGCAAGTTTCACAACGTTGCGTATAGTTTCACCGCAAAGGCACAACAAACGGCAAGTTTCAAAACGTTGTGTATAGTAGCACCGCAAAGGCACAACGAAAAGCAAGTTTCAAAACGTTGCGTATAGTAGCACCGCAAAGGCACAACGAAAAGCAAGTTTCACAATGTTGCGTATAGTTTCACCGCATAAGGCACAACAAACGGCAAGTTTCACAACGTTGCGTATCGTAGCGCCGCATACTCGTTGTGGTAAGAAACAAAAGAAACAAAAGAAAATAATGAAGAAGATAAGTTTTGTAATTGCATTATTAATAACGCTTGGCACAAATGCGCAAATGCAGTTGCTGAAAGTAGCCAACGACAAAAGAAGCTTTGCAACCGCTGATGGCAAACCGTTTTTTTGGCTTGGCGATACAGGCTGGTTATTGTTTAAAAAATGTACAAGAGAAGAAACAATTTTGTACTTAGATATGCGTAAGCAACAAGGTTTTAATGTAATTCAAGTGATGCTGTTGCACGAACTAAATATAACCAATGCTTACGGCGACTCGGCTTTGATAAATAAAGATGTGAGCCAACCAAACACTAGCAAAGGCTATTGGAATCATGTAGATTTTGTAATTAAAGAAGCGGCGAAACGAGGTATTTATATTGCCTTGGTACCTGTGTGGGGCGGTAATGTAAAAAGCGGTAAAGTAAGTGAGCAACAGGCTGCTATTTATGCTAGTTTTTTAGCTGAAAGATACAAGCCTTACAATAATATTATTTGGCTAAATGGTGGCGATATAAAAGGTAACGATGGCGAAAATATTTGGAATATTATTGGTAAAATCTTGCACCAAAAAGATGGCAGACATTTGGTAACATTTCATCCAAGAGGCCGCTCTACTTCGTCTACTTGGTTCCATAATCAAGCCTGGCTTGACTTTAACATGTTTCAAAGTGGGCATAAAGATTATGCCCAAGATACCACAGAGCCTCGCATAGGTGAAGATAACTGGAAATTTGTAGTAACCGATTACGCATTGCAACCAGCAAAACCAACAATGGATGGTGAGCCTTCCTACGAAAATATTCCACATGGGTTACATGATTCGTTGGCCGCAAGATGGACGGCTGCAGATGTAAGACGCTATGCTTATTGGTCGGTACTTGCAGGCGGTGCAGGCTTTACCTATGGCGAAAACAGCATCATGCAGTTTAAAACAAGTTGGAATAAAGACTTGAGTTTTGGCCCAGTAAAAAAATGGCAAGATGAACTAACTGCTACAGGCGCAACACAAATGCAATACCTAAAAAAACTGTTATTGCATAAACCGTTTTTTAACAGACAAGCAGTACAAGAAATTATTTCTAACCAAGGTGAACGCTATAATTATTTAGTAGCATTACAACAGCAAAATAGAATACTTGTGTACACTTACACTGGCAGAAGCATTGTACTAAACTTAGCAAAATATGCCAGTAAAAAAGTAACATGTTCGTGGTATAATCCTAGAAATGGCCAATACACTGCCATTGGTAATTTTAATAACAAGGCAACACTTTCTTTTAACCCACCAGGTGAAGAAAAAGAAGGGAATGATTGGGTTTTGAAGATTGAAGCCTTCCCAAACCCTTACAAAGCAAGGGCTTTAAAACTGTAAAAATTGTTGCTAGTAGAAATATTGTCTATGAAGAATAAACAAAGGTTAGCAATACATAAAAGCAATATCCTTTTTCTTTTGAACAAGGGATTTTTGGCTTTGGCTTTACTATGCTTTTTTTGTTCATGCAGCAACAAAGTGTATCTGTTTACATCATTTCACGAACCAGCAAACGAAGGCCTGCGTATGCTTTATAGCCAAGATGGGTATCATTGGAAAAGTATTGATTCTGTTTTGCTAAAACCTCAAATTGGTACACAAAAAATTATGCGTGACCCTTCTTGTATTCAAGCACCAGATGGAATATTTCACTTGGTATGGACAACCGAATGGAAAGCCGGTAATGGCTTTGGTTATGCAGCTTCTAAAGATTTACTGCATTGGTCAGAACAACAATACATACCTGTAATGCAGCACGAACCAACGGTTGTGAATGTATGGGCACCAGAATTATTTTATGATGATCTTACCAAGCAGTTCATTATTGTTTGGGCAAGTTGTGTACCAGATAAATTTGAAAAAGGCATTGAAGCCAACGATAATAACCATCGCTTGTATTATACAACTACAAAGGATTTTAAAGCATTTAGTGATACCAAATTATTTCTCGACCCCAAATTTAGTGCTATTGATGCTGTAATTGTAAAGCCACAAGGCAATGATTATGTATTGGTTTTAAAAGACAATACAAGGCCTGAACGTAATATTAAAGTGGCTTTTGCTAGCAATGCTTTGGGCAAATATGATAGCATTTCAAAACCGTTTACCGAGCATTTTACCGAAGGCCCAGCAGTTGCCAAAGTAAAATATGGTTGGTTGATTTATTACGATGTGTATCAAAAAAAACAATATGGTGCTTCTTTTACCAAAGACTTTAAAACCTTTACTAGTGCCGATAGTTTGATTGCAGTACCAAAAGGTCACAAGCATGGAACGATATTTATGGTTAAGAAGAAAATAGTAAAAACTCTTTTGAACCACAACAGCTTCTTGAACCACAACAGCTTCTTGAACCACAACGGCACAACGAACACAAAGTAGCACAACGTTATTGGGCTTAATGCTTCTTGAACCACAACGGCATAATGAACCACAATGAACCACAACGGCACAACGAACACAAGGTAGCACAACGTTATTGGGGCTTTAATGCTTCTTGAACCACAACGGCACAACGAACACAAGGTAGCACAACGTTATTGGGCTTAATGCTTCTAAAAGAACAAAACATGCGAAAGAACTTGATTTATACCACAACGGCACTACGCACACAAAGTAGCACAACGTTATTGGGCTTTAATGCTTTTAAAAGAACAAAACATGCGAAAGAACTTGATTTATACCACAACGGCACAACGAACACAAAGTAGCACAACGTTATTGGGCTTTAATGCTTCTAAAAGAACAAAACATGCGAAAACACTTGATTTGAACCATTCTTGTTTTTCACTTTTCACTTTTCACTTTTCACTTTTCACTATTTACTTTTCACTTTTCACTTTTCACGTTGCTGCGCAAGATACTGTGCGGTATGTAGGTACTACTTTAAGCAATGTCGATTATCATCATGGGCAATTGAGCCCTGCCATTGGTGTGCACAATATTCAAACCTTTAGAGCCAATCGAAGTAATCCAGAAAACAATTGGACATACAATCACCAACCGATGCTTGCTTATTGGAACAATACCTTCTACCTCAATTATTTGAGTAATCCGGTAGGCGAGCATCATGATGCAGGACAAACATTATTGCTAGCTTCTAAAGATGGCTATCATTGGGGCAAACCTGTAGTTATTTTTCCGCCCTACAAAGTGCCTGATGGGTTTGCGAAAGATGGTAAAAAAGACACGGCTAAAAACAGTTATGCAGTCATGCACCAGCGTATTGGCTTTTATACATCTACCTCTAAAAAGCTATTGGCACTAGGTTATTACGGTATTGTTTTGGGCAAAAAAGATGACCCAAACGATGGCAATGGCATAGGCAGGGTGGTGCGTGAAATAAAGGCTGACGGCAACTTTGGCGATATTTATTTTTTACGCTACAACCATTTTTTTAACGAGAAAAATACGAACTATCCATTTTATACCACAAGTAAAGACAACGCATTTGTAGCAGCCTGCAACGAAATTTTAGCCACCCCATTACTAATGCAGCAAATGGTAGAAGAAGCAGATAAAAACGATTCACTAATACCTTTAAAGAAAGAATTTAAGGCTTTTAATTACTATCATTTACCCAATGGCAATGTGGTTGGTTTATGGAAATACGCATTAACCAGCATTAGCAAAAATGAAGGTAAAACTTGGCAATACAATCCTACAAGAGCACCGGGTTTTGTAAATGCCAATGCCAAAATTTGGGGGCAAAAAACCAGTGATGGTAAATATGCAACGGTTTACAACTCTTCTGAGTTTCGATGGCCGCTTGCCATAAGCGTTAGCGATGATGGATTAAACTATAAAAACCTGCTGTTGGTAAATGGCGAAATTAGTACGCTGCGCTATGGCGGTGCTTATAAAAGTTATGGCCCACAATATGTTCGTGGTATTCAAGAAATGGATGGCAAACCCATTGACGGCAATATGTGGGTGACGTATAGCATGAACAAAGAAGATATTTGGGTAGCCAAAATTCCTGTGCCAATAAAAGACAAAGTAAACAGTTATCCCAACGAAGTTTTTGCAACCATGCCTCATGATAAAGCACTAAACCAATGGAATATTTTCTCACCACTTTGGGCTTCGGTTACAATTGACACTACTACGAAAGCCTTGTGTATAAAGGATGCTGACCCATTTGACTACGCTAAAGCCGAACGTGTATTACCTGCAAGTTCACAACTTAGTGCCGAATTTTCTATCACGCCAACGCAAGATAATTATGGGCAAATGGACATAGAATTTACCGATGCAAAAGGCGCACCCTGCATTCGTTTATCACTCGATTCTACAGGCTCACTAATTACAAAAGCGGGCTATCGTAACAAGGGCTTGGCAAAATATAAAGCAGGCGACAACCTCATTATCAAAATTAACATCAATACCGCTACTCGCTTTTACACAGTTACAGTAAATGGCAAATCAACTGCCGCTAACTTACTGTTTGCGCCTGTTTCAAGCATTGAAAGAATAGTTTTTAGAACTGGCAATACACGTCGTTTTCCCGATGCAGACACACCTACAGACCAAGATTATGATGTAAAAAATGCCGATGCTAAGGATAAAGAGGCAACATGGTATATTAGTTATTTAAAAACAAGTGGAAAGTAATTTTATGGTAGCATCAGCAGTTTTTCAATTTGGCTTCGTTCCGCCTAAAGCGAACACAAAAGCGTTCTGTAACTTTTCTCAGCTTTTGTGTCAGCGTTTTTTTAAACCACAAAAACGCCAAATCTCTAAGGTTCACAAAAGCTTTGCGTTACTTTATGTACTGTGTGCCGTTGTGGTTCAAAATACTTCAGCGCAAACAAAACCATTTGTGCTAAAAGCCAATAATTACAAGCATTATGTAGATTATTTCAACGGTATGGAAAACGAAAATATCGTTCAAGCAATACCAAACACAGAGGCTTTTACTTGGATGCAAGCAAACATCCCTTTGTTTGAATGTCCGCAACAAAACTTTGAAGAATTATTTTACTACCGATGGTGGACGCTTCGTAAGCACATCAAAAAAACAGATAAAGGCTTTGTATTTACTGAGTTTTTAGTGCAACGTTCTTATGCTGATACTTACAATTTAATAGCAAGTGCTTTAGGGCATCATATTTACGAAGCAAGATGGTTACACAATCAGCAATACCTCAACAGCAATATCAATATTTGGTATCGTGGCAACGATGGCAAGCCAATGAAGAAAATTCGCTTCTACAGCAGTTGGAATATTGACGCTTTGTACAATCGTTACAAAGTAAATAACGACAAAGCCGCAATCACTAATCTATTGCCAGATTTAGAAGCAGATTACAAAGCTTGGGAAGATGAAAAACGTTTAAAGAATGGCTTGTATTGGCAGTTTGATGTGCGTGATGCCATGGAAGAAACCATTAGCGGTAGCAGAAAAGATAAAAATGCTAGACCAAGCATTACTGCCTACATGTATGGCAATGCAAGGGCTTTAGGTGCCATAGAAACCCTTGCAGGAAAAAATCAAGATGCTATAAAATACTTTGCTAAAGCTGATACTTTAAAAGACTTAACACAGCTAAAACTCTGGAATAAAAAGCATCAGTTTTTTGAAGTAGTAAAAGAAAAAGGCGATACTTCTGCCAATGTGAAAGAAGAAATTGGCTTTTTGCCTTGGTACTTTAACTTGCCCGATAGCAGTTACAATATAGCTTGGAAAAACCTAGTTGACACCAAAACATTTAACGCACCTTTTGGCATTACCACTGCCGATAGAAGCCACCCACAATTTCGTACACATGGTACAGGCAAGTGTGAATGGGATGGCCCAGTTTGGCCTTTTGCAACATCGCAAACTTTAACTGCTATGGCTAATTTGCTAAATAATTATCAACAGAATTATGTAGCAGATACCAACTATTTCAAGCTTTTAGAAACATTTGTTGAGTCGCAGTATTACCGTGGCAGGCCTTATATTGGTGAATATTTAGACGAAAAAACGGGCTATTGGTTAATGGGTGATGCAGAACGTAGTCGTTATTATAATCACTCAACTTTTAACGATTTAATTATTACAGGTTTGGTGGGTTTAAGACCAAGAACCGATAACACGATAGAAGTACACCCATTGGTGCCACAAAATAAATGGGCTTGGTTTTGCTTAGATAATGTATTGTATCATGGTAAAATTGTCACCATTATTTGGGATAAAGAAGGGCTGAAATACAAGAAGGGTAAGGGTTTGAGTGTTTGGGTAAATGGTAAAAAAATAGCTAGCTCGGTGAAGCTAGAAAAACTGAGTGGTGTTTTATAGCCACAAAGACTTTGTGAATCTTGGTGTCGTTGTGCCTTTGTGGCAAATTGCTCAATAAAGTACAGAACGTACAAGTAGGTGCTTCGTAAACTCATCATAAACTTGCAACGATGCTAAATAGATAGCTGAAAGCTAGTCAACAAAAAAGAAAACCTATCATAAAAAACATGCTGAAAAAGTTAACATTTATCATTGTCTTTTCGCTATTCACTATTCCACTTTTTGCGCAGCAAACAGAGGTAAAATACTTGAGTGGCACAGGCAACGACAATAGTGTGCTATGGGATTTTTACTGCACCAACGGCATGAATGGAAATAAATGGACAACCATTGCAGTGCCTAGCTGCTGGGAATTACAAGGCTTTGGTAAATACAATTATGGCTTTGCAAAAGATAGTGTAAAAGGCAAAGAAAAAGGCTTGTACAAACATACATTTTATGTGCCTGCAAGCTGGAAAGATAAAGTGGTAAACATTGTGTTTGAAGGCGTAATGACCGATGCCGAAGTAAAAGTGAATGGTGTATCAACTGGCGCAATACATCAAGGGGCGTTTTATAGTTTTAAGTACAATATTACTAAGTTGCTAACGTTTGCATCGCAAAATTTATTGGAAGTAACCGTATCAAAACATTCGGCAAATGCAAGTGTAAACGAGGCCGAACGCAAAGGCGATTTCTGGATTTTTGGTGGCATTTTTAGACCTGTTTTTTTAGAAGCATTACCACAAACACACATCAATACCATTGCTATTAACGCCAACGCCGATGGCAGTTTTGAAGCCAAAGCAAGCATTGCCAATAAAGCTGAAAAGCTTACTGTTACTGTATTTGATAAGAATAATACAATTGTAAAAAAAGCTAGCAGCGGTTTTTATAGCAACTCTAATACCATCATTGTAGCAAAAGAAAATTTCTTACATATTCAAGCATGGTCGCCAGAAAAACCCACCTTGTACAAAGCAGTGTTTACCTTGTATAAAAATGGTAAACCTGTGCATGTAGTTACACAAAAATTTGGCTTTAGAACGGTTGAGGTAAAGCAAAGAGATGGTATTTATGTAAATGGCGTAAAAGTGAAAATGAAAGGCGTGAATCGTCATGCGTTTCGCCCAGAAACAGGCCGAACTTTAAGCAAGCAAAATAGTATTGAAGATGTTGTATTGATGAAAGACATGAACATGAATGCGGTGCGCATGGCACATTATCCACCAGATGCACATTTCTTAGACGTTTGCGATTCGCTTGGCTTGTTTGTAATGGACGAATTGGCTGGCTGGCATGGCAACTACGATACTGAAACTGGTAAAAAACTTTTGCAAGAAATGATGGTGCACGATGCTAACCACCCTTCAATTATTATTTGGAGCAACGGTAACGAGGGCGGCCATAACTTAGAATTAGACCAATATTTTTCAGAGTTTGATTTGCAAAAAAGACCAGTTGTACACCCTTGGCAAAACTTTGGTGGCTTCGATACACAGCATTACCGTGAATATAATTATGGCGTAGGCAATTATGAAAATGGCCCTGAAATAGTGATGCCAACTGAGTTTTTACATGGGCAATTTGATGGTGGTAATGGTGCAGGTTTAGAAGATTATTGGGAAAAAATGTGGCACAATCCTTTAAGTGCAGGTGGCTTTCTGTGGGATTTTGCAGATAATGCCGTTGTAAGAAAAGACCTGCAAGATAGCTTAGATACCGATAAACACAGAGCCGCTGATGGCATACTTGGCCCACATCATGAAAAAGAAGGCAGTTACTATGCTATCAAAGAAATTTGGTCACCTATTTACTTCGAGCCAAAGCAAATTACTACTGCCTTTAATGGCATATTCAACATCCAAAATCGCTACCATTTTACCAATACCAATCAATGTAAATTTTCGTTTGAGTTAAAGAATTTCCGTGCACAATCTTCTTTTAAAAAATACATTATTTCGCCCAATATTTTGCCAAATGCAAAGGGCGTTTTAGAATTGGCTTTGCCCAATAATTGGCGCAGTTACAACGTATTGTATGTAACCGCTAAAGATGCTTTTGGTAGAGAATTATTTACTTGGAGTTTTCCAATAAGTTCGCCAATACAAGTGTTTGCCAATACAATATCTAAGAAAAGTCTGCAACCTTTTGTAACGCAACTTAGCAAACACTCACAACAAGATTCGCTGCGTTCTATTAAAGCCAACAACACAACTTATACTTTCAATAAAAAAACTGGCTTGCTTGCAAAAGTGGCGGTAAATGGCACAGAAATTCCGTTCAACAATGGGCCTATTTTAGCCGAAGGAATTGCCATTGCAGACTCAGTAGTATTTGCCGAAAATAAGGGCAAGTATCAACTAACGGTCACTTGTTTTTATTCCAAAAAAAGCCTCATTCATGCTTTGGTTTGGACAATCACGTCAAGCGATTTTTTAAAAATGGAAATTCAGTATTTCCCAGCAGCTTATTTCACCAACTTGGTTGGGGTAAATTTTTCAATGCCAGAAAGCAGCATAAAAGCGGTTGAATACATGGGTAACGGCCCTTACAGAGTTTGGAAAAACAGACTAAAAGGTACGCAATTTGGCATTTGGCACAAAGCTTATAACAACACTGAAACAGGCGAATTTCCTTGGAAATATCCCGAATTTAAAGGCTATCACGCCAACATGTATTGGTGCAAGTTTATTACAACCACCTTGCCGTTTACCGTATATACAGAGAACGAGAATTTGTTTTTGCGCCTCTATACACCTGCTTGGAAAACCGACCAATGGCACAATTACGAACCTATTTTTTCTAGTGGCAATATTTCGTTTATGCAGGGCATAAGTAGCATTGGCTCTAAAACACAGCGCAACGAAACCACAGGACCAATGGGGCAAAAAAACATTTATTACGATTACGAAAAAGACCCAGCAAGAACCTTAAAAATGGTATTGTATTTTGATTTTAGCAACAAGTAATATTTATGTAACCAGCGCTAGTACTACTATGAAGCCTCTGTTGCGTAGCACACTGCAACCGATGAATACACTTGAGCTTTTATTAAAGCGAAGAATAGAGCCACAAAGCAATACACGTTGTGAACCGTTCATTCGCAAGCCCGTTGTGGTTCAATTTTAAATGTTCCAACGTTGTGAACCGTTCATTCGCAAACCCGTTGTGGTTCAATGTTTCAACGTTGTGAACCGTTCATTCGCAAGCCCGTTGTGGTAAAAAAAATATAAAATGAAGACAAAGTTTTTAATACTCTTTAGCTTAATCACACAGCTAATATTTGCACAAGTACAAGTTACCAATTTGCGCTGCGAAATGCTTGAAAACCCACAAGGCATTGATGTTACAGAACCAAGACTAAGCTGGCAGATGCTATCAACGCAACGCAATGTGCAGCAAGTGGCGTATCAAGTGTTAGTTGCTTCTAGCAAAGAAAAGCTAAACAACAACGAAGGCGATTTATGGAATTCTGGCAAAATTAATTCTAATGCCTCTATCCATGTAAGCTATGCTGGCAAAGTATTACATAGCCGCACACAGTGCTTTTGGAAAGTAAAAGTATTTACCAATAAAGGCACTTCTAGCTACAGTAATGTGGCATATTTTAGTATTGGATTACTAAACAAAACAGATTGGCAAGCCAAATGGATTGGTTACGACAAAGCATCAACTTGGGATAGCATTACACAGTTTTCCAGATTGTCTGCTCGTTATTTTAGAAAGCCTTTTAGCACTAATAACAGCATTAAAAAAGCTACTGTTTATATAGTTGGTTTAGGCATGTATGAATTGTACATTAATGGACAAAAAATTGGTACTCAAGTATTAGCACCAGCACCTACAGATTACAGAAAGTCGGTGCTTTACAATACCCATGATGTAACCAAGCAATTGATTACTGGAAATAACGTGATTGCAACTGTGCTTGGTAACGGTCGCTTTTTTACCATGCGACAAAATTATAAGCCCAAAAAGATTAACACTTTTGGCTTTCCCAAAATGCTATTGCAATTAGAAATTGAATATGCCAATGGCGAAAAGAAAACCATAATAAGCGACAATACTTGGAAGTTAAATATAGATGGCCCAATAAGAACCAATAACGAATACGATGGCGAAGAATACGATGCAACAAAAGAACAAACTGGCTGGAACAATGTAGGATTTAATGATAGCAAATGGCTAACACCAGAACTTGTTGCAGCACCAGATGGCAAAGTAATTGCACAAATGAGTGAGCCAATGAAAATCATGAGGGCTATTCAACCAATATCTATTAAAAAGCTAAACGCTAATTACATTTTAGACTTTGGGCAAAACTTTTCTGGCTGGGTGAAACTTAAAAATTTACAGGGCAAAGTAGGTGATAAAATCACGCTACGCTTTGCCGAAAGCTTAGATAAAAATGGGGCTTTGTATGTAGCCAATTTAAGAGATGCACGTGTTACAGACAGCTATACTTTTAAGGGTAAAGGCTTAGAAAACTGGCAGCCTTCATTTGTGTACCACGGCTTTCGTTATGTAGAAGTGAGCAACTATAAAGCCACTCTTTCACCTAGCAATTTTGAAGGCAAACTGGTGTACGATAATTTGGCTACTATTGGCAGTTTGCAAACCTCAAATGCCACTATTAATACTATTTATAAAAACGCTTGGTGGGGCATTGCATCCAACTACAAAGGCATGCCCATAGATTGCCCGCAACGCAATGAAAGGCAACCTTGGCTTGGCGATAGAGCTACTGGTGCTTATGGCGAAAGCTTTTTATTTGCCAACCAAAATTTATACGCTAAATGGCTTAACGATATAGAAGAAGCGCAAACAGTCGAGGGTGCTATACCCGATGTTGCACCTGCATTTTGGAACTATTATAGCGACAATGTAACCTGGCCCGGCACTTATATTTTGGTAGCAGATATGCTACATAAACAGTTTGCCGATAAAGCATCTATCAGCAAGCATTATCCTTCAATGAAGAAATGGATGAACTACATGAAGGATAAATACATGACCAATTTTATTGTAACAAAAGATAAATATGGTGACTGGTGTGTACCACCAGAAAGCTTACAACTTATTCATGCAAAAGACTCGTTGTTAAACACAGACGGGGCTTTAATAGCTACCGCTTACTATTATCAGTTGTTACAGATAATGCGCAAGTTTCAACATATTGTAGGTGAAGATTTTGAAGCTGATGAGTATGGAATTTTATCTAACAATATTAAAGATGCTTTCAACCGAAAGTATTTTAACAAGCAAAAGAAATGCTATTACAATAATAGCATCACTTCAAACTTATTGCCTTTGTATTTTGGTATTGCAGCCGATAGTGTGAAGGAAGCCGTGTTTAATAATGTGTACAACAAAATAAAGATTGATAATCACATGCACATGAGCACAGGTGTTATAGGCACACAATGGCTATTGCGCACTTTAACACAATTTCAACGCAGCGATATTGCTTACACTTTGGCTAGTAACAACACTTATCCAAGTTGGGGCTACATGGCGGCTAATGGCGCAACCACCATTTGGGAATTATGGAACGGCAATACTGCCAATCCTCAAATGAACTCGCAAAACCATGTAATGCTGTTGGGCGATTTATTGATTTGGTTGAATGAAAATGTAGCTGGCATTAGATCAGATGATATAGACGTGGCTTTTAAGAAAATAATTATGAAGCCTGAAAATATTGATGGGCTATCATTTGCAAAAGCTAATTATCAATCGCTTTATGGCACTATTAAAAGCGAATGGCAGCAAGGTATTGGTAGGTTTAATTGGCATATTGTAGTACCTCCAAATGCTTCCGCTATTGTTTATATACCAGCTTCTTCTCAAGATAAAATTTTAGAAAACAACCTTTCTGTTTTTAACTCGGATGGTGTGAAATTTATAAAAATGGAAGGCTCAAATGCAGTGTTAGAGATAGGTTCAGGCGATTATCATTTTACATCAAACCTTGCTTTTAAGAAAGGTATTGTAAAAGATGAATTCATTTTTGAGCGATCTACCTTTCCCGAATGTCATGCAGCAACTATTGCAGAAACGCCAAAAGGCTTAGTAGCTGCGTGGTTTGGTGGCACTAAAGAGGGCAATAAAGATGTTTGTATTTGGATGTCTCATTGTAACAATAATAAATGGTCGGCACCTAAAAAAGTAGCAGATGGTATCATCAACGATACTACACGATATGCTTGTTACAATCCTGTGTTGTACCAAGTGGCCAATGGCGAACTATTGCTATTTTACAAAATAGGACCAAATGTTGCAGGCTGGAAAGGCTACATGATACGCAGTAGCAATAACGGCCAAACTTGGGGCAAAAGAGAAGCCTTACCTGATGGCTTTCTTGGACCTATTAAAAACAAACCAGAGTTAGTTAACGGCACTTTGTTATGCCCATCAAGCACCGAAAAAACTGGTTGGAAAGCCCATATAGAATTTACAAAAGATTGGGGTAAAACTTGGACAAAAACAGATGCCTTAAACGATGGCAAAACCATAGAAGCCATACAGCCAAGCATTTTGAAGTATAAAGATGGCAAGCTGCAAATACTTTGTAGAAGCCGAAATACTACTCTAAACGAAAGTTTTAGTAACGATGGTGGTAAAACTTGGTCTGTAATTACTGCAACTAACTTGCCTAATAATAACTCAGGTACAGATGCTGTTACCTTACAAGATGGTAGGCAATTATTGGTTTACAACCATGCAATGCCTTCAGCAAATTGGGTAAAAGGTAAAGGGCCTAGAACACCTTTAAATGTTGCTATTTCCAATGATGGCAAGCAATGGCAAGCGGTTGCAATTTTAGAAAATTCGCCTGTTAGCCAGTACGCTTACCCATCTGTTATTCAAACCAAAGACGGGCTCATTCACATTGTGTACACATGGCGCAGAGAGCGCATTAAACATGTGGTAATTGCCCCAACCAAAATACAAACTCAGCCAATTATTAATGGCAAATGGCCAGGATTGGCTGCTAATAAAGGCAGTAAAGTTTCTGATGATTAAACGATTGCTTCAATAAATACAACCACTTGCCAAATGAAAAATTTACTGTTACTAGACCTTACAATTATTGTGTTGTATTTGCTCGCAATGATTGTGATTGGCTTTTATTTTTCTCGAAAGAATACAACCACAGGTCAGTTTACCAATGCTTCTGGCTCTATACCTGGCTGGGCAATTGGTTTATCTATTTACGCCACATTTTTAAGTAGCAATACCTTTTTAGGTGTGCCGGGCAAAGCATTTGGCACTAACTGGAACGCTTTTGTATTCAGCTTATCTATGCCTTTTGCTGCGTGGGTAGCTTCAAAATATTTTGTGCCATTTTATAGAAGTACTGGCGAAATATCGGCATATACCAATCTTGAAAAACGTTTTGGCCCTTGGGCTAGAACCTACGCTGTTATTTGTTTTCTATTAACACAGTTGGCTCGTATGGGTTCAATATTTTTTGGTATTGCACTAAGCCTACAAGCTTTGCTCGGTTACTCAATGAGTACCATTATGATTGTGATGGGCATTTGCATTATCATTTACACCGTGCTTGGCGGTATGGAAGCAGTTATTTGGACAGAAGTAGCGCAAGGCATTATTAAAACCTTGGGTGCTTTTTTAATCTTGTATTTAATTATTGCCGATTTACCCGGTGGTATTAAAACCCTTATAAACATTGGCACTACAGACAATAAATTTAGTTTGGGTAGTTTATCGCCCAATATTACACAGTCAACATTTTGGGTGGTGTTGTTTTATGGCTTCTTCATAAACTTGAACAATTTTGGTATGGATCAAAATTATGTACAGCGCTACCACACCGCTACAAGTTCGGCACAAGCATCAAAATCTGTATGGCTTTGTGTGGCATTGTATGTACCTGCCTCTTTATTGTTCTTTATTATTGGCGCAGCTTTGTATGCCTACTATCAAATACACCCACAAATGATTATGGCTGTTAAAGAACAAGTAGCGGCTACAAAACTTGCAACAGGTGCAAGTGCTACACAAATTACCCAACTAGCTCAAAAGCTTACACCAGTAGATTATGGCGATAAGGTGATGCCTTTTTTTATGGTTACCAAAATCCCAACGGGCTTAGTAGGTTTAATTGTTTCGGCCATTCTTTCTGCTGCCATGAGTACCATTAGTTCTGGTATGAATGCCTCTGCAACAGTATTTACACAAGATATTTACCAGCGTTATATTACCACAACTTCAACCGATAAGCAACAATTGCTAGTACTAAAAATTGCTACCATTGTTTTTGGATGCTTGGGTTTAGCTACAGGCATCGCAATGATTGGTATTAAAAGCCTACTAGACATTTGGTGGGAGCTTTCAGGCATTTTTGCAGGCGGTATGTTAGGCTTATTTCTGCTAGGCATTATTAGCAAGCAAACAAAAAATCACGAGGCACTAACGGCTGTCATTATTGGCATTGTTGTTATTTTATGGATGACATTTTCAGGGTACATACCAGCCCAATACCAGTTTTTAAAAAGCCCAATGCACAAAAACTTAATCATTGTTGTAGGTACGCTCACCATTTTTTTAGTAGGCTTATTACTCACTAAAATCAAGCACAAGCAACTTGGTACAACAGTGTAGATTATTTATGTAACCAGCGTTGGCACTACTCTTTAGCATGATTGCGAGTTTATGCTGAGTTTACTAAGTACCTACTTGTACGCTTAGTAATTTATTGAACCAATACCACAAAGCATCAGAAAAAATATTAAACACACAGCACCATGAACACCAATAAAAAAGAAATTGTACTAGTAGCTAGCGGCGATTTAAGAATTGCTGCCAACCAAAGCTGCTGGGCTGCTCAAGAAGAAATGGAAACCTTACTAGCAAAGGCTTTCAACAATCTTGGTTATACTGTAAAAAGAGCCCATGCTTACGACCCTATTAAAAAACATGGCTTGATAGACTCACAAAAAATGGGCATGGATGTTTTTGCAACTATTGATGAACATGCACTTTTAGTAGTTGCAGAAAGTTTATGGCAATACAGCCATCATGTGTTAGCAGGTTTAACTACCCACAAAGGCCCCATACTTACCTTAGCCAATTGGAGCGGGCAATGGCCAGGCTTGGTTGGTATGCTTAACTTAAATGGTTCATTAACCAAAGCAGGTGTTACCTACAGCACATTGTGGAGCGAAAAATTTGATGACGAGTTCTTCATTAATGGCTTGAAAGAATGGCTACAAACAGGCTTCATCAATCACAACCAAAGCCATGTAAAAAGCTACAACTTAGTAAAAATACCAAGTGAAGATGAAGCTATTGGTAAATCATTTGCGCAGCAAATGCGTAATCAAAAAGCCATAATGGGTGTATTTGACGAGGGTTGTATGGGTATGTACAATGCCATTATTCCAGACGATTTGTTACACGCAACAGGCATTTTTAAAGAGCGCTTAAGCCAATCTGCTTTATACGCTGAAATGCTTACTGTTACTGATATAGAGGCCGAAAATGTGCTAAACTGGATTGTTGAAAAAGGATTGCAGTTTAATTGGGGCACAAATGCCGATACCGAACTTACAAGGCAGCAAACTTTAGAGCAATGCAAAATGTACATAGCAGCATTACGCATTGCAAACAATTTTGGCTGCGATACCATTGGTATTCAGTATCAGCAAGGCTTAAAAGATGTTTGTGCAACAAGCGATTTTGCCGAAGGCTTATTAAACAATATAGAACGCCCACCAGTTTTTTCAAAAGCAGGTAAAGAATTGTACGCTAACCATGCTTTGCCGCATTTTAATGAGGTAGATGAATGTGCAGGTGTAGATGCTTTGCTCACTTATAGGCTTTGGCAGCAACTAGGCATGAGTGGCGAAAATACCTTACACGACTTGCGTTGGGGCCAGCATTATAAAGGTGATGGCATTGACGATTTTGTATGGGTATTTTTAATATCTGGGGCAGCACCACCAGCACATTTTATTGATGGCTATAAAGGCGCAAGCAGCGATAGACAACCTGCTATGTTTTTTCCAAAAGGTGGTGGTACATTAAAAGGGGTAAGCAAGCCTGGTAGCATTGTTTGGAGCCGCGTTTATCTTGTAGGTAACATGCTTTGCTGCGATTTAGGAGTAGGCGAAGTAGCCTTATTGCCTATGGCAGAAACACAAAGACGCTGGCAAGAAACCACACCACAATGGCCAATTATGCACGGCATTTTAAAAGGTGTAAGTAGAGACCAAATGATGGCAAAACATAAAGCCAATCATATTCACGTGGTGTACACACATGATGAAGCAACTGCACACAAAGCTTGCAGAATTAAAGCCGCAGCAATGGCAGAACTAGGTTTAAAAGTGTATTTCTGTGGCGATGTGAATGTAAAAGGGTAGGCTGTTAATAGTTATTTACAAAAAAGTAAAATAGTACAGGTGAATAGTGTTTTGCACCATTTTTTCAATGGGCTTTTCATTCAATATTTATCAATCTAAAAAATGCTTATGAATTTCTTCGATAAAAAATTTGTTCCCGTAATGATTACGCCTTTCAATCTTAAAGCAAAGGTTGATTTTGATGCAGTTGCCAAGCTGGTAGATTTTTATTTGGCCGCAGGCGTAAAAGGTTTTTTTGCCAATTGCTTAAGCAGCGAAATGTATAGCATTACTGAAGACGAACGTTTAGAACTCACCAGTTTTATTGTAAAATATGTACGTGGTAGAGTGCCTATTGTGGCTACAGGTTCTTTTGGTTTAACCATTGAAGACAAGGCAGAATTTGCCAAGAAAATTTATGCTACCGGCATTAATGCGGTGATATTAATTACTGGACATTTTGCCAATATTGACGATAGCGATGAAGTGCTATTAAATAATTTCTCAAAATTTTTATCGCTTACGCAAGGCATACCATTGGGTATGTACGAATGCCCTGCACCGTACAAGCGCATACTAACTGCCCAGGTTTTTAAAACGTTGATGGAAACAGGAAGATTTGTGTATCATAAAGACACATCTATTGAACAAGTGCAAGTAAAAGCCAAGCTAGATATTGTAAAGAACATCAACAATCCTTCATTTGAATTTTACGATGCACACAGCCCAAATGCCTCATTTTCTGTAAGAAATGGCGCAAAAGGCATGAGTGCTATATCGGGCAATTTTTACCCCGAAATTTTAGTGTGGATGGTTAATAATGCCGCCAATCCTGTAATGAAAGAAAAGGTAGATTGGTTGCAGAAAGAGCTTATAAAAGTTGACCCATTAATTCACATTGCCTACCCAATGAGTGCTAAATATTTCCTCAAAAAAAGAGGCTTGCCAGTGCGTACTATCAGCCGGGCATTTGCTTTAGAATTAACCCCAGAGCAAAAGCAAACACTTGATACTATTTACAACAGCTTCTTAATGTGGTGCGATGAATTAGGCATTGAAAAACTGAATGTAGAAGAACTGTTAAAACCAAAAGTGCTACTAGATTCGCCTATTTAGTTGGCTTGTATGTTAAGCAGCTTTGCCTTAACAATTGTAAATTTAATACTGCCTACAAGCAGCAATAAAACGCCAAACCATTGAAATTAACGCATCATTTTTATTTTATTACCAGCTTTTGTACCACTACTATAATGCTGCCGTTGCAAGTTTATACTAAGTTATTAAAGTGCCTACCAGAGCGTTTTGTACGCTTTTGGGCAATTGGCGCTATCATGCCAATAACTATCATTCTTGTGCTATTAAATAGCATTGTTTTACCAGTACAAGCACAATCAAAACAACGCTATAAAATTGGCTTAATAGATTTAATGCTACTAAAAAGGCAAAAGCTTGGTGCTATTACATTAACCAAACAAATTGCTGCCAACGGTGTAGAAGTTGATATGGGTGGTTTAGGCAATAGACCAACATTTGACAATACACTGCTTAACGATTCGGTGCGTAATCAATTTTTAAGCAAAGCCAAAGAATTAAACGTAGAAATATTTTCACTAGCCATGACAGGCTATTATGCACAAGCTTTTTGTAGCAGAGTTGAATACATTAAGTCTATACAAGATTGCATTACTACAATGCAACTAATGCACGTAAAAGTTGGCTTTTTGCCGCTTGGTGTACAATGTGATTTAAAGAAGCAGCCAGAACTAAGAGATTCTGTTGTAGCAAGATTAAAAATTGTAGGCCAAATGGCGAAGCAAGCAGGCATTATTATTGGCATTGAAACCGCATTGTCGGCTACCGATGAAGTACAATTATTAAAAGACATCGGCTCAAAAAATATTCAGATTTATTTCAACTTTTCCAATCCATTAAAAGAAGGGAGAGACCTTATTGCAGAACTTAAAATACTTGGCAAAAAGCGTATTTGCATGATGCATTGCACCAATAAAGATTCGGTGTGGCTACAAAACGATCCACAAATTGACATGCAAAAAGTAAAGCAAACTTTAGACGATATGCGTTGGAAAGGTTGGCTAGTAATTGAACGTAGTAGAGATGCCACAAAACCAAGAGATGTAGTAGGTAATTACAGTGCTAACACAGCTTATCTTAAACGTATTTTTCAAGCGCCATAAATTACTTTGTAGTAAGTAAAAATACTTAAATTTAATCTAAGCTAAATAGTAAAATTGTCCATCATTATAGTAAATACTGCCCTTTTTAAAAGTAGTGTTCTATGCTAATTTTACTTTAGTTGCCATAGTACATAATCATTTTACAACAACCTGTACACGCAAGCAATGAAACGATTGCAGAACTTAGTTTTTTTAGTGTTAGCATGTTGCATTTGCCACACAGCATTTGCAGTAGATATATGGGTAGCTACCAATGGAAACGATAAAAATATTGGCACACAAAATCAACCTTTAGCAAGTATAGCAGCTGCTTTAAGAAAAGCAAGAGACTTGCGCAGGTTAAACGATGCTTCCGTTAAAGATGGTATTCACATTATTGTTCGTGGTGGTACTTATCAGTTGTATGAACCTATTTCAATTCGCACAGAAGATGCAGGTACACAAACCAGCCCTACTATTATTGAAGCTGCACCTAATGAACAACCAATTATTAGTGGTGGAGTTACCATTTCAAATTGGCAACAAGTAAAGGAAAATATTACAGGTTTACCAAAACTTGTACAAGGTAAAATATGGTCTGCAGATGTATCTAAACTTGGCTTCAGCCATTTCAATTTTAGACAACTTTGGGTGAATAACCAAAAAGCAATAAGGGCTAGAAGTACTGATATTGATAGCTTACAACGTATTTTATCGTGGAATTATCAAGCAGAAAACTGTTGGATACCTACACCTAAAAATATTGATTTAACTAAGGTGGTTGGTGCAGAAATGTTCATCCATCAATGGTGGGAGATAGCAATTCTCAGAATTAAATCGATAGAGGTAAAAGCTGATAGTGCAAAGCTTTCTTTCATGCAGCCCGAAAGTAAAATTCAATCACAACATCCATGGCCTGCGCCTTGGATGTCTAAAGAAACAGGTAACTCGGCATTTTATTTAACCAATGCTATTCAATTTTTAAATAAACCCGGTGAATGGTTTTTAGATACCAAACTGCAAAAAATTTATTATTATCCTAAGCCTAATGAAAATTTAAACGCAGCAACTATTACAGCCGCACTACTCGAAACACTTGTAAATATTGAAGGTTCGATAGATAATACTGTTAAGCATATAAGTTTTAAGGGCTTAAAATTTCAACACACTGGTTTTATGCGGCCATCTTTAGCAGGTCATGTACCACATCAAGAAGGTATGTATATGCTAGAGGCTTACAAGCTTAAACCTGCTGGCACACCTACACGTAAAACGCTAGATAATCAAGCTTGGATAGGTCGTCCATCGGCTGCCGTGCGTGTTAATTTTGCAAATAACATTGCGTTTACCAACTGCAATTTTTTGCATTTAGCCTCTACAGGTTTAGATATTGTAAAAGGTGGTAAAAATATACAAGTGGTAGGCAACCTGTTTAAAGATATTGGTGGTACTGCTGTTCAAATAGGTATGTTTTCAGAGCCTTCACACGAAATTCATTTACCCTACAATCCAAAAGATACAAGCGAAATAACAAGCAATATAACAGTAAGCAATAACCTTATTACCAATGCTACAAATGAAGACTGGGGCTGCGTAGGTATTGGTATTGGCTATGCTAAAAATACAACAGTTACACACAACGATATTTGTGAAGTAAATTATTCTGGTATTAGCTTAGGGTGGGGTTGGACGGATGCCGATAACGCTGCCAAAAACAACCATTTAGAAGCCAATAAAATTCATCATTACGGCAAGCAGATGTACGACTGTGGCGGTATTTACACACAATCATCGCAACCAAATTCAAGTATTGAGTTTAACTACATTGATAGCATTTATAAAGCACCTTACGCACATTTACCATCGCATTGGTTTTACTTGTACACAGATGAAGGTACATCGGGATTTACTGTAAAAAATAATTGGACACCTTCAACTAAATATTTGCAAAACGCCAATGGCGCTAATAATATTTGGTATAACAATGGGCCAAATGTTACAAGCATTGTAAAGCAAAGTGCAGGATTAGAAAAAGACTATCAATATTTATTAGAAAATCAAGTAAGTGTTGATAAACATTTCGGCATCAATAAAGAGCAAGCTGTAATTATTGAGCTTATTAGCAACGATACTAGCAAGTTAAACAGTGCTTTATTAAACGAAGTCTTAAACAAGTTCAATATTAATCAATCGGCTTTATTTCAATGGCAAAACCACACCGTCATTTTTGATAAAATACAAGATGTGTACTCGGTTACAGAAAAATTAAAAGCCGTTTTTCCAACAATCACAGTTAAAACCTACAACAATTTATTCTACGAATTTAACCGTAGTCGCTGCGCTGATGGAACCACCGCTAAAGAATGGTCGCACATTATTTTAACTGCCAACTTGGTAAAGGATAAACAAAAGCAGCAAGCATATTTAAACTATCACGCCACACAATTTGAGAAATGGCCAGAATTGTCTAAAGGCTTTTGCAATGCGAGTTTTCAGCAGTTGCTATTGTTTAAAAATGATAGACAGTTAATGCTTGTTATTAGTATTCCTAAAGGTGAAAGTTTGGATAAACTAAATCCAAAAACTGCTGAAAATAATTCAAGAGTACACGATTGGAACAACATAATGAAGCAATATCAAGAAGGCATTTTAGGTACAAAGCCTGGCGAAACTTGGGTATTTCTACAACCACTAGCAAACCTACCACAATAATATTTACAACAAATAGAACTAAAGATGCTAACATTAGGTATATTAGGATTAAGCGAGGGAAGAAGCACTATTTCTGCGGCTTTGCAAAGCACAATGTGGAATTTAAAAATGATTTGTGATTTAAACTTGGATTTGTGTCGCCAACGTGCAGACGAATTTAAAGTGTACGACTATACTACCGATTACCAAAATATGCTTGATGATGCAACCATTGATGTAATTGCAATTTATACACCTGACCACTTACATGCTGAACATATAAAAATGGCGATACTCCATAATAAACATGTTATTTGTACCAAACCTTTACTTGATAATTTAGCCGATGCGAAAGAACTTTTAGAACTACAGCAGCAAACAGGTAAACGCATTTTTGTAGGCCAAAGCTCACGTTTTTTTGAGCCAATGAAACGTCAAAGACAAGATTTTTTAGAAGGCGTTATTGGCGATTTAATTACCGTTGAATCTTACTATCATGCAGACCACCGTTGGTTTTTAGAGAAAGACTGGTCTTTACAAAAATCCTTTAAATGGTTGTTTGGCGGCCTTAGCCATCCTGTTGATTTTATACGCCTGTATTTACCAGATATTGAAGAAGTAATGGGCTATGGTATGCTTAGTGCTAATGGATTAAAAAGCGGTCTTAAAAACGAAGACACCATGCACTTTATTTTTAAAGCTACCGATGGTAGAATTGCTAGAGTAAGTGGTGCTTATACAGGTCCCGTACAGCCTACGGTAAGAGATAGTGCCATGAGTTGTATTTTAAGAGGAACAGAAGGCGCAAGCCAAGCTGACTACCACGATTTGAGATACGCAGTTACGTCAAAAGATGGGGAAGAAAAACTAGTAACTTGGGGCGATGCAACACTAAAACACTACTTCAGATTTGAAGGGCAAACACACCACGCAGGTGAATATCAAAACTATCTTGAGTATTTCGCAGATTCAATAAATCAGGGCTTTACAGCCTATCCCGATTTAAAAGAAGGCATTGGCACTATTGCTATTTTAAAAGCGATGGATAGAAGTTTGCAAACTGGTACACCTGTAAAAATTCAAGACATTTTAGAAGAATATGGCTTGCTTAATTATCAAGCTGAAACAGAGCCCGCATTTTCAATTTAAAGGCTTTCATAAATACTGCTATCATTACGTAACCCTGCTTGCCCATGAATACTATTATCAATCACCTTACGCTGCTCGATTTAGTTATCATAGCTGCTTATTTAATTGTGCTTTTGTTTATTGGTTACAAAGCAAGTTTTGGCAGTAAAAAAACTAATGAAACACTCTTTCTTGCTGGCAATTCTCTTACGTGGAGCAGCATTGGCTTAAATATGTGGGGCACAAATGTTGGCCCATCTATGCTGCTAGCATTTGCAAGTATTGGCTATAGTACAGGCATCGTTGCAGGTAATTTCGAGTGGTATGCTTTTGTATTTTTAATGCTTTTGGCATTGGTATTTGCACCTCGCTATATCGCTGCAAAAGTTACTACCATGCCTGAGTTTATGGGCAATCGTTATGGTAATTCAACACGTACCATTTTAGCTTGGTATGCGCTTATTAAAATATTGATTTCGTGGTTGTCTTTGGGCTTATTTGCAGGTGGCTTTTTAGTGCGCCAAATACTTGGTATTCCAATGTGGCAGTCTGTAATTGTATTGGTAGCTTTTGCTGGTTTGTTTGCTTTTATGGGTGGTTTAAAAGCTATTGCCAAAGTGAATGTGTTTCAAATGATTTTATTAATTGGGGTATCGCTTACCTTATCTATTCTTGGGCTTATAAAAGTGGGCGGCATCAGTGCTATGTACCATAAAGTACCAAGCAATTTTTGGAATTTGCTGCATCCTGCAAGCGATGATAAATATCCTTGGTATGCCATTTTATTAGGCTACCCTGTTTCTGCTGTGGCTTTCTTTTGTACCGATCAGGCCATGGTACAATCTGTACTTGGTGCTAAAAACCTAAAGCAAGGTCAACTAGGTGTTAATTTCATTGGATGGCTAAAACTATTGTCATTGCCGCTTTTCATCATTCCTGGTATTTTATGCGCCATCCTTTTTCCAGGTTTATCAGATCCTAATTTAGCCTACATGACTATGGTTACAAACCTGTTTCCATCGGGCATGAATGGGCTAATTATTGTGGTGTTAATTGCGGTACTTGTTGGCACTATCGGTTCTTCACTCAACGCATTAAGCACAGTGTTTACTACCGATTTGTACGTTAAAAAAATCAACCCAACAGCTTCAAACCAACAAATCATTAAAGTTGGCAGAATCACTGTTATTGCAGGTTGTGTATTTGCCATTGGCGTTGCATTAGCTATCGATAATGTAAAAGGTCTCAACCTTTTCGATATTTTCCAATCGGTACTTGGGTTTATCGCACCACCTTTATCTGTTGTGTTTTTACTCTCAGTTTTTTGGACGAAAACCTCACAAAAAGCAGTCAATCTTATCCTCTCGTTTGGTTCAGCTTTTAGCCTTGTTATTGGCGTGCTATACCTGTGGATTTTAACGCCAGATAAGTATCATTTTTGGCCGCATTATTTGGTGTTATCTTTTTTAATTTTCGCCTTTTTATTGTTAGTAGCCATCGCTACCACCTTACTCGATAAATCGCCAATCACCAATATCCATGCGGTTTCCGACTTAACTAACTTGCCAAAAACATCTAAGCAAGTAAAAATACTTTGGCTAGTGCTAGGTATTGTTATGGTTGCTTTATACATATTTTTTAACGGTCACTAATCACCTTTATAATGCCACATTTTTTTGCTTTTGTAACCAGCAGTTGTACTACTATTGAACACCTGTTGCGTCGCACACTTGTACAATTGAAACGCTATTGGTCATTGCGCACAACCAAGCAATCTGCCCATCATAAATTTCAAATTTCCCATCTCAAATTCGTTGTATTTCTCTGTGTGCTTTGTGCCTCTGTGGCGCAAACAAAAGCGCAAACTTGGATTTGGTATCCTGGTGATTATGAAATTTGGTTGAGCAATCAAATGCAAAACCGCCGCACCGATAGAGGTACATTTTTTCCAGTGTTTTGGAAAGTTGATAGCCACTACAACCTCATGGATTTTCATAAAGAATTTACCCTTGCACAACCAGAAGAACTGAGCATTTATGTAGAGGGCAAATACAACGTAAAGCTTGATGGTAAACCATTTGAAGGCACACCAACTAAAATTATAGTACCCGCAGGCAAGCACAAAATCAACATCAAAGTATTTAACCAAGCCAATGTGCCAGCCATCTTTGTAAAAGGCAAAACCATTGTAAGCGATGCTACTTGGCTAGTAACTTTTGAAGACAAAGAATGGATTGACGAAACTGGTAAAACCTCTGATATTTCGGCTACTAAATGGCTTAACGTAGGCAGTTGGAATTTTAACATGCCTAAGCAATTACCATCACAATTTAAACTACCTGTTACAGTACAAAAAGCCGTGAGCATCACTAAAAATGGCAACGCTCAATTGGTAGATTTTGGCAAAGAAACATTTGGCTTTATTAAGCTTCATGGCTTAAAAGGTAAAGGCAATATCACCTTGTATTATGGCGAAAGTAAAGAAGAAGCCCAAAGCCAAAAAGGGGCTGTAACGCTTGATATGCTTAACATGCAACAAGCAAGTAAAAATGATTCGGTAATGCCTTTATCTAAGGCATTTCGCTATGTAAATGTTGTAACAGAAGGTACAGTACAATTCGATTCTATATCGATGCTGTATGAATATGCCAACCTAAAAGAACGTGGTTTATTTACCTGTTCAGATGCGCAAATCAATCAGATTTATGATGTAGCTAAGTACACGTTTCACTTAAATACCAGAGAGTTTTTTATAGATGGTATTAAGCGTGACAGGTGGGTTTGGAGCGGTGATGCTTACCAAAGCTATTTAATGAATTATTACTCCTATTTTGATAATGCTACTGTGTCAAGAACCTTGCTAGCATTGCGTGGTAAAGATCCCGTAACTGGCCATATCAATACCATTATGGATTATACATTCTACTGGTTTTTGGGTATTTACGATTACTATTTGTACACAGGCGATAAAACCTTTATCACACAGTTTTACCCACGTATGCAAAGCTTAATGGAATATTGTTTGGGTAGAAGAAATAAAGATGGCTTAATGCAAGGTTTACCAGGCGATTGGATTTTTATTGATTGGGCAGATAAATTGAGCAAGAAAGGCGAAGTGAGTTTTGAACAACTGTTGCTTTGCCGCAGCCTTGAAACAATGGGCTTGTGTGCCAATATTGCCAATGAAAAAACTGATGCAGAAAAATATAATCAATATGCTAAGGAATTAAAGGCAAAACTGTTTTCTATCTATTGGAATAACAGTAAACAAGCACTCGTTCACAGCCGTGTTGATGGTAAACAAACCGAGAATGTAACACGCTACAGTAACATGTTTTCTATCTTCTTCAATTATTTTAATCAGCAACAAAAAGATGCGGTAAAGAAATCGGTTTTGCTTAACGATAGTATACAAAAAATAACAACGCCTTATATGCGCTTTTACGAGCTAGAAGCCTTGTGTGCTATGGGCGAACAAAACTATGTAACACAGCAGATTAAAGACTATTGGGGCGGCATGTTAAACCTTGGCGCAACAAGCTTTTGGGAAGAATATAATCCTTCAAAAAAAGGTGCTGAACACTTGGCTATGTATGGTAGAGAATTTGGTAAAAGCCTTTGCCATGCTTGGGGCGCAAGCCCTATTTATTTACTAGGCAAATATTACTTAGGGGTACAACCAACCGCACCTGGTTATGCTGCTTACATTATTCAGCCTAGCCTTGGTGGCTTACAATGGATAGAAGGAAAAGTGCCTACACCAACAAGCGATATTGAATTGTATGTAAGCAAATCGAGCATTAAAGTAAAAGGCACAACGGCTGGTGTGGGTACATTACTAATAAAAAGTAAAACAAAACCAACAGGCGCAGCTATTATAGACAAAGGCAACAATACTTACCAAATATTTATTGAGGCAGGTAAAGCGTATGAAATTAACTACGAAGTGCTTTAGCCACAAAGTCTCAAAGTCTTAATGGCTCTACGTTTCAACACGTTGTGCATACATGGTTTTTTTGTGGCGTGGTGCTTTTCACTGCTCAATAAAATACAGAACGTACATACCGATAGCTATTGATAGTGCCGCACAGCGGTTGCTCAATAGATATTCTAAAGCTGGTTACATAAAAGAAAATGAAACGAATAATTACGATAATCGCAACCATATTTTTACTGCAAATAACACTTGCACAAACAGGCTTGGTGAATACCAATGCAAGCACTTATGCCAAGTTAAGCAGCACTGGACTTGCTGATGTGCAATGGACGAAAGGCTTTTGGGCAGAGCGTTTTAAGGTATGCAGAGATAGTATGGTGCCGCATTTATGGGCAACTTATACCAGTAAAACCATCTGCTATTCGTTTCAAAATTTTAGAATTGCGGCTGGCTTAGATACGGGGCGTTTTCGTGGACCATCGTTTCATGATGGTGATTTTTATAAAACATTAGAAGCTGTGGCTGCTTTATATGCCGCTACAAAAGACAAGCACTTAGATTCGATGATGGATGCAGCAATTGCAGTAATTGCAAAAGCACAACGCAAAGATGGTTATGTGTACACGAAAAGTATTATTGAGCAAAAGAAGAATGGCAAAGCCGAATTATTTGACGATAAGTTAAGTTTTGAAGCCTACAATTTTGGGCATTTAATGACGGCTGCTTGTGTGCATTATAGGGCAACAGAAAAAACAACTTTACTTAACGTTGCTAAAAAAGCAACCGAATTTTTAATTGAATTTTACAACAAAGCCACACCAGAACAAGCTAGAAATGCCATTTGTCCATCGCATTATATGGGCATTGTAGAGATGTACAGAACAACAGGCGAACCTAAATATTTAGAGCTTGCTAAAAAACTAATAGACATAAGAGGTACAAGCGAAGGCAGTGATGATAACAGCGATAGATTACCGTTTAGAAAAATGACAGAAGTTAATGGCCATGCGGTTCGTGCCAATTATTTGTTTGCAGGCGTTGCTGATGTTTATGCAGAAACAGGCGATACCAATTTGCTACATACGCTAAACTTAATGTGGAACGATGTGACTAATAGAAAGCTGTACATAACAGGTGGCTGCGGCGCTTTGTACGATGGGTTATCGCAAGAAGCAATTTCTTACAAGCCAGATTCAATACAAAAGATACAACAAGCTTATGGTAAAGCTTTTCAATTGCCCAATATTACTGCACACAACGAAACCTGCGCAAACATTGGTAATGTGCTTTGGAATTATCGCATGTTGCAATTAACTGCAGATGCTAAATATGCTGATATGATTGAGCTTGAGCTATACAATGCCGTGTTAAGTGGCATTAGTATGGATGGCACAAAGTTCTTTTACACCAACCCTTTAGCCGCCACAAAAAATTATCCCTACGAATTACGATGGAGCGGCGGCCGTTTAAAGTATATCAGCAAAAGCAATTGTTGCCCACCCAATGTTATTCGCACCATTGCCGAGGTAAATAATTACATGTACAGCATTGCCAACGATGGCTTGTACATCAACTTGTATGGCGGTAGCAAGTTATCTACCAAGCTTAAAAATGGCGCAGTTATTCAGCTTGAACAAACCACCAATTACCCTTGGGATGGTGCTATCAATATTACTGTTAAAGAAGCACCTAGCAGCGAAACTAGCTTGTATTTACGCATACCTTGGTGGTGTACCAGTGCAACCCTTAAAGTTAATGGACAGCCTATAACAAATGCTATAGTTTATGGTGCATACAGCCAAGTAAAACGTAGCTGGAAAACTGGCGATAAAATAGCACTAAACCTAAAAATGCCAGCCGTATTACTTGAGTCAAATTGTTTAGTAGAAGAAACAAAAAACCAAGTTGCTGTAAAGCGTGGCCCAGTTGTTTATTGCCTTGAAAGTGCCGATTTACAAGCATCGCAAAAGGTTTTTAATGTAGCAATACCAGCAAATATTCGCTTTGCTACAAAGCAGCAAACCATTGGCAACAGCCAAGTAATAGCATTAGAAGGCGAAGGCAAATTGTTGCAAAATTCATTTTCAAACACGTTATACAAACCATTAAACACAACAACTAAACCAGTTACCATTAAGCTTATACCATACTATGCTTGGGCTAATCGTGGGCAAACAGAAATGACGGTGTGGTTGCCTTTGATGCGACAATGAACCACTAAACCACTAAACCACTAAACCACAACGACACAACTAAACCACAACGACACAACTAAACCACAACGACACTACGACACTAAGTAACACAACGTTGTATATCGTTAAGCCGTTGTGGTAAAACGTTGTGTATCGTTAAGTCGTAGTGCCGTTGTGGTTAAACGTAGTGCCGTTGTGGTAAAAAACCATTATTTCACCACAACGACACTAGGCCACTAAGTAACACAACGTTGTGTATCGTTAAGTCGTAGTGCCGTTGTGGTTAAAAAAATAAACACCACAACGACACAAAGTAGCACAACGACACTAAGTAATACACCGTTGTGTATCGTTTAGCCGTAGTGCCGTTGTGGTTAAACGTAGTGCCGTTGTGGTTCAAAAAAGGTGGAAGAAAGAACAGAATCTTGAAGTGTACATCGCAACGTAGCTGCCATAAAATTCAAAAGCTAGTAACCAAAAAATTAAAAATGAAGCAAACGGTATTCATACTTTTTTCACTTTTCACTATTCACTTTTCACAAGCCCAATTGGTAGATAAAACACCAGCCGCCGTACCTGTTGCGCCAACTATTTTCAACCGTGAACCTTATGAAGACCCATTGGTGAGCGGTATTAACAGAGAGGTGAGCAGAGCAACGGCCTATTCATTTGCTAGTGTGCTAGATGCACTGCAAAAAAACAGAACGCAAAGTGGCCGTTTTATGAGTTTGAATGGTGAATGGGATTTTGCATTTGCCTTAAAACCTGGTGATGAACCTAAAGATTTTTACAAAACCAAAGTGAGTGGCTGGCAGAAAATTACTGTGCCTTCGAGTTGGGAAATGCAAGGCTACGACAAGCCCATTTATAAAAGTGCTGTGTATCCGTTTAGGCCTGTAAACCCGCCTTATGTACCTAAAGACTATAATGGTGTTGGTTGTTATCAACGGTTGTTTACAGTGCCTACCGAATGGAAAAATATGAATATTACCTTGCACTTTGGCGGCGTAAGTAGTGCTTATAAAGTGTGGGTAAATGGGCAATTTTTAGGCTACGCAGAAGATAGTTTTTTAGGCAGTGAATTTAACATTACACCTTACTTGAAAGACGGTGAAAACGTGGTATCTGTATGGGTAATTCGCTGGAGCGATGGTAGCTTTTTAGAAGATCAAGACCAATGGCGCATGAGTGGTATTCACCGAGAAGTATTTATACATGCTGAACCAAAATTGCGCATTGCTGACTTTTTTTACCAAACCAAATTGGATAAAAATTACCAAGATGCATTGCTAAGCATAAGACCAAGAATTGAAAATTTGACTGGTTATTCTATGCCTGGTTATGTGTTAAAAGCACAGTTATACGATGCTAATAATCAAGCAGTACTTGAACAACCATTGCGTAAAAAAGCAGATGAAATTATCAATGAAATTCACCCAAGATTAGACAGAGTAAAGTTTGGCTTACTTGAAGCGAATATTAAAAATCCTAAAAAATGGAGCTCCGATGAGCCTAATTTATACAAGTTAGTATTAAGCCTAGAAGACAGTACTGGCAATGTGTTGGAAGTAAAAACTTGTAAACTTGGCTTTCGTTCTATTGAGTTTAGAAAAGACGATAGCAAGCTGTTGATTAATGGCAAGCTAACCTATTTGTACGGCGTAAACAGACCAGACCATGACTTGCTTTTGGGCAAAGCTTTAACTAGAGAAATCATACTAAGAGATATTACCACTATTAAGCAGTTTAACTTTAACTGTGTGCGTTTAAGTCATTACCCAAGCGACCCGTATTTGCTGGATTTGTGTGATGAATTTGGCATTATGGTTATTGATGAAGCCAACTTAGAAACACATGGTTTGGGCGGTAAACTAGATCACGAATCGCAATGGACAAGTGCGTATGTTGATAGAGTAAGTAGAATGGCTTTAAGAGATAAAAATCATCCAAGCATCATTATGTGGAGCCTTGGAAACGAAGCTGGTAGCGGTCCTAACCATGCAGCAATGGCCGGCTGGATTAAAGACTTTGACATTACTAGACCATTGCATTATGAACCTGCAATGGGTAGCCCAAAAGAACTTGGGTACATAGATCCAAGTAATCCTACTTACCTAAAATCTAATGACCATAGCCATCGCATACAAAATCCGCTTGACCAATATTATGTAGATGTGGTGAGTAGAATGTACCCTGCCATGTACACAGCACCACTATTGGCTAATGAAAATAATGGCGATAATAGGCCTATTTTCTTTTGCGAATATGCACATGCAATGGGCAATAGTGCTGGCAATATTAAAGACTTTTGGAGGCAATGGCGCAATACAAAACGCATAATTGGCGGCTGTATTTGGGAATTTAAAGATCAAGGTTTGTTAAAAAAAGATAGTGCAGGTGTTGACTACATTGCTTATGGTGGCGACTTTGGCGAGAAGTATTTTGACAATTTTACCATTAAAGGTTTGGTAAATAGTGATGGCAAGCCTAAGAGTGTGATGTATGAATGTAAACGCATTTTTCAGCCAATAGAATGTGAATGGGTTAATGGCAATGTGCATATTACCAATAGAAGCAGTGTAAAAAATATTGACGCTTACACAGCCACTCTAATTATAAAGCAAGATGGTAAAATAGCGTTTAGCAAACAATTGCCCGATATACATTTAGCATCTGGCAGCGATACTATCTTAAACATTTGGCAATATTTACCACAAACAAATGCTTGCTATTGTGAGCAATTTGCCGAACTACATTTTGCCCTAAAAGAGAATACCGCTTGGGCTACAAAAGGGTTTGAAGTAGCAAGTAATCAGTTTCAAATATTTAGCGAAAACAAATTGGCGTTTAAGCATCTCACAATTGGTAAATTGTCTTTTAAAGAAACATCTAACGAGATTGTAATTACTGGCAGAGGCTTTTCGGTTGGGTTTAATAAATCTAATAAAGGCGGCTTTATTTCATACATCTACAAAGGTTCACAGCAAATAAAACAAACCTTATTGCCACATTTTACCCGTCCATTAACCGACAATGACAAACGTGGTTGGAAGCCTCAGCGTAAACTTCAGCAATGGTATAGGAATGATATTAAGTTGATAAATACAACTTGTACTGAAAATAAAGAGGGTATAATTATTACCAATAAGTACACCTTAATAAATGATAGTGCAATAGTTGATGTTAGCTACCATGTATTTGGCAATGGTGTTGTAAAAGTTACTTACAATTTGCAGGTAAAAAAAGGCTTACCAAATATGCCAAAAATAGGTATGCAAATGGGCATTGAAAGAAGCTATAACAACATTGAATGGTATGGCAAAGGCCCTGGTGAAAACTATATTGATAAGAACTATGGCTTTGATGTTGGTATTTATCAACTACCGTTACATAACTTTATGGAACACTATGCTGTGCCACAAGAAAATGGTAATAGAACCGATGTGAGATGGCTTTTTTTATCTAACAAAAAGCAAGAAGGATTATTGGTTGTAGCAGATAGTTTACTTAGTGTAAGTGCTTCGCCTTATACAGATTCGATGGTACAAAATAGCAAGCACACCAATCAATTGAAAGATGCTGGCTTTGTTAATTTGAACATAGATTTAGTGCAAATGGGTGTTGGTGGTAACGATAGTTGGAGCGATGTAGCTGCACCACTAGAACAATATCAAATTAAAGCGCAACCTTACAGCTACAGTTTTTACATATTACCATACACCAAAGGAAAGCAAGCAATAAGTGAAGATGTTAGAAGCATTAAATACTAAGCATTTAAACCACAACGGCACAGCAATACGTTGGTTAATTCTAAAGTTATTCGTTGTGTCTCTTTGTGTCGCAAGTGTCGTTGTGGTTCAAGCCTCTTTGTGGTTCAAGCACACCAACGGCACAACCATACGTTGGTTAATTCTAAAGTTATTCGTAGTGTCTCTTTGTGTCGCAAGTGTCTTTGTGGTTCAAGTGTCGTTGTGGTTCAAGCACAACAATACATTGGTTTATTCTAAAGTTATTCGTTGTGTCTCTTTGTGTCGCAAGTGTCGTTGTGGTTCAAGCCCAGCAATACGTTGGTTAATTCTAAAGTTATTCGTAGTGTCTCTTTGTGTCGCAAGTGTCGTTGTGGTTCAAGTGTCTTTGTGGTTCAAGCACAACAACGGCACAGCAATACGTTGGTTAATTCTAAAGTTTTTCGTAGTGTCTCTTTGTGTCGCAAGTGTCGTTGTGGTTCAAGCCTCTTTGTGTCGCAAGTGTCTTTGTGGTTTAAGCACAACCATACGTTGGTTAATTCTAAAGTTATTCGTTGTGTCTCTTTGTGTCGCAAGTGTCGTTGTGGTTCAAGTGTCGTTGTGGTTCAAGCACACCAACGGCACAACCATACGTTGGTTAATTCTAAAGATTTTCGTAGTGTCTCTTTGTGTCGCAAGTGCCTTTGTGGTTCAAGTGTCTTTGTGTCGCAAGTGTCTTTGTGGTTTAAGCACAACCATACGTTGGTTTATTCTAAAGTTATTCGTTGTGTCTCTTTGTGTCGCAAGTGTCGTTGTGGTTCAAGCCCAGCAATCGCAATTAGAAAAAAATTTTTTACACCCACCTACATCTGCAAAGCCTTGGGTGTTTTGGTATTGGATGAATGGTAATGTAAGCAAACAGGCTATTACAGCCGACCTAGAAGCCATGCAACAAGTAGGGCTTGGTGGTGCGTATTTAATGTTTATAAAAGATACTGTCAACCCATCAGTTTATACACCTGCCGTTAGTCAACTAAGTAAACCTTGGTTACATTTGGTAGCATTTGCCATTGAAGAAGCAAAACGCTTGCAGTTACAATTGGGCTTTCATGTGAGTGATGGTTTTGCACTTGCTGGCGGTCCTTGGATTACGCCACAATTATCTATGCAAAAACTAGTGTACACTAAATTGAACGTTAATGATGGCAGTACTTTTAATGGCATTTTACCCCAACCCGAAACCAATGAAAACTATTACAACGATATTGCCATCTATGCTTATCCTACACCTAATAAAAGCATCGAAAGCACACAAACATTGCATCCTTTGGTTACAACAAGCAATGTTGTAAAGGCCAATTTTTTGCTGCAAACAAACTCAAAAGAAAGTTTTAAAACCGATTCTGTTGCTTGGATACAATATGCGTTTCACAAGCCTTTTACTTGCAGAAGTATCATCACAAAAACAACAGGTAATAATTATCAAGCGCATCGTTTAATAGTAAAAACGAGCAATGATGGCGTTCATTTTATAACAATTACAAGACTAGAAACACCACGCCATGGCTGGCAAGATACCGATGCCAATGTAACGCATAGCATACCTGCAACCACTGCTAAATACTTTCGGTTTGTGTATGATAAAAATGGTACAGAACCAGGTTCAGAAGATTTAGATAATGCCAAATGGAAACCATCTTTAAAAATTAGCGGTATTGAATTGAGTAGCGAACCAACCATCAACCAATATGAAGGTAAAAACGGTACGGTTTGGCGCATTAGCAAAGCAAGTAACGCTGCAATTGTACCAGATTCTCTCTGTGTGCCATTGAAGCAATTGATTAATATTACTACATTCTATAAAGATGGTAAACTGAATTGGCAAGTACCCAAAGGCAATTGGACAATTATTAGAATTGGTCACACATCTACAGGGCATAAAAACGAAACTGCTGGTGGTGGCAAAGGTTTAGAATGTGATAAGTTTAATGCACAAGCTATCAACTTGCAGTTTAACAGTTGGTTCAATAAAATCTACCAATCTGTTGATTCTGCTACAGCAAAAAACGTGGTTAAGGTGTTTCATGTAGATAGTTGGGAATGTTCGAGCCAAAATTGGAGCCCTGTTTTTGCAGCAGAATTTAAAAAACGTAGAGGCTACAATCTATTGACCTATTTACCCGTAATGGCAGGGGTGCCAATACAATCAGCCATAAAAAGTGAACAGGTTTTATGGGATGTTCGTAAAACAATTAATGAGTTGGTGACAGATGTGTTTTACGCAACATTGCACCAACTATCATCGCAAAAAGGATTGGCTTTTTCTGCTGAAAGTGTAGCACCAACCATGTTGAGCGATGGTATGCAACATTACTCAAAAGTAGATGTGCCAATGGGCGAATTTTGGAACAATAGCCCTACACACGATAAACCAAACGACATGCTTGATGCCATAAGTGGTGCGCATGTTTATGGCAAAAACATAGTGCAAGCCGAGGCTTTTACCACGCTAAGAATGAATTGGGACGAGCATCCTAGCAGTTTAAAAACATTAGGCGATAGAAACTATGCACTTGGTGTTAATAAAATGGTGCTTCACGTTTTTACGCACAACCCTTTTATAAATAAACAACCCGGTGTAACGCTTGATGGTGTGGGCTTGTATTACCAACGTAATCAAACTTGGTTTAATCAAAGCAATGCTTGGATAGATTATATGGCTCGCTGCCAAGCTTTGCTGCAACTAGGAAAACCAGTGGCTGATATTGCCGTATTTACTGGTGAAGAATTACCAAGACGAGCCGTTTTACCCGATAGATTGATCGCTGCTTTGCCAGGTATTTTTGGTAAAGAAAGAGTTGATTTTGAAGCAAAACGACTAGCCAATAAAGGCCAGCCAATGTTGCAAAAGCCAGATGGTGTTAATAATTCTGCCAATAATTTTGAAGCAGCCGATTGGGTAAATCCTTTAAATGGGTATGTGTATGATTCGTTTAATCCTGATGCTTTAATGCGTTTAGCAAGGGTTAAAAATGCACGCATTGTATTACCAAGTGGTGCGAGTTATAAAATTTTGGTACTGCCTGCTAATACTAAGATGAACCCCAATAATGTGATAAGTAATGTGGTTGTTAAAAAAATTATTGCATTGGTAAAAGCAGGCGCTACTGTTTTAATGGATGAATACTATAAAAAAGTGTTTGCAAGCAATGGTGCCGTTTTACAATTTATTAACTACAAAGAAGCAAGTATTGCCAACTTGGGCAAAGGCAAAATAGTGCTAACACCTTACACACCAAGCAACTTTAAATTGTTTCAGCTAGAAAAAGATGTTGAGATTTTAAGCAACAAGATACAAGCATCTTCTATTGCTTATACGCACCGAAAATTTGCAGATGCAGATGTGTATTTTATCTCTAATCAAGAAGCAATAGAAAAGCGTTTGAAAATAGCTTTTAGAGTAACTGGCAAAATTCCTGAAATTTGGAATCCTGTAACTGGCGAGATGAAAATACTGCAAGACTGGTTTGTGGTTGATGGAAAAACACAGTTAAGCTGTTACTTGCCCCAAAATGGTTCTGTATTTGTAATTTTTAGGCAGCCAACAAAAATGCTTGAAGGTGTGGGCGAAGAAATGCGCATAGGAAGCATTGATTTTATTGGTTTAAACGACAATTGGCAATTATATTTTGACACAACTTTTGGCGGCCCTGCACAACCACAGCCGTTGAAAAAACTAATCAATTTGGCAACGGTTCAAAATCCTGAAATAAAATATTATTCTGGAACAATTGTTTACAAGAACAGCTTTTATATAAACAATGTTAAACGGGCACTGCTGCAACTTTCAGAGATTTACAACATTGCAACAGTAAAAGTCAACGGTTTTAACTGCGGTACTATTTTTACAAAACCCTACCAACTAGATATTACAAAAGCTGCAAAAGAGGGTATTAATACCATAGAAATTGCTGTTACAAATACTTGGCATAACCGCTTGATTGGCGACCATTTATTACCTGAAAATAAACGCATCACATTTACTACTGCACCTTTTAGATTGGAAGTAAAATTGTTGCAGCCAAGTGGTTTGGTAGGCGATGTTACAATTTTAGTGCACTAATTAATCTAGCTGGTGGGCAAAGCTCAAAAGCCCAAAAAGCGTACATACCAATAGCTATGGTAGTGCAACACAACAGCAGCTCAAAAGCGTTACTATTGCTGGTTACATAAAAATTTTACGGCAGCGTAAAATAATGTTGCCCTTCATCGTAGTCTTTATCAAGGGCATCAAGCACTACTTGCAAATGCTTGGGATTACCTAAAAAATCGGCATTACTCGCATCAATAAAAATGGTTTTAATATTGTGCTGCTTAATGTAGCTGGTATAAGTTTCTTGCAGGTGAAATAAGTATTCATTAGCAATACTCTGCTCGTAGCTACGGTTGCGTTTTTTTATGTTTGCCTGCAACTTGTTTACAGGCGCATGCAAGTAAATGAGAATATCGGGAAATGTTATTTGCTGATGAATAATTTCGTAGAATTTCTGGTACAATCTAAATTCTTCTTCGGGCAAATTAACCTTAGCAAATAACAAACATTTGGTAAACAAATAGTCTGATATGGTGACATTTTGAAACAAATCTTTGGTGTGCAGCATGTCTTTCAACTGCTTGTAACGCTCGGCCATAAAAAATAACTCCACAGGAAAAGCGTACTGCTGAGGGTTCTCGTAAAACTTAGCTAAAAAAGGGTTATCTGCAAATTCTTCCAATATACTTCTTGCATTAAAATGCTTCGCTAACAAGTGTGTTAGCGTAGTTTTTCCCGCTCCAATATTTCCCTCAACAGTAATAAAATGATACTTCATGTTAGTGCCAAAATTAGCTGCGATTAACTAGCCGTTGGCGTAATTTTTTGCACATTTAAGGTATCTGTACAAACCTGTAATAGCTGGCTTATCGTCTTTTTTTCAACAGGGTGAAATAAATTTGGTGCTACTTCAGCCAAAGGCATTAGCGCAAATTTGCGCTGCGGTAGGGCAGGATGAGGCAGTTGTAAAATAGCTGATTGATTAACCAAGTTGTCTATCAATAAAATGTCAATATCAATGGTTCTTGGGCCAAACTTGATGCTGCGAATTCTGCCAAGTTGTGTTTCTATATCTAGCAATTGTTGCATCAAGTTTTCTGGCGCAACATCGGTTTTTACTACCAATACTTGGTTGTAAAAAGATGGCTGCTCTGTAAAGCCCCAAGCGGCTGTTTTGTAGATAGATGATGCTGCCCAAACCTCGCCAATCTGTTGTGTAATGTATGTTGTAGCTTGTTGTAAATACAATAATCTATCGCCTAAATTGGTACCTAACAATATGTATGCATGATGCATGAAGTGCTTAATTTTCAATTGACAACGAAGATAATGGCTGGCGAAAGTATTTTATTAGAATCTTGTTTTGCGGTAGCAGCATTAAAGAATAGATTTGCCCTAATAAAGTGCGTATGAGCAAAGCCTATAGCCAAAGCAAAGCCCTTGGTGCCATTACCAAAGCTAGTTTTTTAGCCAATCTTAAAAATCCGCAGTCATTGGTTTTTAGCTTGGTTTTTCCACTAGTGTTTGTGTTTATTTTCGGTGCTTTTGGTGGTGGTGAACTCACCAAATTTAAACTCGCATTAGCACCTAGTTGCGATACCGCTAATGTGCTGTTTCAAGCACTAAACAAGCAACCCTTTATTAGCTTTCAACGCTATGCCGATACGGCTTTAATGCGTAGCGATTTAGAAAAAGGTAAATTGGTAGGAGTGATTGATATTCAACAAATAGCTATCAACGATACTAATTTTAAAAATACACCACCACGTTTTACCTTAAACATCAAATCCACTTCTGCAAGTGCAGCAGAATTAAGTCAGTTAAAGCCTTTGCTAGAAAACATAGATAATAGTTTAGAGAAGAAACTAAGTGGTAATGCCACGCAATTTGTAACCATTACCACCAATATTTACAACGTAAGAGAATACAAGCAAATAGACTTTGTATTGCCAGGACAAATTGGTTTCTCGCTCTTATTTTCAACCTTATTTGGTATTGCTTTTACCTTTTACAACTTGCGTGAACAGCTAGTACTAAAACGCTTTTACGCTACACCTGTTAATCGCCTCAATATCTTATTAGGCATTGGTTTTAGCCGTATCTTTTTTCAGTTAATAAATGTGCTAGTATTAATTACTGTTGGGCATTTCTTTTTAGGTTTTACGTTAGCACACGGTTTTATTACATTCTTTGAAATGGTATCACTAAGCATTTTGTTGTTAATGCTGCTAATGGGCGTGGGTTTAATTATTTCTAGCGTGGTAAAAAATGATACCATGATACCATTGGTGATTAATATTTTTAGCTTGCCGCAAATGTTATTATCTGGTACCTTCTTCTCAATATCAGTATTTCCGCAATGGTTGCAAACCTGCTGTAAAATACTACCACTAACGCACTTTAATTTGGCTATGCGCAAAATATCTTTTGAAGGCGCAAGCATTATTGATAGCTGGCAAAACATTGGTGTATTGGCTTTGTGGACGGTAGGAATTTATGTAATTGTTTTACGCGTATTCAAATGGGAATAATCATGCGATTTATAAAATTGATAGGTTTTAGTGTGGTGATTTTGTTTGCTTTGGTAACAGCCCTAGGCTTGCTATTTCCTTCGCAAGTATTGGTGTCTAGGGCGGTAGATATTACTGCGCCTAAAGACAGTATTTTACTGCTTGTAAAAGATATTTATGGCTGGAAAAAATGGGTGGAAGGCATGAACAATCAATCGGTACTAATTAGTTCGCCCACAAAAGCCCTACTTGGTAAAACAGATGTGACCATTACCAGAGTGAGTGATAGTAGTGTGACTTCTGTTTGGGTAGGTAGAAATGGAAACCAACAAATTGGTAGCATTAATTTATTTGGCGATAGTACACGTGTACAAACCGTGGTGCAATGGGAATTTCGGCAGCAGCTAAAATGGTATCCTTGGGAGCGTTTTGCCTCTATGATGAACGATAAAATTCTTGGTACGATGATGGAAAAGAATTTGAACAATTTGAAGCTATTAGTAGAGAAGAGATAGGAACGCAGATTTGGCGGATTGACGCTATTGGCAGAGAAGGGATAGGAACGCAGATTTGGCTGATTGACGCTATTTGCAGAGAAGGGATAGGAACGCAGATTTGGCTGATTGAGCGGATTGACGCAGATTTAAAAAGCATTGGTAGAGAAAGGATAGGAACGCAGATTTGGCGGATTGAGCGGATTGACGCAGATTTAAAAAGCATTGGCAGAGAAAGGATAGGAACGCAGATTTGGCTGATTGAGCGGATTGACGCTATTGGCAGAGAAGGGATAGGAACGCAGATTTGGCTGATTGAGCAGATTGACGCAGATTTTTAGCCGTTCTTGGCATGGCACACAGGTTGTGTAAAGTGTGCCAACAACGTTTTAAGCAAGGTTTTGTTGGTGAAAGCAACACCAACAAAGGCTTAAAAATTTCATAAGCATGAAATTCCAATTTCATGCTTATGAAAATAATTTTGATGCCTATGAAATTTATAAAACATAGGCATCAAATTTTTCGCTGTTAGGGCTTATTGAAATTTCCTTTATCTGTGCTTATCCTTTTAATCCGTGTCATCAGCGTTCCTATCCTAATAATGTGCAAAGTCTTTGGTATAATCGCCTTTTATACGCTCTATTGGTGGGTTGAAATAACCATATTTTACATTTGGAAATTCCTCTTTAATCAGTTGCTGTAACTGTTTTACACCCATTATTTCACCAGTATCTGCAACACCTATTTGGCCTAAATACCAGTCGGGGTCAATATTAAAATTGCGCCACTGAATCATGTTTAGGTCGGTATCAATAATCAATTGGCGCAGTGCTTCGTATTCTTCCACACTATCCGTCATTCCAGGAAACACAAAGAAGTTAATGCTTGCCCAGCCACCATAACTACGCATTATTTTTAGGCTTTCAACAATATCTTCAAACTGGTAATTATTGGGGCGATAATACGGTGTGTAAATATGCTTACGTGCAGAATTGGTACTCACACGAATACTGTTTAAACCTGCTTCACACAAGGCTTTCACCGCTTCGGGTTTAGAGCCGTTGGTGTTAATATTAATGCTGCCTTTATCGGTATGTTTTCTTATTTCAATGATGGCTTCTCTAATTGTTTCCCACATCAGCAATGGCTCGCCCTCGCAGCCTTGTCCAAAACTAATTAAAGGATAAGGCGCATTCATTAAATGTGGTACGGTAAACTCAACTACTTCTTCTGCCGAAGGCTTAAAAGTTAATCTATCTTGAGGCGATGTAATGGTTTCTTCCTCGGGCTGAAACGATACACAACCAATGCAGTTAGCGTTACAAGCTGGCGACATAGGTACCGGACATTCCCACCTGCCCAAGCTTAAATTTCTGGCAGCAGGGCAGGTATAAGTCATGCAACAGTTTTCCATCAAATGCTTTACCAAGCGGTTATGTGGGTAAGCTGCCAACATTTGTTTAGTACCTGCGGCTATTTTAGTTTCATTGTAGCCAATAGCCTCTTGCCTTATGTCTTCTTCAATTCGTACACCAGCTACATAAAATGTATTGTTGTGCCATGCAGCAGCCGTGTAGCAAAATAAGGGCAGGGTAGGAGCATTTGGCAGGGTTTCGTAAGCCGCAATAAACAAACCAGTATGTGCAGGTGGTATAAAAGCTGCAACGGCCCAACCTTTTTCGCACAGGCGCATATTGCCTGTTATTACATCAATACCAATGCCTCTGCGGCCTGGCAACTCGTATAAATTACCACCTTCTGGCAGTTCTATCCAATCTTCAACTTCTACAGGGTAGGCATCCCATCCTGCACGCCCTACAGCATACAAACTGGTATCTTCAAAAATATTTCCCTTACCATCGGAGTATAAAATATAGGGTGATTCTGCGAGCATTTGTTAATTTGAGATTTGTAATTTGAGGTTTGAGGTTTGGAGTTTGGAGTTTGAGATTTGTAATTTGTAATTTGAGATTTGAAATTTGAGATTTGAGTTTGAGATTTGAGTTTGAGATTTGTATTTTGAGATTTATAATTTGAGATTTGAGATTTGTAATTTGAAATTTGAGATTTGTAATTTGAGTTTGTTGTAAATAATCAGAAGTTGGTGATAATTAGAAATTCCAAACCTCAAACTCCAAACTCCAAACCTCAAACTCCAAACTCCAAACTGGTTAAACTCCAAACTGGTTAAACTGCCTTCGCTAACTGTTCTTTGCAAAAACAATTAAACTCATCTTCAACTTGTTTTTCTACGGGGTCGTTTACTTGCTTTTGAATAAGTGTGTTGTTTTTTAAATCAATGGTCAACAAGCCGTCTTTCAACACCACATTATTTACATGTTGCCACAAAATAGTTTTTCTGGGAAAGCTGTTAAACACAATTTCTTCGCCATCAAAAGCCGCTTCTGGCAATACTTTCACAGGTTTTTCTAAAAAGCAAGCAACAATATAAATAAGCGTTACCAACTTGCCCTTAGGTACCACAAACCAGCCCCAAGCAGCAAACATAACAGCAAAGCGATAGTATGGCGTAATGCCACGTTTTACTTGGCCTGCACAAAACGTCCACCAAGCAATAATAAGACTACAAATAAATACCAATAGCCAAGCGCTACTAGGTTTTAATAAAGCATTTTCTTGCGATAATGATACATAAGCCACATAAGCAAAACTGCCAAGCGATAGCAAAAGCATAAACTTACTCATCCAATCTATTACTTTAAAATCGGGCTTTTTAAGTACAATAATGTAATCGTATTCTTTAACCATAAATGTATGTGTGTATTGTAAAAGCCCGCAAATGTAAGTACGGCTTTATTAAAAATGTTAAGCAACCACTTTAAGCAAATGCTTGATTTTATTGGCTTTGTAGGTTAAATCTTGGTAATCGCTGCTAATAATGGTAACGTGGCCCATTTTTCTACCGGGTTTGGTTTGGGCTTTACCATATAGATGTACAAACACATTGGTCATGGTTAAAACTTCTTCTAAACCTTGATATTTGGCAGGGCCGCTAAAGCCTTGTTCACCAATAATATTTACAATAGCCGATGGCAAAATGGCATCGGTATTACCCAAAGGATATTGTAGCAAAATGCGCCAAAGCATATCGTATTGGCTGCTGTAATTGGCTTCAATGGTGTGGTGGCCGCTATTGTGTACACGTGGTGCAATTTCATTTACCAATACATTTTCGTCTCGGTCAATAAATAATTCAACGGCAAATAACCCTGCACTTTTAAGCTCTTGTACAATTTTAATGGCCATTGCTTCGGCTTTCCAAAGTGCTTCATCAGCTAGTTTTACAGGCGATATTTGATAATCGAGTAAGTTTAATCTAGTATCAAACACCATTTCAGCAGGTGGGTAAATAACGGTATCACCTTTCTCGTTCATGGCTACAATCAAAGCAATTTCTTTGTGAATATTCACCATTTTCTCAAGCACCGATGGCGCATTAAACCCTTTAAAAATAGCTGTTTCATCACGTAAAATTTCTACTCCTTTACCATCGTAACCGCCTTCACCAAGTTTGTGTACGGCTGGTAAAAAAGAGATGTGGTTTTGTAAATCTTGCCGATTTTGTGTAATTACAAATTCAGAAGTTGGTATTTGATGGGTTTGATAAAACTGTTTTTGAACGATTTTGTTTTTAATAGTACGCAATGCAGATGGTTTTGGATACACTCGAACACCTTGTTTTTCAAGTGCTTCAAGTGCTTCTACATTTACGTTTTCTATTTCAATGGTAATGGCATCTAAACCTTTACCAAAATTGTACACGGTATCAAAATCTACAATGCTGCCTTTTGTAAAATGATGACACAAATGCGCTGCGGGTGCATTGGCATCGTTTTCCAATACGTATGTTTCTACAGAATAGTTGGCTGCTGCTTGTAATAACATTCTACCTAATTGACCACCACCTAAAATACCAACTTTCATTATCATATAAATTTATGCAGCGAAGATAATAGTTGCGATTTTATACTGGCTAATAATCGTGCAAATGCACTGTGTTTACTTGACTAGATAACAGTTGCAAAACGAACAGAACGTACATGCCGATAGCTATAGGTAGTGCTATACTTCGTAAACTCACAAGCTACACAGGCACTCAATGCCAGTACTACTGTCAGTGACCCAAAAACGCTTTAGGGCTTTTACCAGTGGCTTTTTTAAGGGTACGGTTAAAACTAGTTTTACTGTTGAAACCAGTATTGTAAGCGAGGCTAATAATGGTGAGGTTTAAATTAGCTGCATTTTGTAATTGTTGTTTTACTTTTTTTACACGATACGAATTGATGATGTCGTTAAAATTCACGGCAAAACCTTGCTTGATGTTTTTTCATAAGCGAGAAGAATTAGTAGCCCAATGTTTATACAAATTGGCAAGTATTAACACGCAATTTTGGTACATTTTTTCAGTGCCAACAGCTTGTAACACTTTGGTTGTTCAAGCTTTAAAAGCCTTGCTATTATTAGGTTCTGATGCTTTGTTAGTGGTTGTATTTTCTGTAACATCTTGTCAAAACTAGTGTCTTAGGTAATGGCTGTTTCTTTGGTGATATTTGGCAACAATAGCGGTAATTGCTGCTGCAAAAAAGCTAGCTGATAAAGGGCTTTTGTTACAATAGAAT
>JASGCX010000129.1:0-1906 GCA_030053925.1 Flavobacterium sp.
GCTATTTGGTTCAAATTGTTAATAGTAACACGTTTTTGGTCTTGCAAAAACAAAAGAACTTGCCAAATATGATGCTTGTTAGTTGGTTGTAGTTGCAATAATAATTCGGTAACGGTAATACTTGCATGGACCTTTACAAGTTGCATTATTTGTTGTTGAATGGCTGCAAATGTTTTGGCCGATAATAGATTGGTTTTATTGGCCAAACAGGTATCGCAAATGCCACAACCTTGTGCTGTATCGTCACCAAAATACTTTGAAATGTATTGGCTTCTGCATTGCTTGGTAAGCTGTAAATATTGCAACATAACATCTACTCGTTTTTGGTAAATGTGCTTGCGTTGCTGATATGCAGCTTGATTAAATACTAAGTATTGTGCAGGTGCTCGGTTGGTAAAATAGTGTAGTTGTGGACTTTCTTTTTGTGGTGTGTATTGTATAATGCCAAAGGCTTGCAGTTGCTCTAAAATAGCTTTAACATCGGCTTCGGTAAGGCGTGTTAGTTTGGCTATTTGCTTCTCGCTAATAGATGTTTGGTTATCGAGAATACCACTGTAGCTACGCAATAAATATTTTACCACAGGGTCTAATTTGGGGTGGCTTTGTTCTATATCGTTCAGTACATTTTTAGGCGCAATAAACTGCACTTTCGATGGTAAAAATACCGACTCGTTAAAACTGATATAACCTTCTTGTTCCAATGCTTTTAGCACTGCCATTACCATAATAATGTTTAGCTGAAAGTTTTTAGTAAAGCTAATTAAATCAAAACTGTAGTACAAGCCCTCGCCTGCACCTACAGGTATGTGTAAAAAATCGGCTAAAGCTTGGTACACTTTTTTAATGTCGTACATCACAGGAAAACGCAAGTCTGTTAAGGCTTGTAAGCTGCTTACATCTTTATCATTGTACAATAAAATAGCGTAAGATTTTTTACCGTCTCTACCAGCACGGCCAGCTTCTTGGTAATAATTTTCTAAGCAATCAGGTGTATCGTAATGAATTACTGTTCGTACATCGGGCTTATCTATACCCATGCCAAAAGCATTGGTGCAAACCATAACCCTTGTTTTATTGCTAATCCATTGTTGTTGCTTTTCGTTGCGTTCTTGGTTGCTTAAACCTGCATGATAATAATCTGCCGAGATATTTTGTAGCAACAGTAAATGTGCCACTTGTTTGGTTAAACTTCTATTTCTACAATACACAACACTACTGCCTGGCACATTGGTTAAAATAGTGATTGCTTTATTGATTTTGCTATCTACATTAAATGCCGAGTAAGATAAATTGGGTCGTTCAAAACTTTGTTTAAAAATCAATCCATCTGCAAGTTGTAGCTTGCTAATAATATCTTTTTGTACGGTAGGTGTAGCCGATGCTGTTAGCGCAATAATGGGTACTTTGTTTAAGCTTTCTCGTAGTTTATTGATGTTGAGATAAGATGGTCTAAAATCGTAACCCCATTGGCTAATGCAATGCGCTTCATCAACTGCTATTAAGCATATTGGCATGGCATGTACATAGTCTTTAAACAAGTTTGTTTCTAGCCTTTCAGGCGATACGTACAAAAATTTATACTCACCACTTACCGCTTTTTCAAGTGTTTCTTTTACTTCATAAAAGTTCATGCCACTGTGGATAGCCAATGCTTGAATACCTCGTTTTTGGAGGTTTTCAACTTGGTCTTTTATTAAAGCTATCAATGGCGAAATCACTAAGCAAAGCCCATCTATCAACATAGTAGGTACTTGAAAGCAAATAGACTTGCCGCCACCTGTTGGCAATAATGCTAGGCAATCTTTTTGCGCAAGCACAGCAGTAATAATGGCTTCTTGCTCGCCACGAAAACTGCTATGTTGCCAATACTGTTGTAATATTTGATGTGGTGTGGCCAAAAGGTGAA
>JASGCX010000129.1:2006-4313 GCA_030053925.1 Flavobacterium sp.
TTTTTCCAATTCAATCGCAAACTATTTAATGCTAGCACTACATCGCTTAGGCCCATAAGCAATGCGCCTGCAGTAGGTGTAAATAAGCCAATAGCTGCAAATGGTATAGCAATAATGTTGTAAAAAAATGCCCAAAATAAATTGCCTTTAATGGTGTTGTAGGTGTGCTTACCAAGCTGCATAGCAATAGGTAATTTTTGCAAGCCGTTGTTCATTAATACTACCGATGCGCTTTGTATGGCTAGTTGCGATGCAGCACTCAAACTCACGCTAATAGTTGCTTTGGCCAATGCAGGTGCATCGTTAATGCCATCACCTACCATTACAGTTGGTGTGGTTTTGCACAACGCTTCTACTACATTTAGTTTTTGTTGTGGTGTTTGTTCGGCTATTACTTTATCTATACCTAGTTGGCTAGCTACTTGCTCGCATTTAGCCTGGCTGTCGCCACTAAGCAAAACTGTTGTAATGCCTTTTGCTTTAAAGTAATTAATGATGGCTTTAGCTTCTGGCCTTACTTCGTCGGCAATATCTATCCAGCCAATTAATGTGTTGTTTTTTGTTACATACAAATGGTGGCTGTTATCTTCAATTTGTGCATCTATTTTAGCCGAACCAATCCAATATGTATTGCCTTCTTTATCGCTTGCCTTCATGCCAAGCCCTTTTATTTCTTCTATTTTTTGCCATCTTAATACTTCTTGTGTTTTCCACTCAGCAGCAATACTTTTTGCAATTGGGTGATTAGAAAACTTCTCTAAAGAATACACGAGTTTTTTAAAATCGGCTTCTTCAATCTCTGATTTGAAATTTGAAATTTTAAATTGACCAGAAGTTAATGTACCTGTTTTATCAAACACAATTTGCTTAATCTGTGCAAATAATTCCATGCTATCTGTTTTAGTGTACAGAATACCATATTTGGCGGCTCTACCAAGCCCAACCGCAATAGCAGCGGGCGTTGCAATGCCCATGGCACAAGGGCAACTAATTACTAGTACGGCAATACTTCTCATTAAACTATCGCCAAAGCCTACATGTAAAAAGTAGTAATTTACAATAATGGTAAGTACAGAAATACAAACAACCACAGGTACAAAAATGGCACTTATTTTATCGGCTAATAGTTGCATGGGCGGCTTTTGTACTTGGGCTTGCTTCATCAATTCTATTATGCCATTCATTACGGTGTTGTTACCTGTTGCAGTAACGTAGCATTTCACATTGCCATTAGATAACACACTACCACCAATCAATACATCGCCTTGCTTTTTAAACACAGGTACACTTTCGCCGGTAATTATGGCTTCGTTTACTTCTGCCTCACCGCTTAGTATTTTACAGTCTTGCGGTACTTGCTCACCAGACTTTATTAATACCAAATCACCCGTTTTTAAAAAGGTATTTTCTATTGGAAAAATGTGCTCGTCATGTGCATCATTATATGCAATCATATTGGCCATTACCTTGTGTTGCTTTGTTAGTTCTTTAATGGTTTTTTGTGTACGTGCTACCGATGCGTCTTCCATCCAATTACCCAAAAAAACGAGCGTAATTATTGAAGCAGCAGTTTCGTAAAATATTTGGCTTTCGTTGCCAGTAATAGTACCTATTAAACTGTACACAAAAGCTGCAAGCGAACCTAGTGCAATCAACACATTCATGTTAGGTATGCCCTTGCTCAAACTCTTTACAGCACTGCGTCCAAAGAAATTCATGCCTACAATAAATACAGGCAAGCAGATGGCCATTTGCAACCAAGCGTTGTGCAAAAAATGAACATGAAAATACATACCCCAATGACCTATCATTAACACCAACGTAAAGGGTAGTGTAAACCAAAACTTTTGCAAGTAAGTACCTAAAAATGGCTTTTTAGTGGCAGTAAGCTTTACGCTATCATCTACCACATGATAGCCCAATTCGTTAATATTTTTCTTAGCTGTAGTAAGCGAGTTTTTGGCATCTACAGTTTCAAAGCTTACATCGCCAGTAATTGCATTTACCTGCACTTGCTGCATACCTTGTTTTTGCAGCACTTTACTTACGCTTAAAGCACAATTACTGCAAGTCATCCCTTCAACTTTCCACCGTATTTTTTCCATAATTTTAAATTTTACCACATAGTCATATAGCCACATAGTTGATGGTTATAATGCTAGATATTTCTAAGTGTTTACTGTGCCTATGTGGCTTATAATTGCTACAAATTTACCCAATATTACCAAGCGTTTGTTGTAAGCACTAGTACATTTATCAGTTATCGACAATCACCACGTTTTGTGCTAGTAAGGTTTCGGCTACCTT
>JASGCX010000072.1 GCA_030053925.1 Flavobacterium sp.
CCCTATTTTTTTTAGGGGCAGCATAAACGGCAGTTTTTTATTTTGGACAAGAGTGGTTCTAAGTAATAATTAGTAAAATAATTTTTATGAAAAAGAACATCTACATGCTACTAATGCTAATGGTACTATTGGCAACAGTTGTTACATCTAATGCTGCCAACCTTGCACCCAATGCAGTAACTACAAGTGCTACAGCCAATAACGAAGCTGTAAAACATGCCAATTTTTTACGCATAAAAGCTAGGGTAGAGGAAATAAAAAATATGGATAAATCGATGCTAACTAGTGCTGAAAGAAAAGCTTTGCGAAAAGAATTGAGAGTGTTAGGTAAAGAAGCTAGAAATAATGGCGGCGTTTATTTGTCAGTAGGTGCTATCATCATCATTATTTTATTGTTGATTTTGATATTGTAACGCAATTATAGGAATCGATAACCCATTGTAAGGTGTTGTGTATTAGTAAAATAAAGCAGTAGCTTTGGCTTTATTAGAATACATTTGTGAGAATAACATAAAAATAGGCAGTAACAATGAAGGTATTTACAAATTATTTATTAGGTGTTTTGGTACTAGGTATAATGTTGCAAAGTTGTAAAAAAGAGGATAGCAGTGGTGCTTATCCATCTGGACAAGGAAAGTTTACTGCAACTGGTGATTTATCAATTGATTTAACGGGTTCTCTTAGCACTTTTAGGCGCATTACTACAGCTACCTATGATAGTATTTATGTGGGTGGTACTACTTCAACCGCAATTGTAGGGCTATCATTTGTAAATGTAAAAACAACACCAGCTACTTTGCCGTTAAATACGCAAACAGCCTTGGCCGCTTACATTACAGGTTCAATAGCTTCACCCATTTATTACCTTAGTACATTAAGTACATCGGCAGGAACTGCTACAATTACAGCACTTTCATCAACTGCCATAGAGGGTACCTATTCAACCACTGTTAAAAGATTTGGGGGCGATGATTCTCTTAAATTTTCTGGCACTTTTAAGGGTAGTTTTTAAACAAGAATTTGCCCTAAAATATATTGATACAAAAGCCCTCGGTTTACTGAGGGCTTTTGGTTTTTGTGGCAAATAAATGTGTTGTACTTGCCTTTTAGTCGCACACATATCTTTGCAGACATGAGAAAGTTAAGCATGGATGATTTGGGGCGAATGAGTAAACAGGCATTTAAACAAGCCGAGAAAAATACCATAGTTGCTGTGCTAGATAATATTAGAAGCATGCACAATGTTGGTAGCGTATTTAGAACCGCAGATGCGTTTTTAATTGAAGCCATTTGCCTTTGTGGCTTTACACCACAGCCACCTCACAGAGATATTCATAAAACAGCTTTAGGCGCAACCGAAACTGTAGATTGGTTGTATTACCAAAACACGGTTAATGCTATAAACGATTTAAAGCAACGTGGCTATAAAGTATATGCTGTAGAACAAGTAGAAGGTAGTATCTCGTTAGAAACCTTTGTAAATAATAGCAGTGAAAAAATTGCTGTGGTATTTGGTAACGAAGTAGAAGGTGTAAACGAAGCCATTTTACCCCTGTGCAATGGTTGTATAGAAATACCGCAATTAGGCACTAAACATTCTTTAAACATTAGTGTGGCCGCAGGTATTGTGTTGTGGAAATTGAGTGAACCCATATTTAGTAAGATTTAATTGATTAAAGGGATGAGTAAAGTAAAAAATTATCTATCGTTAGTAAAGTTTTCGCACACCATTTTCGCAATGCCTTTTGCGTTGATTGGGTTTAGTTTGGGGATTAAAAATATTATCACATTACCCCATTATCCCATTACCCCATTATCCCATTATCACATTACCCCATTATCACATTATCCCATAACCCCATTATCACATTATCACATTACCTCATTATCCCATTATCCCATTGCCACATTGGCTTTGGTTCTCATCTGCATGATTTCTGCACGTAGTGCTGCAATGGCTTTTAACCGTTATTTAGATAGAAGTTTCGATGCTAAAAATCCACGTACTGCTATAAGAGAAATTCCAGCGGGTATTATATCGGCTAATAGTGCTTTACGGTTTGTAATTCTGTCATCGGTCATCTTTATTTTAGCCACATTTTTTATCAATACTATTTGCTTTGCGCTTAGTCCTGTTGCCTTATTTGTCATTTTATTTTACAGCTACACCAAGCGTTTCACAGCTTTATGCCATTTGGTGTTAGGCTTGGGTTTATCGCTTGCGCCAATAGGTGCTTACTTAGCTGTAACAGGCAAGTTTGATCTGTTGCCTATTTTGTTTTCATTGTCAGTTATTTTTTGGGTAAGTGGTTTCGACATCATTTTTGCGCTGCAAGATGTTGAGTTCGATCAATCGCAGCAATTATATTCAATACCTGCTGTTTTGGGTAAAGGCAAAGCTTTGCGTGTATCTGAAATATTGCATGTTGTAAGTGCAGCTTGTGTTATTGCCGCAGGATTTTATGGTCATTTTCATTGGCTCTATTGGCTTGGTGTAACGGTGTTTGTAGCCATGCTTATTTACCAACATGCTATTGTAAAGCCCAACGATTTAAGCAAAGTTAACCTGGCTTTTATGACGGCAAACGGTATTGCAAGTGTAGTATTTGCGGTGTTTGTAATTGCGGATTTGGTGTTTGGGTGATGACCCATCACCCATCACCCATCACCTATCAACCACCAACGCTACATGGCACGAATTCTTTGTTTAGATTATGGCGCAAAACGCACAGGCATTGCAGTTACAGATCCTATGCAAATTATTGCCACGGCTTTAATTACTATCGATACCAAAAACTTAATGCCTTTTTTAAAAGATTATTTTTCAAAAGAATCGGTGGAATTAATCCTTATTGGTTTGCCTTTAAATTTGGATGATACACCCACACACGGCACGCCTTTGGTTTTGGCCGCTATTAAGCAATTACAAAAAAACTTCCCTACCATACCTGTGCAAACGGTAGACGAAAGATATTCTTCTAAAAATGCCTCAAAAGCTATGGTAGAAATGGGCATGAAAAAGAAAGACAGGCAAGTAAAAGCCAATATTGACCAAGTAGCTGCCACCATGTTGTTGCAAGAGTATTTGCAAAACTTATAAAACGATTTTGTACTTTTGAATAAATTATAGACTTATGGCAATGGTGTTGCTTATTGATAAAAAAGACAAGAAAAAGGTAATTAAAGAGAAGGTTACTGAATTCATCAATAAAACTGAAACTAAAAAAGGGTTTCCTGCATCTAAGTTTACTGGAAAGCTAACTTGCTTTGGTGATGGTCTCACTTACCAAAAAAGCATGAGAAATGAGTGGGAATAAATTGATTTTAGACACAAATGCCATCATATCGCATCTTAATGGAAGCAAAAAAATGGAAGCAGTATTAGAAGGGTGCAGCATTTTCATTTCTTCAATTACTTACACTGAATTATTTTCTTTTGCCAAACTTTCAGAAGCTGATATTTCATTTTTGAAAGCTTACATCGCAGAATTGCAAATTGTACATACTAATAATTTTATTTGTGATACAGCGGCAGAAATTAGGCGTAACAATAAGATTAAGTTACCAGATGCATTGGTTGCAGCAACGTCCATTTATTTAGATGTGCCAATTATAACCTTTGATACAGATTTTGAAAAAATAGAGAACATTAGAATATTAAAAATTTTAGAGTAGATGATTTTACCAATTGTAGCCTACGGCAACCCCATTTTACGCAAAATAGCAGAAGATATTACACCTGATTATACAGAGTTGAAGAAATTGTTAGATGATATGTGGGAAACAATGTACAGTAGTAGTGGTGTGGGTTTGGCTGCGCCTCAAATTAATAGAAATATTCGCTTGTTTATTATAGATAGCAAGCAAATATTTGATAATCAAGATGAAAAAGATAAAGGCAAGTTCAGCGATGAACCTGGCTTAAAAGAAACTTTTATTAACGCTAAAGTTATAGAACTTACGGGACCAGAATGGGTGTACAACGAAGGCTGTTTATCTATACCAAAAATTAGAGAAGATATAAGCCGCCACCAAACCGTAGTACTTGAATATTTAGATGCCAATTTTAAACCGCAATTGAAAACATTTACGGGCATAACTGCCCGTGTTATTTTACACGAATACGACCATATTGAAGGTAAACTGTTTATTGATTACTTAAAACCGTTGCGTAAGAAAATGATTGGTAGTAAACTCACCGATATTACCAAAGGCAAAGTGAAAGTAGATTATAGAATGAGTTTTGGCAAATGAAAATACGACTATTGATAGCTTTTCTATTAACAAGTGCTGTTACCACAGCGCAGGACACTTTTGTGATTATTGACAACAAAAAAATAAATCTTCCTGAAGTAGTTGTGCGTAATCATTTCGATTATAAAAAAGTACTGCAACAAATTAAAGACGATACCACGTTTTACAAGGCTTTTCGCAACTTGCGCATTTTAAATTATTCATCATTTAATGATATAAAAATGATGGATAAAAACGGTGCAATAAAAGCGTCTTTATTTGGTAAAACCCAACAGCAACGTGCTACAGGTTGTAGAACAATGACCATTTTGCAAGAGCAAACTACGGGTGACTTTTACCGTAAAAATGGTAGCTATAATTACCTAACTGCCGAATTGTATGCAGCCTTGTTTTTTACCAAAGGCAAGGTATGCGGCGAGGATAATATTGTAACAGGTCATGTAATTTCTACTGCGGGGCAATCTGGCATAAGCAAACACAAAGAGCAGTTAAAAATGCTATTTTTTAACCCCGGCAAAAAAATTAAAGGCATCCCCTTTATAGGCGATAAGCTAGACTTGTTTGACAATCATGCAGCGAAAGTGTACGATTATCGCTTAGATGTACAAGAGTTTCAAGGCAAGCCTTGCTATGTTTTTTCTATTACTCCAAAAGAAAAACTAGGCTTATTTAGAAAAGATGATATTGTAGTAGATGCAATGATTACTTGGTTTGATATTAAAACCTTAGAAGTGCTTGCCCGAAATTACTCACTTAGCTACAAAGCTGGTGTGTACGATTTTGATGTAAGCATGGAAGTAGAAATGACCAAATATAAAAATTTGCTGGTGCCAAAAATTCTGCGCTACAAAGGCAACTGGGATGTTGTATTTAAGAAAAGAGAACGAGGTGTTTTTACCGCCACGCTGTTTGATTTTAAACAGGAGTAGTTTTTTAGTTTTAGATAATTGGGCAAATTACCTTACCTATTACATTCTAACTTTTAGGAACTGTATAAATTACATCACTTGCCATGTTCTAATTTTTAGGAACAAAGCAAATGATGCGATGTACTGTATTCCTAGTTTTAGGAACTAGATACATTAAATAACTTGGTGTATTCTAAGTTTTAGGAATAGAGTAAATGATGCGATGTACTGTGTTCTAACTTTTAGGAACTGTATAAATTACATAACTTGCCATGTTCTAAATTTTAGGAATAGTGCAAATGATGTAATGTACTGTATTCCTAGTTTTAGGAACTAGATACATTAAATAATTTGGTGTGTTCTAAGTTTTAGGAATAGAGCAAATGATGCGATGTACTGTGTTCTAAGTTTTAGGAACTAGATAGATTAAATAATTTGGTGTATTTCTGGTTTTGGAAATACACCAAATTGTTTGATGTAGTGAATTGTTTAAAACTGTAATCCCACTCTTAGTGCCAATCTTTTGTAGTAAAAGTCAAATTGATAAACAATGGGATAATTAACACTTGAATATATAAACGCATACATGTCTCTTTCTGTATAACTCAAATGTTTATAACTAAAACCTGCTGTAATATTTAAGCTAGTTTTCTTGCTTATTTTTTTTGATAAACCAACACCCAGTTCGCCATAAAACGTGTTGTTTACGTCAAAATAATATTGGTTGTTAAAGTCTTTTACTGCAAAATTTCCCCAACGTAAGGTATAGTTAACACCTGCATCTGCGTATAGCAATGGCTGCCATTTTTTATTACCAAAACTGCGCCTTACATCTACAAAAACAGGAATACTTTTAGTACCATAATTATCTAAACCAACGCCAAGGCCTAGCTGCCATCGATCTATTTTAATACCATTAATAGTTTGCAGGGTAAAGGCATTTTGAGAGCTACCATTCAACCAACCAATATTGGTGATGTTATTGTATTTTATTGCTTTCTTTTGGGCAATTACCACATTACAAGCAAGTAATAATAGGGTTAGTAGTTTGTATCTCATGGCTTAATTTGTTAGTGATATTTTGCTTAATAAAGTAATGTTATTGCTGTTTTTGTAGCTAAACTGATACAAACCTTCAGAAGTAGTTACGTACGCAATACCATCTAATGCAATCACATCACTAGTAGTGCCAATAGCCATTGTTTTGGTTTGTTTTAGGTTCAATGGGTCTGTTGCATCAAATATTTTTAAGCCAGCTTCGCTGTCGCAAATAAATAACAGATTGCCATCTTTACTTAAGCCATAAGGTCGTGTTAGATTGTAGCTTTTTAGCCACTTACTTTTAGTAACGTCAGCAATATCAATAATGTCAAGTTGGTTTAAATTGCCAAAACAAGTAAAGGCGCCTGTAGAAGGATTGTTGTTAGAATGTAAGGTTACATAAGCATATTTATCATCGGCAATTACAGGGTCGCATAAGCGTGCATGTACAAACAAACTCAATTGGTTGGGCTTTTCAGGATTGCTTAAACCATAAATATACATACCTGTTTGTGTGCCTAAGAATAGGTTATTTTTAAAAGGAAAAACAGTTTCTAAGCCCCAAGTTACGGTAGTGGTTGTAGCCGCTTTTGGTGCATCTGGTTGTGCAATATTGATAGTTTTAAGTTCGGAAGATGTAAGTGCATACAAATAGTTATCTACTATAGCATACTTAGATGTAGAACCTGTAACACCAATGCCTTTACCGCTACTTGCACCACTTGCCGATAAGAATGATGAACTCATCCAACTGATATTTGAAGTGATATAACTACCATTTCTCCAAATACCTTGCCCTTCAGCAATGTCTATATTAATGGTGGTGTCTCGTACTTGCCAATCTATAATTATTTTACCACTGTCTACAATATAGCCGTTGATGTAGCGTCGGTCTGGAAATAGGTTATTAATAAAGCTTTTGGGCGTAATGTTATTCGCATTGCTAATGTCTATAGCCATTAAATCGGTAAAGCAATCAGCATATAAGAAATTGCCTTTTATGGCCAAATTCTCGTTGCCAGGTATATTGATAAATGCCTTATTAATGGGCTTTTCTGGGTTGCTATTATCAATAATATGAATGCCTTTTTGTGGTTCGTTTAGGTAAATATAATTGCCTAGAAGTACCATTTTACCAACGCTGTTTATTGGTTTTGGTGCATCATTTTTTACCGAAGCCCTCACTTGTTGCGTAGTTTGATAAATGGGCGTATAAATTTTAAAGGTTTTAGTACCACTATCTTTAAAACAACTTATAAATAAGCCGATGGATGCAGCTATTAAGAATAGCCTAGTAAATGTGTTCTGTAGCATGGTTTTATTTTTTAGAAGATGATTTATTTGTAAAACGAATAGGTGTACTTATTTGCAGATTGTATTGAACAAAGTGATTTTTATCATTTACTTGAGATTGAATAGGAGAAAGCGTGTAAGATGCAATGGCAGCCAAACTTAATTTCTGCGAAAAAGCATAAGATAAGCCGCCTTGTACACCAAACAGCCACCTATTGTTTAGTGAAGCATCGTAATAAAATCTGTCAGAATTAGTATTGCCAATGAGCCACTGTTCTGAGATAACATAAGCCAAAGAGCCGCCAATTAGTACTTTCAATTGGTGTTTGCTATTAGGTTGTAAGCTGTAGGCAAAAGTGATAGGTATTTGTAGCCAATGTGCTTTATTGGTAATTAAGTTGTTCTTATCGGCTATAAAACTATTGGTAAAGCCCGTGGTTGTATCTGCTTTTAAACCATGTTGATTGGTTAAATACTGGTATTGTAAGCCTGTTTGTAATTGCCAATACTTACCTAATTCTGTATGATACGCAATACCTAGCTGTACAGTAAATCCAGTTTTTGGTGAAGTAATAGTAGGTTGTGTATTGTTGTTAGGTGTACTGGTAAAACCGCCGTTACCAATAGAAGCACTTGCATTGGCTAAGCTTTTGCTATTATTAGTAAGCTTAGTTTCTAAAATACCACCACCAATGGTAAAGCGCCAATGAGATTGCTTTGATAATTTTTTATGAACCTTGTTAGTCTTACTAGTATCTATATTTTGGTTCGATTTTGTGCTTGTAACATGGCTGTCACTTTGCTTTTCAAATGGTGTTATTGGTTCATTATTAAGATTGCTATCATCGCTCTTAACTACAACATTATCAGTATTTTCAGTAGCAATACTATTATTTACAAGTAATGCTTTCTTAGCTGTTTTATTATTATTGGTATTAGCATTTTGCTGGTAAATTGGTATTGTATTTTTAGGTTTACCAAGTAATGCTTTTTGATGCTTCTCTGTTTTAATAACTATTTCTTTTTTAGGTTCAATTGGCAAAGTGTTTTTTGTAGCACTAACCGCCTGGTTAATATCTATTTGGTTAATTGCTATTTGCTTAGGTGTAATGGTAGATGTTTGGTTAATTATCAAACAATAACCAATAGCACTTATACCAATAATGCCTGCACTTAACCACCACCAAATAACAAAGCGTCTCCTACGTTTTGGATGTAAAGCTGCATCTACCTCTTGCCAAACAATAGGCGAGGGCTGCAACTTAAAGTCATCTAACTGGTGAGATATATTATGTTCAAATGTCTCCTGCATATTGTTTACTTAAAGTAATCGTTTCATTTTTTTTTAATGCCGTAATCAACATGGCTCTTGCTCTACTATATTGGCTTCTTACAGTATTTACATTGATATTCAGTAGTTTAGACACTTCTAAGTGATTATAGCCCTCAATAGCTACCAAGTTAAATATGGTTTGATAACCTGATGGCAAATCTCTAATAATATCAACTATTGCTTTAGTATTCAAGTTAATAGATGGATTATCGTTGCTTATATGATGCAGTGCTATTTCCTCAAGCTGTAAGTCTTTTTTATAGCGATTATGTTTTTGCAAATAGGTCAGCGAACTATTTACCATTATGCGTCTTATCCATGCACCTAAGTCACCTTCTTGGTTGTATTGATGTAGTTTGGTAAATACTTTTATAAACCCATCTTGCAACACATCTTCCGCATCTTCTAAACTTTTAGTGTACCGATAGCAAATACCAAGCATAGTAGGTGCGTACAAGTTATACAACTCGTATTGTGCCTCTCGCTTGCCTTTTAAGCAGGCTTTTATTAAATTTTGGTGTTCTTCCATTGGTATTACAATAGTATGACTAGCGCTTAGTACTTTTCATTGCAACAACCTGAAAATTTATTTGTACTACAAATTGTTATTGGTGCTAAGTACATCCTTCTACTTGAGGCAAATAGGTCTATTTGGGTTAAGTACATCAAGTGTATTTCAACTACATTATGTAAACAACTTTAAGAGGGTTTGGCAAATAGCCCTGTGCAAGTGCAGCAAAACTATAAATGCTTTGTGCTTAACAGTGATACAAAAATATTATATTAAGCAATACATAAAAACCGCTTACTTTGCAACCTATTTATCAAGATAACCATGCTAAGATTGAAACTGTGTATTGGGTTTTTGCTGCTATTGCTTGTTGCAAGTAACAGTCAAGCGCAATTTAAAAAATACTCCAACGAATTTTTAAACATTGGTGCTGGCGCAAGAGGTCTTGGTATGGGCGGCTCGCAAGTGGCTAGTGTAAAAGATGCTACGGCTGGTTATTGGAATCCTGCCGCTTTAACCAATGTTTCACTGCACCCACAACTAAGTGTTATGCACGCCGAGTATTTTTCGGGCATAGCCAAATACGACTTTGCGGGCTTTGCTTTACCTACTAAAAATGCCAACAGAACATTGGGTATTACGGTGCTACGTTTTGCAGTTGATGATATACCTAACACCTTGTACTTAGTAGAGCCAAATGGTTCTATTAACTACAACAATATCTCTACATTTTCTTCGGCCGATTATGCGTTTTTATTGAGTTATTCGCAAAAATTACGTGACGATGACGATATGAAACTGAGCATTGGCGGCAATGCAAAAATTATTTATCGTAAGGTGGGCAGCTTTGCACAAGCCTGGGGCTTTGGTTTTGATGTAGGTATTCAAATGCAAAAAAGAAACTGGCGCTTGGCGGCTGTATTACGTGATGCAACTACCACTATTAACGCTTGGAGTTTCTCTTTTACCGATAGAGAAAAAGAAGTTTTATACCTAACCAATAACGATATACCCACAACAAGTACCGAAGCAACTGCGCCAAGATTGGTACTTGGTACAGGCTATAATTTTGCGTTCAACCAAAAGTTTCATTTGCTAGCAGAAGCTAATTTAAATTGCACATTCGATGGTGAACGTAATACAGTTATCAGTTCTAGTGCTATAAGCATTGACCCAAGTTTAGGCCTTGAAGCCAATTTTAATAATAACTTATTTCTGCGTGGTGGTATTTCTAACTTTCAGCAAGCTTTAAGCGATGGAGACACCACTAATCAAAAAAAGGTGTGGATTTACCAACCAAGCGTTGGTGCAGGTTTTAGATTTGGCAATGTGGGCATCGATTATGCATTTACCAATTTGGCTAACCAATCAAACCCATTGTACACACATATTTTTTCTTTAAAAATAGATTTAGTAAGAAAAGAAAAGTAAAGTTGTAACGCTCATTTTATGCGAAAAATATTAACCATCATTATACTGTTGTTTGCTGCCAAATTAGTGGCACAGCCTATTAACAACGAATGGATTGACTATTCCAAAACTTACTACAAGTTTAAAGTGGGCAAAACAGGTTTGTACCGAATAAGGCAAACAGATTTGCCCGCAGCATTACAAACAACCGATGCCAATCAATTTCAATTGTGGCGCAATGGCAAGCAAGTAACATTGTATACAAGTGTTGCAAATGCAGTATTGTCTAGCACAGATTATATTGAGTTTTGGGGCGAAAGGAATGATGGCACCGCCGACAAGTATTTGTATAGAAATGCGAACTTTCAAGTAAGTGATAAAGTGAGCTTACAAACAGATACCGCAGCTTTCTTTTTAACGGTTAATGCTGTTGTGGCTAATAATTTGCGCTACACAAATGGCATTAACGATGTAGCTAGCAATACCTTACCTGCTGATGCCTATTTCATGTACAATTACCGCATCAATTTTACTGACATTATTAACCGTGGTTTTGCCGAAAATGCAGGTGAAAATGTGTACTCATCATCGTATGATATTGGTGAGTTTTGGAGTTCACGAGAAATTCAAGTGGCTTCACCATTTACAGTAAGTTTGCCCAACTTATACGCAGCCAATGTTACTGCCGCAGCAAGTATTACAAGTGCTTTTGCAGCTAACGCCAAGAAAAATAGAAAAGTACAGCTAAGGTTAAATAATGCCTTGTTGATTGACCAATCTTTAAATGGTTTTACAACTACTACAGCAAGCAATGCTAATGTAAGCCTGAGTGGTTTAACCAATACAACCGATAATTTCAATCTAAAAATTGTAACCTCAGATAATTTTGATAGGGTAGTGTGTGCTTATATCGATTTAAAATATCCTCGTCAATTTAATTTTGGTGGCACCACCAATTTTAGTTTCACTTTAGCGGCTTCGCCAAATGGCAATTTCTTAAACATTACCAACTTTAGTGCAGGCAGTGCAATACCTGTATTGTACAATATAACTAATAATATTCGCTACACGGCAAATACAGCAACAGCAGGTGTTTTAAGGTTCGCATTGCCAGTTTCTACAACAGAAACAAATTTTGTATTAGTAAGTGAAGATGCCAGTAATATTACTTATGCCAATAGTTTTCTGCAGCGCAATTTTATTAACTACGCTACTACTGCTAATCAAGGTGATTTCTTGATTGTGACTAACAAATTATTAATGACAGGTACCAATCCTGTAGAGCAATACAGACAATACAGAGCAAGCAGTGCAGGCGGTAGTTATAATGCTAAAGTGTTTGATATTGATGAACTGGTAGATCAATTTGCTTATGGTATAAAGAAACATCCTTTGAGCATTAAAAACTTTGTGCGCCACGCAAAAGCTACCTTTGGTAAGCAGCCTAGTTTTATTTTTTTAATAGGTAAAGGTGTTTCGTACGATGCGTATAGAAGCCACGAGTCGTCACCATTTGCCGATAGGCTAAACCTAGTGCCAACTTGGGGCTGGCCAGCAAGTGACAACTTATTGGTATCAGCAGATTTTAGCCCAGTACCATCAATTAATGTAGGTAGATTATCGGTTGCAGGTACGCAAGAACTGAGCAATTATTTGCAAAAAGTAAAAGACTACGAATTGCAAGCAACATCTACCAACCAAACCATTAGCAGCAAAGCTTGGATGAAACAGATGGTGCATGTTGTAGGTGCAGAAGATGCTAGTTTAGATGCGCTAATAACCTATTACTTAAAAAACTATGAAAATAGTGTAAGGGATACTTTAATGGGTGCAACAGTTACCAACTTTAATAAAACAAGCACGGCCGCCATTGCTACCACAAGTACACAAATGAGCAACTTGTTTACAAATGGTATAAGCATGTTGTCTTATTTCGGTCACTCGGCAGCGGCTGCGTTAAGCTATAATTTAAACGACCCTCAAGATTATAACAACACAGGTAAGTATCCTATGTTTTTGGTAAATGGTTGTAGCGCAGGTAATTTCTTCGATTTTGATACCACAAGAACATTTCTAATTTCCTCATTGGCAGAAAAATTTGTATCGGCGCAAAACCGCGGTGCTATTGGCTTTATGGGTAGTACACACTTTGGCTTAACCACTTATTTAGATATCTATTCTAATGGCTTTTATAAATCATTGACCAATGCTGGTTATGGTAAGCCAATTACCAAAAACATCAACGATGGAATAGCCGCTTTACAAAAAATATCCTCTAATTTCTCAGATTATTTTCCAAGAATTCATGCTGAACAATCTGTTTTAAATGGCGACCCAAGCATTGTAATTTACGCAGCAGCTAAACCAGATTTTGTAGTTGAAGACCCACAAGTGATTATTAACCCTGCGGTGTTATCGGTAAATGATAACCAATTTACAGTAAAGGCTTACTTGTATAATGTAGGTAAAGCCACAGGCGATTCTGTAAATGTTTTGGTAAAACGCCAATACCCAGATGGTAGTGTGCAAACTATCTACAATCAGCGAATCAAAAGTGTGCGATACATCGATTCTATTAGTTTGACTGTGCCAATTATTGGCACAAGAGATAAAGGCAATAATGCCATTATAGTAAGTATTGATAGCGATAACAAATACGATGAACAAGATGAAGTGAATAATAGCATCACCAAGTTGTTTGTAATTTTTGATGATGCTGTAACAACTGTGTATCCTTTGAACCATGCAATTATTAATAAGCCAAACATTAAGCTGATAGCTTCTACGGCTAATCCATTAAGTACACAGCGCAATTATGTAGTAGATATAGATACCACTGAACTTTTCAATTCTAGCTTCAAAGTCACTAAAAACTTAGTATCGGTTGGTGGTGCGCTAGAGTTAGATCCTGGCTTTAGTTTTAAAGATAGCACGGTGTATTATTGGCGTGTTGCGCAAGTGCCTGCAAGTGGTAGTTATGTGTACACCAAAAGCAGTTTTATTTATTTGGCAAATGCAACATCGCTTGGTTTCAATCAATCACATGTGTATCAACAAACACATAGTACGGTTAATAAAATTAGTATCGATACAGTAAAGCATCAGTTTAATTTTAACCCAAATCCTACAAAAATAACAGTACGTAATGCTGTGTATCCGTATGGTAGCGATGCCGAAATTAATTACTCGGTTGCTATAAACGATAAAATCAATCCAGAAATTAAAGGTGCTTCTTACAGGCCTTCTAATATTACGTTTAATGTGTTTGATTCTGTGAGTTTAAAAGCCAAATTAAATGCCAATCCTGGGGCTGGTCAGTATGGTTCATTAGCAGTGCAAGGTGGTGCTAATTCTGGTCGTGAATATGATTTTGCATTTGCTACCAATAACGCAACAGATAGAAAGAAGGCGATGGATTTTATGGATAATATTATTCCATCTGGTGCTTATGTGGTGGTAAGGTCTATGATTATTGATTTTTTTGGTTACGACTTTGCCAATGATTTAAAGCAAGATGAAAGTGTGTATGGTACTGGTAATAGCTTGTATCATCGCTTGAAAAACGCAGGCTTTGCCGATATTGATTCATTTAACAGGCCACGAAGTTTTGTATTTATTTATCGTAAAGGTGGTAGTGGTTTTGTGCCTTTGTATAAATTTTCTGTAGATAAATATGACAAGGTAGTGCTTGATGCAACTGTAACACCTTTACACAGTAGCGGTACTATTTTATCGCCATTATTTGGTAAAGCGCAGCAATGGAAACAACTAGTATTTGCAGGTACAAGAACCGATGCAAGCGATATTGTAAAAGTACAAGTACTTGGTACCAAAGTAAATGCAAAGGTTGCAGATACTTTGTTTACGGTAAATGAAACGCAAACTACTGTTGATTTATCTAGTGTCAACGCAACTACATATCCTTACTTGCAATTGTATGTAACCCTTACCGATACTGTAAAATTGAGTCCTTACCAGTTTAAGTATTGGCGCTTTTTGTACAATCCTATACCAGAAGGCGCTATTGCACCAAACATTCAATACACGTTTAAAGACACGCTTGAAGTAGGCGAGAACTTAAATGTTGGCCTAGCGTTTAAAAACATTAGTGATGTTGCTTTTCCTGATAGTATTTTGGTGAAAATGCAAGTAGTAGATAATAACAATACTACCACTACATTGCCTGCTACCAAATTGAAGAAGATAATATCTGGCGATACGGCAATGGTGGTTGCAACTATTAATACCAAAAACTTTATCGGTACTAATACCTTGTTTGTAGATGTTAATCCAGAAAATACACAGCCAGAACAGTATCATTTCAACAACTTTGTGTACAAGAATTTTGTGGTAAAAAATGATATTATTAAGCCATTACTAGATGTAACCTTTGATGGTGTACACATTTTAAACAACGATATTGTTGCTGCTAAGCCAGTTATACACATCAAGTTGAAAGACGAATCTATGCACCAGGCACTAGACGATACATCTTTAATGACAGTGCAATTACGTTTTCCCGATAATTCGCTGCGTAGGTACCGCTTTAATACCGATACCTTGCGCTTTACAGCAGCCAATTTAGCAAGTGGCGAAAACGCTGCTACCATTGATTTTACACCTTATTTATTGCTTGATGGTAAATACGAGTTGATAGTTACTGGTAAAGATAAAACTGGCAATACATCTGGTTCGCAAGAGTATCGTGTAACATTTACTGTGTACAACAAAGCCATGATTAGTAATGTGTTTAACTATCCAAATCCATTTACTACTTCTACGGCATTTGCATTTACACTTACTGGTACGGTAATACCACAAAACATTAAAATTCAAATATTAACTGTAACAGGTAAAATTGTTAGAGAAATTACGAAAGATGAATTAGGCCCCTTGCACATTGGCAATAATATCACCGAGTTTAAATGGGATGGCACAGATATGTACGGCAGTAAATTGGGTAATGGTGTGTATTTGTATCGTGTAATTACCAATTTAAATGGCAGCAGTTTAGAGAAGTTTAATGTGCCTACAGATAAAGCCAATAACACAGATGCTTACTTTAAAGCAGGTTATGGTAAAATGTATTTAATGCGCTAAACTATTAACTAAAAGTGCTGTTATTATAAGTTTATTTGCCACAAATGGCACAAGCATTATGAAACGAGTAGGTATTGGTACACGTGTTATAAATTTTTTAGTAGATACTATTTTGATAGCCATTATAGCCTATTTTATTGCAAAAGGGTATCGCTTTTATGTGTATTACTATGGCTACAAAGGTCACAATTTCGCTATCTTTTTTTGGGGTACTTTGCTTGTGTACTATACTTTTTTTGAAGCTATTTTTACACGTACCCCTGGCAAGTTTCTCAGTTATTCTAAAGTGGTAAGTAGTAATGGTAAGCGACCAAATATATTGCAGATACTAGTTCGTAGCTTGGTGCGTATTACCATTATAGACATGTTTTTTCAACCTTTGCTTGACAAAACTTTACACGACTATTTAAGTAAAACAGACGTGGTAGAAGTATAAATGAAGCTAAAATAAAATGGTAAATGTGAAAATATTTACAACCTGCTTTTTCACAATTAGTGTATTATTGTTTTCTATTGCTTCGCTTGTTTTAATTGAAACACATTGCCTTCAGCATCTTTGCCATCGCATAGTAAAAATGGATAGTTAGCGTAGGTTTTTATCTCGCCAATAGTTACTTGCTGCGCTTGTAGTTTGGTTTGTAATGCTGCAATATCATCTACTGCAAATACCAATTTTACATTTGTTTCGGCAATAGTGTCATCTTCATAATTTGCACCTATTTTGTGCAAACCAATATAGCAGCCACCTGCTTGCAGCAGCACCCATTCGTTGGCAATTTCTTCTACCACAGTAAATAAAAAGTTGCTGGTGTAAAAGTGTTTTAAAGCAGCAACATCTTTTACAAAAAGTACAATGCTATCTAGTGTTGTGGGCATTTGTATGATGGGTTTTGTAGATTTAAAATTTCGCAACAATAATGTTACAATAACAACAAAGTGGGTGTAATGGACATTTGTGGAGGTAAAATCCCGTGCTTTTTTACAGAGAATTTGCCATTACCAATTACAATTTTGATGTGCCAATAGAAGATTGGTATTGCTCAACTGCAAGAGTGCCTAGTGAAATTACTTTGAAAAAATATGAAGCTAAAAAAGATAAATAACGGTCAACTCTTTTTAGGCATTAACAATCTACCCCTCTTTTTTCTCACTCGCACCTTTACCACCACCAAGGTCTACAATTATTCTTGCTGCTTGGTAGGCATCGTAAAATCACATGCCCTTTGCTTTAGCAAAGGGGTTAGTAAATATAAAATTGGCTTTAGCCACAGATAGCTAAACTACATGGCTAAAGCCAATAAAAAATTAAACTTTCTCCCCCGACCTAAAGGTTCGGGGCAATTGAAAATCTACTTTGTTGATAACAACCAACTTCCAATCTACCCTTCTTTTTTCTCACTCGCACCTTTACCACCACTACCTTGGTCTACAATTATTCTTGCTGCTTGGTAGGCATCGTAAAATCACTTGCCCTTTGCTTTAGCAAAGGGGTTAGTAAATATAAAATTGGCTTTAGCCACAGATAGCTAAACTACATGGCTAAAGCCAATAAAAAATTAAACTTTCTCCCCCGACCTAAAGGTTCGGGGCAATTGAAAATCTACTTTGTTGATAACAACAAACTTCCAATCTACCCCTCTTTTTTCTCAACTACACCCTTACTGCCACCACCAAGGTCTACAATTATTCTTGCTGCTTGGTAGGCATCGTAAAAGTCTGGGGCTTTTGTTTTAAGTACGGTTATCAAATTATCTAGTTGGTTTAGTAGTAGGCTGTCGGCTTCTTTAAAGTATTTGGTAATGTTGGCTCTTACGGTTTTGGTGTCTATAATATGCTTGCGTGGGCTACCAATTTTTTCAGTAAAGCTGGTAATGCTGCTAGAAAGTGCAGCAAGGTCTGCTTGTACAATACCATAATCTGCAAGTGCTGCAAGGTGTTGCCCACCAAGGTCGTGTATGTGAAGGCAAATGTCGTCTGCATCGGTTTCTTTACAGCCTAGTATATCATCTTTGGTAATGTCTGTATCGGCTATTAATGCTACGTTGTTGGTGGCATGTGCGTAAGCTTTTAAAGCACTTACTACGGTAATGCCAATGTCTGCCATTATTATTCGCTTTGCTAGTTTTTCGTCAGTAATACCAATACTGCCGCCTTGTAGTAAGGTATTGCCATCGTTAATGTTTTTTACTAGCCCTTTAAATTTTGTGTAGGCATTGCTAAATGCAGGTAGAATAGCATAAGCAGTTGCATGTTGGTCGCATACATTTGTTACGGTAATAAACATGCGTAGTTTGGGTACTTTGTTGTTGTTCATAGCTGTAGCTTATTTTTTGTATAGTTATTAATGGTACCAAGTTCGTACATTTTTTTTACATTGCAATACGTTTGGCTATAAAATTTATGAAAATATTTGGTATATGTATTTGGTGGGTAGCAAAATGCACCAGATAATAATAGATTAGCGTCAGACATCAAGTAAAGCCAATTTTGTAACAATATATAATCATTGGGCATCAAGTAAAATGCTTAGGGCAATATTATATAATCGT
>JASGCX010000073.1:0-8592 GCA_030053925.1 Flavobacterium sp.
TTGAGTTTTTCGAATAATTTTATCTTTTTCAGAATAATTGAGTAGCGGGAGATGTAGCCTTGTTTGGACATTATTATTGAGGAATATTATTATTTTCAAAATTAAATTGTTTCCCAACATCAAGGGTTTCATACCATTCCTCATAAATGTTGCAAAGCCTATGAACAATAGCACTTAAATGAATTTTAATCATTTCAGAATCTCCATCGTTTATTCTTCCTTTGATTTTTTCCCAATATTCCCAATCGTTTTCTTTTACAAAACTTTGTTCACGAACATTTATTAATCTATCACAGGGTGATAAGCTATTGTTCTCACTTCTGTTTTCTTCAAGTGACATAGCCCTGAAATTTCCTATTGCATTTGTCCAATGCCTAGTATTTGGATTAATATTCCACTTGGCATATACCCAACTTGCAGGATAAATATGGTCCCAATCCCAAGGTGTATTTGTATCTTCTAATGTTTCCATTTGGTTAAACTCACCGAAACTATCGTTTATATATTTTCTTTGAGCAAATAAAACAAGAGGTTTGCACCAAAAAAGTCTATTTCTAAAACTAACCCACATTTCATTTGTTGCATTAGCAATTTCCGTTTCCTGTTGTAATTCAGTATTCAAAATACTACTGAAGGTTTTTAAGATTTTATTATCAGCAGGTGGATAAAGATTTTCCCAAAGCACATTTTCTTTAACTACACTTTGCAATAAATAGTTTTTCAAAGTTGTAGGGAGAATCATCGGATACATTATAAAATCTTTTTTGTTCAGATATGGAATACTCAAATTTTGTTTAGACCAACAAAATTCTTTTGTGTTAATATTGCTCCATAGTTTAGGCACATACTTTGTGTTATCTCCAAACCAAGTTAATGCGGTTAATTTTGCCAAAATGTTTTTATTGACTTCTTTGCTAATAACACCGTCATTAAACTTTATCCATTGTAGAAGCAATAAGAACAAATCTGGAGAGCCTTTTACTATACTTTTTACCAAAACTGGCGGTATTTCAAAATCGTTTTTTGAAAGTAATATCTCAAATGCTTTATTGAATAGTTGACTGGCTGGGCTGTTAAATTCATTACCAATAAGTTCCCTCAGTTTAGTTTTAAAATTATCATCCTTTATTTCTTTTCTAAAGTAATTTACGCTTATTGAATATGGGTAGTTGTTCTCATTTATTTCAGACAACGCCAATCTTGAAACTAAAGAAATTACAAGCGAGGGTGCAACAAAACTTGCTCCGATATTTTCAACTAATTTTTTTGCTTCGGGAAAAGACGCTTTGTATATTGAGTAAATTAGTTCTTCTCCTGCAATCCTTGTTCCTGATGAATTTAGCCTAACAAATAATGTAGGGTCTTCACCAGTTTGTTCGTCTTCTGCTTTCAATATTTCTTGTTTGATAACAATTGCAGGAACTACCACTTGTTCCAAATTTACTATTGCATTAAAAATATTTTTGTCAAATTCTGAACTGTAAATAACTTCTGTTAATTTATCCAGATAATTTTTTTCATCATTTTCGGAATGCTTCGTTTTAATATTTATTGGCAATTGTTCTCTACACAACTCAATTAAATACACTTTCCAATTTTCTTTATATTCTGAAATTGATTTTATTAAAAAGGTTAAGGGAACAGGTAAATTTGAATCATAAGGGAAAACTTTGAGGGGAGAAAGCTGAATATATCCGCCATTTTCATTGTCAGGATTCTCACGAAATACCTTTAAAGCATTTCTTCGGTCTGAAACTGATAATATGGAATTATTGTCTTTCCGTTGATACCCCCATGGATGAGATTGGGTTATAACTCTTATAACAAATTTCTGTGTATTTGTTTTCTCGCTTGGATTTAAGTCAATCCAAACAATCGGAATATTTTTTAATGACCAAAAATTATTTTTTTCATTAAGAGTTTTCTCCCAAGGGTTATAAAAGCCAATTGCTAATGATGTTGCTCTTTGCTGACCATCAAGTAGAAATAGTTTTTCATCTTCACTCCTTGAGAGTAAGAATGAACCGATTGGAAAGCCCCTTAAAATGGAATCCCAAAGAGATTCTATTTGGCTTGCTTTCCAAACGAAACCTCTCTGTAATGCTGGTAATTCAACTTTAGAATTCTCGTAGTCTAATTGCCACTTGGAAATTTCACTCAAATTGAAAATTAAAGGCTTTTCTATTTTTGATTTATCTGATTCCATTAAAATTTAAGTTTTTGTTCAAATGTAAATTAAAAAGTTGGGCACACGCCCTCGCATCACTCAAAGCATCGTGATGATTTAAGTTGATTTTATATTTGTTACAAAGTGATGCTAGATTATCTCCAAAAATACGATAGGTGCAATGTCCAGTAAATTCAGGCGTTGAAATTTCATAGTAATCTAAAGTTTGCTTTAAACAATGAAAGTCAAACGCAAAACCGTTATGAGCAACAACATTTTGATTCTTGTTTGAGGCAGTTTTAAAAGAAGCAGTATCAAATGCTATACTATAGATTGGTATAGGTGTTAGGTTGTGAGGCTTCATTAGTCTGTATAAATTCTTTTATTTTATTTATAATGTTACTTTTAATTTCTTCTCGTTGTGATGAATTAGGTAATATATCGCCAAGTGTTTGCTCAATATCGCCAAAGTTGTATCCTAATTTTTCGCAATTGTACCATTGAGAAAAAGGTCCAGTATCATCTGATTCAGTATTATTCGCATCAAAGCAGCCTATAAAAAGTTCATTAAACCCATTTTTATAATGTAAGCCATTTAACGGTTCAATACCAATAATATTATTGGGGGCAATTTCGATAAAAAGTGCTGGGCAACGTTCGATTAAGGGCTTTGTGAAACTAAATTTATAATCTTCGTTAGAGTAGATATTTTCTAACTCCAATTTAATATTAATCCAAAACGTTTCAATAATTTCATTTTTAACAGCATTAAATTGATTTGCTATTAGCATTGATGCTCCAAAGTTTTCCTTACTGTTTTTAATTAAATCATTTATGCCTTGTTCCATTTCTTTATTTGTTGATTGATTAGTAATTCGTTTTACAGTTGCTAGATATTGGCGTAACGTTTCTCTTAGTAATGGCTTGTCAAATGCAAGTGGAATACATTTTTCTATCCAATCTTTTATAAAATCTTTGTAGGTAAGATTAATTGTTTTATTACTTACACTTTCATTTTTATTTGTTGTAATGGGTTCGGGGTTTTGAGGAAATTTTGTTAAATAAATAAGCCAAAATTCTTGCCCAGTGCTTAAAGCGTATTTATGATATCTAAATAATTGATTTTTTTGATCTGGAGCTTTGATTTTATTTTCAAAGATGATTCGTTTATTGTCGCTTTTTACAAGTATATCAATTCTACCACCCTCAGTTGCATCCTTATCTATTAGACCTATTGAAACTTCAACAAATGCCTTTGAATTTTGCCAGTCTTCAATATCCAATAGCTTACTGTCTTCTTGAAGATTATTGTTAAAACAATCAATAAACACTTTAAGAAAAATATCCCCCAAATTATGACTTCCTTTTACGTTGAGTAGCTCTGAAATGATTGCCGAATGGGTATAAACTTCATCTTCTTCCATTCTCATAATTTTAAACACATTGAAATTGTCACCAGTATGTTTATCAATTATTTCATACCTATTGTTTATCAGTGTTACCTTGGTTAGTAAATCTTGTATTGTTGCCATTATTGTTTTATTTTTAAATTGTTCTAATTAAAACCCCATTTTCTTTTCTTAATTCTGTTTTACCTGTTTTCATTTTTATGGCAATTTCATCACCGCTAAATACTGCACCAACAGCATTGGCACTTACAATTGTTCTTACTAATACACCGTTCTCTTTGCGTAATTCTACCTTGCCTTGCAAGTAGGTAATTACTACTAAAGTGCCATCAGCTTTTATGTTGGCATCAATTGCACCGCTACTTACAAGAGTGCGTATTAATACGCCATTGTCTTTTCTTAACTCTACTTTTCCGTTAATTACTTTTACTAGGTTCATGTTGTTAGGTATTTTATGATGCAATTATAATAAAAAATTTTTGTTTTACAAATCAATTGTAAACTGATAATCTATTTTTAAATCTATCCAAACACTATCAATAGCAAGTACATCTTGCCACGATAATTCATGGGCATGAAATAGTATGCAGTGCATAGAATAACAGAAATACTCATTACCTAGCGGATGTTCTGGTGGCAATTCATTCCAATTGTCATTATAAAATGTATCATCTTTATTGTCACTGAACAATGAGAAATAAGATTCTTCATAAATGGGGTCACCATCTTCTTTAAAACCATGCCTTTTATTACAAGCCTTATTACTGGTAAAGACGCTTAAACAACGTTTGAAATTAAAGTCGTCAATTTTTTTATTAGTTTTAAGCGTGTTTAAATTTTTAGTTAGTTCGTCTGCAAATATTTTAATTCTAGTTTCTTCCTGTTTTAATTTGGCATTTAGGCTTCTAATCTTAAGTAGATCTTTTTTTGAAAACTTAAAACTATCATTGTTCTTTACCATTGTTTAAGTTTTTGATTGTAATAGTTCTATTTTTTCTTGCAACAATTTTTCTTTATCTCTATACCACGCTGCTGATTCAAAATTTTTAGCATTTACTACTATCTGTTTGAGTTGTTGCAGTTTATTTAAGTCGCTTTTTAATTTCCCTAATTCAATAATTGCATTGTGTCTATTAACCCATTTGGGGATTAACAATAAGTCAATTAAGCTACCAATGCCAATACATCCTAAACTAAACAACCATAAATAGCCAGTTTTGCGCTTGCACATATACAGGCGGTGTAATCCAAGGCAGCCAAATAAGCCAAATGCCCAATAACAATAAGCTGTTTGTTTGCTTTTTATTGCCTTTTTTTCTTCCATTCACCAAAACTAAAATGCCACTGCGCCAAACTATGGCGTACCTAAAAAAAATATTTATAAGGTAGTTTTTGCAAATAAAAAAATATACCTTTAGTACAGTTAGTTTTACTTTTATTCTCTAAACAAAAAACGCTATGCAACATTTGAAGATTTATACGAAACAGGAAGTTTTAAGCTATACCAACATTCGCCGCTTTGAAACCAAATTAGGTGAGCGTTTACAAATAATTAGCAACCCAAAAGACCTTGAAGAAAGCCTACAAAAAACATCGGCACGTTATGTAATTATTGGCGTGCCAGAAGATATTGGTGTACGTGCCAACTTGGGTGTAGGTGGTGCAGACACTGCTTGGCAAAGTTTTTTAGATGCCTTTTTAAATAGTCAAAGCAACGACTTTTTAAGCGGCGAAGAAATACTTTTGTTGGGGCATTTTGATTTTAGTGCTGTGGCTGAATTAATAGAAGAATCGGCTCAAAGTTTTGATGAAAAAGTAGATGCCTACCGCCATGCGGTAAACATGATAGATGATGAGGTAGAACAACTGATACACATTGTAACACAAAACAGAAAACTACCCATAGTAATTGGTGGTGGTCACAACAATGCTTACCCATGTATTAAAGGCGCAGCAAAGGGTTGGCACAAAAGCGGTGTGATACCTTTTGCACAAATTAATGCCATTAATTTAGATGCACATGCCGATTATAGACCCATGGAAGGCCGCCACAGTGGCAATGCTTTTAGATATGCAGACGAAGATGGTTATTTAGAAAAATATTGTGTGATAGGCTTGCACGAAAACTATTTGCAGCAAAATGTGTGGATGGATATGGTAAACAATCCATTTATTGACTGCATTACTTTTGAAGATATTTTCATTCACGAAAAAAGAGATTTTACACAAGCCCTAAAAGATGCCACCGAGTTTACAGATGATACGTTATGTGGTATAGAATTAGACCTTGATTGCATTGCCAATACACCTAGTTGCGATATGCGGCCAGTAGGTATTTCGGCCATTCAGGCAAGGCAGTATGTAAACTATATTGTGCTTGATACGCAACCAGCTTACTTGCATATTTGCGAAGGTGACACCAACTTAATTAATGGTAGAAGCGATGTAAGCACAGGCAAGCTAATTAGTTACCTAGTAAGTGATTTTGTAAAAGGGATGCAGCAGGTATATTAAACTTGTAGCCTTGATTTAAGCGAACATATAAACCACAAAGTACACAAACAAGCAAGCGCAAAGAGTACAAACTCTTTGCGCTTGCTCTGCGAAAAAACTTCGCCTACTTTGCGCCCTTGGTGTTCTTTGTTTCTTTGTGTGAAATTATGCAACACTTTCTAGTTCCATAATCTTCTCAAACAGTTGCTCGTATTCGGTTTCGGCTTGTAGTAGTTGTGTTTGTATGGCTTTATAATTCTTTTCAGTTTCTGCAAATTTGCCAGCGTTTTTATAAATATCTGGGTTGCCTAATTCGGCTTCAATAGCTTCTTTTTTATTCTTAAAGCCTTCTAGTTCTTGCTCAACTTTTTGAAACTTTTTTTGCACGTTTTTAAGTTCGGTATTGTCAACCCTTGGCTTCTCTTGGTTTTTGTTTCTTGTATCTTGTGGCTTTGCAGTTGTTGCTTGAACCGTTGCTTTTGGCGCTTGTTGCATTCTGCCTTCTTCTCTAGCCTGTTTAGCCATTCTTTCTTTCCACTCTAAATATTCGGTATAGCCACCTTTAAATTCTTTAATCTCGTGGTCTATTATTTCCCAAATTTTATTGGCTGTTTGCGATACAAAAAAGCGGTCGTGACTTACCAAAATCAAGCTGCCTTCATATTTGTTTAAAGCTTCGGCAAGCAACTCTACACTATGCATATCTAAGTGGTTGGTAGGTTCATCTAGCATCATAAAATTGCTTTTGCTTACAATTACTTTTGCTAGTGCTACACGGGCTTTTTCGCCCCCGCTTAATAATTTTATTTTCTTATCGGCATCGTCGCCACTAAACAAAAAACAGCCCAATAAACTACGTAGTTCTAGTTCTGTTTTACCGCTTCTACATTCGCTCATTTCTTCTAAAATGGTGTTGTTTAAGTTCAATGCTTCAAGCTGATGCTGTGCATAAAAACTGCTTTGTACATTATGGCCCCAAACACGTTCACCTTCAAAGGTTTCTGCATCTGCTATTATACGTAGCACAGTACTTTTACCTTTACCATTGGCACCAATTAAGGCAATTTTATCGCCACGTTCAATTTCGGCAACAGCCCCTTGTACAATTATATTTTCGCCAAACTGCTTGTTAACGTCTTTCAATGTTACAATTACTTTGCCTGGCTGCTTATCTACCTGAAAATTGATTTTAATGTTCGGTCGTTCTAGGCTTACGTTTTCTATACGTTCAATCTTGTCTAGGCGTTTTACAATACTTTGCGCAGCGGCAGCTTTACTTGCTTTGGCTTTAAAGCGTTCTACAAATCGCTCTTGCTGGCGAATATAATCTTGCTGATTTTCGTAAGCCTTCTGCTGCATATCTATACGAATGGCTTTTTCAGTTTCGTAGTACTCGTAATTGCCAGAGTAAATGTGTAGTTCCTGTTGGTAAATTTCTACAATCTTATTTACCATGCGGTTAAGAAAATATTTATCGTGGCTCACAATTACCACACTACCTTGATAATGCAGTAAGTATTTTTCAAGCCACTCAATAGAGGGTAAATCTAAGTGGTTGGTGGGTTCATCTAATAGCAAAACATCGGGCTGTTGCAATATCATTTTTGCAAGCAACACCCTCATGCGCCAGCCACCACTAAATTCTTTGTAGGGTTTGTTTATTTGCTCGTTGGTAAAGCCTAAACCGTGCAATACTTCTTCTGTTTTGTATTGAATGTTGTAGCCATCCAATACATCCATTTCGTGAAGCTTATCGGTATAATCAATCAGTAATTTTTCTTCTTCTTTTTCTTCTAATAATTTGCCCAAAGCTTCTATTTCTTTTTCTAGTTCACGTACACGTTCAAATGCGCCCATGGCTACTTCTAAAATAGAATCGTTGGTATCAAAACTCAATAAATCTTGGTGTAAATAGCCAATAGAAGTACTGCGCCCTTTTTCTACCGTGCCTTTTGATGGTAAATATTGACCCACTAAAACCTTTAATAGCGTAGATTTTCCTGTACCGTTGTAACCAATTAAACCAATTCTATCACCCGGTTGAATGTGCCAAGTAGCATCTTCAACAATCACTCTAGCACCAAACTCAAACGTAACGTTCTGTAAACCTAATAACATGCACAAAAAATTTTTGAACGGCGAAGGTAATTGACGGTGAGCGTTTTTTACTTTACTTTTGAATGATAAACTATAAAATATGAAAAAAATATTGGGATTAGCCTGTGGTGGCAACGATAAAGCTGATGAGGAAGATGTGATAATGTGATGATGTGATGATGTGCTGATGTGCTGATTTGCTGATTTGATAATTTGATGATGTGATGATGTGATAATGTGATGATGTGATAATGTGATGATGTGATAATGTGATGATGTGCTAATGTGATGATGTGCTAATGTGATGATGTGATAATTTGATGATGTGATGATGTGATAATTTGATGATGTGATAATTTGATGATTTGCTAATGTGATGATGTGATAATTTGATGATGTGATAATTTGATGATTTGCTAATGTGAT
>JASGCX010000073.1:8692-18361 GCA_030053925.1 Flavobacterium sp.
GATGTGATAATTTTATGATGTGATGATGTGATGATGTAATTTTCGTTGTGAGCCGTTGTACCGTTGTGCCGTTGTGGCTAATATGCCGTTGTGGTTAAAACAAAAAATTATGAACAATACAATGAATGACAACAACCTAGAAATTGCTGATTTTGGTGCAGGTTGTTTTTGGTGTGTAGAAGCTGTGTTTCAACGTGTAGAAGGTGTGGTAAGTGTGCTTAGTGGCTATGGTGGTGGTTTTGTGGTAAACCCAACTTACGAGCAAGTGTGCGATAAACAAACTGGTCATGCAGAGTTGATAAGAATTACGTTTGACAATACCAAACTGCGTTACGAAGATTTGCTTGAAATATTTTGGAAAACCCACGACCCAACTACTTTAAATAGACAAGGCAATGATGTAGGGCCACAATATAGAAGCGTGATTTATTATCACAACGAAGCGCAAAAACTAAAAGCAGAAGCATACAAAACTGAGCTTGATAAAGTTGGTATATTTGATAAACCAATTGTTACCACAATAGAGCCTTTTATTAACTTTTATCCAGCAGAAGCCTATCACCAAGATTATTACAATAATCACCAAAACCAAAGCTATTGCTACTTTGTAGCAAGGCCAAAGGTTGAGAAACTAGAGCAATATTTTAAAGATAAAATGAAGAAGGAATACTTGTAGTAGGAGCGTAACACTGATGGCATGGATACAACCAATTTTCGCTGATTTATATTAAACAAAACACTGCAAACGCTGTGCATACCTTTTTAAATTTTGTGGTTAGTTACCAAGATACAATTCAATGGCTAAAGGGCTTTATGCTTAGTTGCCCTTCTAAAAAATTGCTGCATATTGAGTGCCCTGGTTGTGGCTTTCAACGCAGTTTTTTTGCATTGCTAGAAGCCGATTTTGGTAAAAGTTGGCAATTGTATCCTGCAATGATGCCGATAGTTGTATTAACTGTGTTTACGGCCTTGCATATTAAGTTTCAGTTTCGTTTTGGTGCAGTGTTGATAAAATATTTGTTCATGTTAATTGCGGTTGTTATCTTGACCTCCTATTTTTATAAAATCATTAACCACAAAATTTACTGCTAATGGAAACGAATCCACAAGAAACACAGTTTCAGAATTTTCAACCTCAACGTTCTTTGCCTAATGCTACAGCCGTTTTAGTATTAGGAATCTTAGGTATCGTAGCCGCTTGCTGCTACGGTGGCGGGCTTATTTTAAGTATTATTGCGCTAGTGCTTTATAGTAAGGATAAAAAGTTATATGTAGCTAGTCCTGAACTTTACACAGAAGCCTCATTCAAAAATGCTAAAGCTGGAAGAGTTTGCGCTATTATAGGCTTAGTAATATCTGCAATATTTATTTTGTTCATTGTAGCTGTTATTGCTTTAGTTGGTATTGCAGGTCTTCAAGATCCAGAAGCTATTAAAAGTGCATTTGGGCAATAGCACATTCAACTTAATAAAAAAAGCTGCAACTTATGTTGTGGCTTTTTTTATGCCATCTCTCTTTTCCAGCCTATTAAAATAACGCCAGCAATTACAATGATGGTGCCTATAATTTGCTCGGTAAAAATCTGTTCGTGCAAAATAAAATGTGCTTGTAATACGGTGCTTACAGGGCCAATGCTTGTTACAATAGAAACGTTGTTGCTGCCAATGCGTTTCATGGCATTAGAAATCATAAACGAGGGGATAACGGTAGCAATAATGGCCAATGCTAAACCATAACCAATAAGCGTAGGGGTGAAATGAAATGCTGAGAAAGATCTAGTAGTAACATAATGCGTAAATACGCCTAGGGTTGCAAACAACATGGCGTAAGCAGTATAGCGTGTTGCACCTACTTTTTGTACCAATTTTCCTGTACCAACCAAATACACAGCATAAGTAACAGCACATAAAAACACCATAAAACTGCCGTAGAAAAAATTAGGATTACTAGTGTCAATACGTAACTCGCCGTAGTAAGCAATGCCAATACCAACATAGGTTAGCAACAGTGCAATAATTTGTATGCGGTTGAGTTTGCTTCTAAAAAAGTAGGTATTAATTAATACAGAAAAAGTAGGGTAGAGGAATAAAATTAAACGCTCTAAACCTGCCGAAATAAACTGTAGGCCAATAAAATCGAATAGGCTACTAATATAATAGCCAAGAATACCCATTGCGGCTATATAATACCACTGCTTGTTGGTAAGCGTTTTTGCGCCTTCTTTTTTTGAGGCAAACCATGCAATGCCTAAGTAAAAGGGCAAAGAAAATAACATGCGCAAACTAAGTAAGGTAATGGCATCAACCATGGTACTGTCAAAAGCTAGCTTTACAAAAATGGCTTTGGTAGAAAACAAGATAGCACCAGTTAATGCGATGGCTAATCCTTTTAAAGTGATATGATAAGTAGTTGGTTGCGCCATAAGTTGTACAAACTAGAATTTGGCAGGATTTTTTGGTTTCTGGTGATTATGAAAAATCCTTGAAGTTTTGTTTTGCAAAGCCTTCAAGGATTTGTGTAAAAATATACGCTGCGATAAAAGCTCAATAATGTTACCAACGTACAAGTGAGTGACACAACAGAAGTACCATAGTACTACAAATGCTGGTAACACCAATAAACTTTCTGGGTTTTAAAAGTTTAAGAAACTATACACTCACATTAAAGTCTCTCAATGCATCGTTTAAACTTGTTTTTAAATCGGTGCTTGGTTTACGCCGACCAATAATTAAGGCACAGCTTACACCAAATTCGCCCGCAGGAAATTTTTTGTTGTAACTACCAGGAATTACCACGCTGCGTGCAGGTACACGGCCTTTCATTTCTACTGGTTCGCTACCGCTTACGTCAATAATTTTGGTTGATTGTGTTAATACCACATTGGCACCAAGTACCGCTTCTTTCTCTACAATTACACCTTCTACCACAATACAACGGCTACCAATAAAACAGCCATCTTCTATAATTACAGGGCTAGCTTGTAAAGGTTCTAGCACGCCACCAATACCTACGCCACCACTTAGGTGCACACTTTTACCAATTTGTGCACAACTACCTACTGTTGCCCAAGTATCTACCATGGTGCCTTCGTCTACAAAAGCACCAATGTTTACATAGCTAGGCATTAAAACTACGTTTTTAGCTAGGTAAGCACCATAGCGAGCCACTGCATGAGGCACCGCACGTACACCAATGCTAGCGTAATCTTTTTTCAACAACATTTTATCGTAAAACTCAAATGGTTCTAGTTCGTAGGTTTTCATTTGTTGAATACCAAAATACATCAGAATGGCTTGCTTAACCCACTCGTTTACCTGCCAGCCATTATCGGTAGGCGAAGCGGTACGTAATCTACCTTTGTCTACTTCTTCAATTACCGCTCTTACAGCATCGGCATAAATTGAGTTTTTTAAAAGTTCTCTGTTGCCCCATGCTTCTAATATTAATTTTTGCAATTCCATTGTTGTAAAATTTTTGCAAAAGTAGGGAGATAGCAGTTTGTAGTTTAAAGTTTGGTGTTTTAGAAAATTTACCACATAGGCACAAAGGCAAATCGTTTTATGTTCTGAGTTTTGGGTTTTGATAGTTTATTGATGTCTCGGCTTTTGTAACTTGTATTGTGTTTATATGCCAATGTGGTGCAACAAAAAGCGCAAACGATACCATTAATTATGATGGGCTGATGTACCATTTAGTCAAAACTATCTGCTTATCTTGTCGTCAAAATAGCGTAGCTATGCGTAAGAAGAAAGTACTATCCTTTGGCGAATTATTGTTGCGTATTTCGCCTGCACCTAAAGAGCAAACAGATAAACAATCGATGCTAGTATATGTAGGCGGTGCAGAAGCCAATGTGGCTACAGCCCTTGCTGGCTGGGATGTTCCTGTAAAATATTTTACTGTTTTGCCAGATAATTTTATGAGCAAGCACATGCTGCATTACTTAGAGTACAAAGGCATTTATACATCGTCTATTTTGCTGCAAGGCAATAGGGTAGGCTTGTATTATTTAGAACGTGGTGCCGATTTAAAAGGTAAAATGGTGTACGATAGAGACCGTTCTTCTTTCGCTGCTTTGCAAACAGGTATGGTAGATTGGGATAGGGTTTTGCACGATGTTTCTTGGTTTAATTTTTCGGCCATTACGCCTGCATTAAACCAAAATTTGGTAGATGTATGTAAAGAAGCATTGGATGCAGCTTCGCAAAAAGAAATTACTATTTCGGTAGATTTAAACTATCGCTCAAGGTTGTGGAAATATGGTAAGCAGCCAATAGATGTAATGGCAGAATTGGTGCCTTATTGCGATGTAATTATGGGCAATATTTGGAGTGCTAATACATTGCTTGGTATTGCTGTAGATGAACATATTCACGATAAAAAAACAAAACAAGCTTATTTAGATCATTCAAAATTTACATCGGAAGAAATTATTAAACGCTACCCAAAATGCCACACGGTAGCTAATACGTTTCGATTTGATGGTGAGGCCAATCATTTGCTGTATTATACCAGTTTATTTACCGATGGCAAACAGTTTAACTCATCGGAATTTACTACCAAAGGTGTTGTTGATAGATCGGGCAGTGGCGACTGCTTTATGGCAGGTTTAATTTATGGTTTGTACAACCAACATGCACCACAAGATATTATAGATTACGCCACAGCAGCGGCTTTTGGCAAGTTGCAAGAATTTGGTGATGCAACAGGGCAAGATGAATTAACCGTATCAAAAGTGGTAGAAAGCGTGTAATAAGCTATAAGTCTTTGGCAGGTATTTTTTTGATATTACCTTTTTCATCGGCAACAACTAGGTAACTATTTTTAGCTTTGGTTTCAGCAATAAGGTTTTGTTTAGCCTTGTTGAGTGCTAATTGTGTTAATTCAAATTCTCTTTGTGCTTTATCACTAAAACCTATTTTTTTTTCAATTGTTCCCATAGTTCAAAATTATAGATTAAAACTGTATCGGGCATTTCACCTTTTGCAATTAATGTTGATGCGGCAAAACTATTATTGTAAATATACCACCTGTCTGTTAATTTTAAGTACTCGAAAAAATATTTTATACCAAGATGGTATCTTCTTTCAATAACATCAGACGGTATATTATGCCCACCTTTACTTATCCTTAATTTTACCCTTTCTTTTGCCATTTCAGTCGATGGTAAATAGAAAAAATACATGATGATTTCATAGCCTAACAGCTGGGCTTGCTTTATTATGTTGAAATAAATTCTCGTTGCCAAGGTCGTTTCAATTGCAAATGTTTCTTTTTGTGCAATAGCATGTTGTATCTTTTCAAGCATTATTCTACCAGCAGTTATTGCTACAGCCTCAGGATTGGTTGCATTTAATTGTGCTGCGATAATATCGGCATTAATAAAAATATCTGTTTTAAATACATTTGGCAATAATGCAAAGGCAGCAGTGGTTTTACCTGCACCGTTGCAACCTGCTATTATGTATATTGTAGGCATGTGGTAAAATGGGCGTATTTTGTTATCAAATATATTGCGTAACCGCTAAATTAGATTTTCCAGTTTAAAACTAACTAATTTTTTACTCAGTCTTACACAAACGTAATACAGCAGCGGCTTTTGGTAAGTTGCAAAAATTTGGCGATGCAACAGGGCAAGATGAATTAACCGTATTAAAAGGGGTAAAAAGCGTGTAGCAGACAACCCAAATGAATTACTATTACCTTGCGAGCCTTTAAATTAAAAACGTTATGACAGATGTTTTAGGGCAGGCAATTGCAGATTTTTATTACAAAACCGAGCCTAAAAAGCTTTGGATTAATAATAAATATTGGGCTAGAGAAGATATGCCTGTAAAGGTTTATTTTAGAGATGAAGCCAATATGACTAAGCTAGAATTAATGGCTTTGCAATTGTGTAAAGGCAAAATTTTAGACATTGGCGCAGGCGCAGGTAGCCATGTATTGGCGTTGCAACAAATGAATAAAGAGGTTACCGCTTTAGAAATTTCGCCATTGGCTTGCGAAGTGATGAAAGCTAGAGGCGTAGCAACTATTTATAACCAAGATGTTTTTACTTTTAATAATGAGCGTTACCATACTTTACTACTGTTAATGAATGGTATAGGGCTTACGGCCAATTTGACTGGTTTACAAAACTTTTTACAGCACATAAAACAATTGTTGCTACCAGGTGGTCAGTTATTATTTGATTCTTCTGATGTGTCTTATTTATACGATGGCTCAGTTGGTTTATCGGGTAATTATTTTGGCGAAATAGATTATCAATACCAATACAAAAAACTAAAAACCAACTGGTTTACTTGGCTATATGTAGACCAAGCCACCTTACAAAATATAGCTTACGATGCAGGGTTTAAAACTGAGTTTTTAATGGTAGATGAAAATGCGCAGTATTTGGTGCGCTTAACATTATTAGAGCAATAGCAGATAGTTCACGGATTCTTTTTAACAAAAAGCGAGAGACAAATAGCCTTTCGCTTTTTGTTTTTGATGTATTAATGGCTAACGAATAAGGTATCTAGTAAAAAAACTTTCAGCCTTTAACAAATTCTTAGTAAACAAAAGTTTGTAGCTGTGCATCTACTACACAAACGCAATATTTCTCAACATAAAAAATGGCATACATGATTACTACTGCTACACTAAATTTTTAATCAACATGAAAACAAAGCACACCCTTTTTGGCTTAGCCATTGTAGCAATGGTTTTAGCAGTTGCCTTCACAGGCTGTTCTAAAAGTACATCTGCCGACGTTCCTGCCGGAACACAAAACGTGACCTTCTATTTAACCGATGGGCCTGGTTTGTACGATAAAGTGTTTGTAGATATTAAATCGGTAAAAATTCTAGTAGACACAAGTACAAACACTAGAAAGCACGACCATTACGATTGGGATGCAAATGGTAGAGGCGGCAAATTAGATTCATCGCTTGTATGGCAAGATGGTAATGTAAAATCTGGTGTTTACAACCTTTTAGCTTTAAGTAATGGGGTAGATACTATTTTATCTTCTGCCAATATAAAAGCGGGTAGTATTCGCCTAATTAAAATTGAGTTAGGTACCAATAACTCTTTGGTAAAAGACGGTGTTACCTATCCTTTAAACTTTCTACAAAATGCCAATAATTACATTTTGGTAAAACTAAAAGGTAACGAATGTGAGCGCTTTGCAAATAGCAGTTATCGCTTGTGGCTAGATTTTGATGTGGCTCGTTCAATACTTAATGTAAACAATAGTTTTTACTTAAAACCAGTCATTCATTTCTTTATTGCAAAGCAAACTAATAGTATTTCTGGTACTGTAGCACCAAAAGATGCCACCGCAATTGTAAGCGTTTACAATAGTACCGATACAGCTTATGCCATACCAAATGGTGATGGTAAGTTTAAAGTACGTGGCATACCTGATGGTAAATATTCTGTGTTTATTAATGGTTCAAACGGTTATGTAGATACTACCATTAACAACGTTAGTGTAAGCGGTTATAGCAACACAACAATAGGCACCATTACGCTGCACAAATAATTGGTTAGATAGGGTACAGGTTTATTAGTAATTTCGGGTGCATGGTTTCATGTACCCGATTTTTTATGCAGGCTTTCTGCTGTATTTTAAACCTTTATTTAACCCATATCTGTTCAAACCCTATCTTCGCTGCCGCAAAACAAAAGCTCTTTTTTGAATGATCAGTAGAAGAAATATTCGTGTAAAGGTGATGCAGGTGCTGTATATGATGGAAATGGCAATTGAAGATGGCGCCATCAAGAATCCTGTAAACGAATTACAGAAACAATTTGATAAGAGTAAAGAACTACTGGTTTATATTCTTTATTTTATTACAGAAGTGGCAAAATATGCCGAAACAGACGCTCGTAATAAAGCCAATAAGCACTTAAAAACAGTTGAAGATTTGAATATTAATACCAAAATTGCCGGCAATGGCTTGGTATGGGATATTTTAGAAAGCCCTTCTTATATACGTGAGGTAGAAGCATTGCAACCAAAGCATTTAATAGATGCCAATTTGCTGAAAAGAATTTACACCAATCTTGTAGAAACCCAAGAATACAAAACCTATATTGTAGCGCAAAGTAGAAATAAAGGTGACGAAAAAGGCATGTTGCGTTTTATTTTCTCAACGCTTTTATTACCAAACGAAAATTTTACTTCGCACCTAGAAGAGTTGTTTAATAACTGGGATGATGATGCAGATATGATGGAGCAATTGGTAAATAATTACCTAAGCAAACCAAGCAGCTACAACCTAAGCATATTTATTAGCGACGATAAATGGCAATTTGCGAAAACATTACTCACAAGCACTTTTAATAAACGCCAATTTTTGCTCGATACCATTAAACCTAAATTACAAAACTGGGATGCTGATCGTATCGCATCGTTAGATATGGTATTAATGCAAATGGGAATTTGTGAATTGTTGTATTTTGAAACCATACCAACCAAGGTTTCCATTAACGAATACATCGATTTAGCAAAAGACTATAGTACCGAACAAAGTGGGCATTTTGTAAATGGTATTTTAGATAATATTCATAAAGAATTGGTAGCCGAAGGAAAGATTAATAAAATAGATTTTAGACAGCGTAAATAAAATTTTTGATGAACAATGATTTAAGTGATGGAAGGATGCGGCCACATTAGTTAAAAATTAAAAACTATATACATGAAGCAATTATTAGTTGTATTGGCAGTTATAGTTACTGCAACTATGTCTTGTAAAGATGAGTTGAAGGAAAATAAAAAAACTGAAATGGCTGTATTAAACGATACGGCTAATTTTACAACTGTAAAATGGTTAGATACGGCTGTAAACTTTGGTACTGCAAAACTTGGCGAGAAAATTCAAATTAAGTTTCGTTGCCAAAATACTGGCAAAAAACCCTTGATTATCATCAATGCAAGGCCAGGATGTGGTTGCACGGTTGCCGATTATACCAAGCAACCAATTGCACCCGGTGCAGAAGGTTTAGTAACGGCCGAATTGGATACAAAAAAAGCGCATGGTACAGAAATTATAAAGTATATTATTGTTACAACCAACACAATGTCTGCCGATTATAATTTAATGTTCAAAGGCGAGATTATTGGCGGCGAAAGCAACAATAAAATTGCTATACCACATGAAGTACCACTTAAAAAAAGTTAATATTTTTTACATTATAAAAACACAAACAACATGTCTATTCTCAACGCAATTATTTTAATGGGCAATCCACAAGCAGGTGGTGGTGCCGGCACCATTCAGTTAGTAATGATGGGTGGTATTGTATTGGTTTTCTGGTTATTTATGATTCGTCCACAAGCTAAAAAAGCAAAAGAGCAAAAGAAATTTATAGAAGATTTGCAAAAAGGTGCTAAAGTAGTAACCATTGCTGGTATTCACGGTACAGTGAATAAAGTAAATGAAGATGGTACTTTGCAAATTGAAGTAAACCCTGGTAGCTATTTAAAAATTGAAAAAAGCGCAATTAGCATGGAATGGACAGCCGGCGTAAACAAACCTGCTGTAACTGCTGAAACTAAATAATCAATTCAATTAATTGATTATTATTCCCAAACTTTGAATAAAGGTTTGGGAATTTTGTTTTAGGTCAATGGTCAATGGTCAATGGTCAATGGTCAATGGTCAATGGTCAATGGTCAAT
>JASGCX010000007.1:0-11929 GCA_030053925.1 Flavobacterium sp.
ACAAATTTAACAGAAGGTATTTTGGAGCAAAACTATTTGATAGATTACTCATGGCCACACTAAATAACCCCTGGTACAAACCTTTTCCAAATAACGGATAGTCATTAAATATGTTTTTACACTTTATCAATTACGTTATATACCTCTAGCAGACTCAAATTATGTTAAAAATAAATTTCCTATTTTTTGGGGCGGGGCATTATTTCCTTTTAATAACCCATCAGAAATACAGCAACATAATTTAATGGCTTCAAATTGGGTTAAGCAAATATCTGACCCTCTATATGCTTTTACCAATAATGATATGACAATAGCAAATAAAAATACAATTTACGAAGCTTTAGCTTGGGGTGGGTTAGAGAAAACGGATATATTTAAAACTAAGGCTGACAAGTGTGATATAATGGCTATTAATATAGCAGGAAGAAATATGAGTCATGGGACACCTTATACTATTGTTGGACATCCTCAATGTACAGCAAATTATAATTATACTGCACAAAGTCTTAAACTAAAAAAATTATGCGATTAATAAATATAAAAGTGGTAAAAGTAATTTTTACATTAGTATTCTTTCTTTTTTTAGCTGCTTGTGCTACAATTAAAGAAAGTAAAATAATAAAAAAATATTCTACCATAATGATAGAAAGAGATTCTTTAATTAATTCGTTAAATAAAGAATACGACATGGCTATTATGTACAATAAAACATCCTCATGGCACCCGTGGGCAACTAATTATAGAATTTTAGCTTTTAAAAAAAACAAATGGGTGAAAATCTTGTATAATATTAAAAGTGCTAGGACTATTTATGAACCTCCATTTGACTACACAATTCTCAATATTAATAAAGCATCTGCAGATACAATTTGGCAAAGGTTTGTTAAAGAAGAAATATGGGCAATAAAATCGAATGATGATGGTGATTGCCCTTTAATAAACGGCAAACCTAATTTTAATTGTGGCATTAGTGATGCTGAGACATTTTATTTATCAATTATTACTAAAGATGGAACAGTAAAAAAAGAATATTATGCACCATTTTATTGGGAAGAATGTTGCGCTGGAAATGAAGATCGCCAGAAATTCATAAGATGTTTTAATTCTTTGAAAAGCATATTTTAAGCAATCTTGCCTCGCTTTTCGACTTGTTCGGCAATGGCAAGTCGAAGTACAGATAAAAAGGCATCTATGATGCCATAGTAGTTATTATTGTTAATGACAATTATATTATTCAACGCTTCTTTATAAATTATGAATGCCCTCAATAAAAATAACTAAGATGAAAAAAATAACTTTAATCTTTATTTTTATATCAGTATACAACATACTTTATTCACAGGTAGATTCTTCAGAACTTGTTTATATTTACTTTCAAAAAATAGACACTGTAAAGTTCAACTGTAATGTTTTTGAGAACAAAAAAGGAAACACTTTTTTATTTAAGTTTTCTCTAAAGCATCCGAAAGCGGATACTGCTAATAATTTTACTTTTTCTTTTGAAATTGATACTGTTAATTCTGATAAATCAGATTCTCGATTATGGCATATGTGGGATTATGATGTGTTTTTAATTCCAGAAATTTATTCCTTTGATAAAGAGAATATAAAGAAAACAATAAAAAGATATCCAGCATTTTTTGTAACAGATTACTTTGGTGAATTGCGTAGATACAAGATTATTAAAGTAGAAACATTGTATGATTCAAATGCAGTTACTACTCACCATAGTAATTAGCTATTGTACAGATTGCGTCAAATGGGTTTTGGCCGTTTTTAATAGCAGTGTCAGTAGCGCTTAATCTTGCAAATACTCAGGGCTATGATTTGAACGATTAAAATTGTACCAATTATGCAATTGAAGTTTTTAATTCTGTTAGAAGCCCCAGTAATTATATTATAATTGTTGACACCCCTGGTACTATTAATTATGGAACAACACCGAATGGCTTATACAAATACCTAGTTAATGCCCAACAACAGAATAATAATATACAAGTTGGTAAAACAAAGGCTAAAACTAGTCATGGTCCTTGTTAATTAATTTAAAACTGATATTATGTTTAAACTACTTACTGCAATAACATTTTTGTTATTAGTTATTGGCAATGAAAAAATAGCTGTGCCTATTGTGTTATTATTGGTAGTAAATCTTGATGGGGTTAGTGGGCTTGGGTACTTTGGGCAAATATTTACATCAGTAATTGGATTATCGCTTATGTATTTAATTATTACAGCCTTTTTAGAAAAACCTTATAAGTATTATCGCCAGATAACACTAATAGCACTTTTTATTTTGCTAATACCAGTAATATATTTTGCTATTTTAGGTTTTAAATATTATTTAAATGTTTGGGTAATGGCTTCTCATTTATTTTTTCCAATTTCATATGTAATACTAGTAAAGCGTTTATTGAGAAATAAATAATCACACTAGTGGAATGTTTTATAAAAACATTTATGAAATACATTTGCCATTTTTGATATGTCGTACAGCTAGCACATAGAGGTTGCCAACAACTTTTTTATTGAGGTTTTAGTTGGCAAAAGCAATGCCAACTAAGGCTGAACAATATAGAAGTAGGCACATTCAATGCCCATACCAAATCTGGTTTATGTAACTAAAATAACTAGATTATGAAAATTAAAAAAGTATTCAAAGTGTGCTTTTATACATTTATTGGTGTGCTATTTAATAGTACAAATTTCGCTCAATCAAAACTATTGTCACAAAGCGAGAAGGCTTCATATTCTACATTAAGCGATTTAGCAAAATTTATTGAGAGAAAGCCATATCAAATCTCTGAAAGAGATACACTATTTGAGAAGTTTATTTATTTTGATTACATACTTAAAGACACTTTAAAAGATAGAGTTAATAAAAGAATTGAGATTTTTGATGGTCTTTTTATCAATTTGCAACATTTTGTAGACTCTGTCGGGGTTAAAAATTTAGACGCTTTATCAATACGATTTTTTAAAAATGATATTGCATTTTATAAGCCGTTTACTGAAGAACTGAAAGAAGCAGCACCAAATACTTTTGCCTATTTTAATAAAACAAATCCTAATAAGCCTTTAGGTGTTATATTGTTTGAGCCTAAAACGCATAAGATTGTAGCGTGGATAATTATTGATCAAGGTGGGTACAAGTATTTTTTAACGTTTAATCTTTTTTGAACTTTGACTCAGATTACCAACTGCAAAATTTCGTAGTTGGTTTATTTTCTGAAATGTTTTACTTTAGCATTGTAAAAATCAAATCACTCACAATTAAAAAACACAAATTATGGCTATTAACACTAACAGAGTATCACTAGTCATTCCGCAAACAGCTATTGATACTGCAATGGGCTTTTTTAAACAAGGTTTTGATACCTTAAAACCTTTTTTAATAGAGGCATTAAGTAAAGAAGAAAGCGATGCCCTTGCCAAAGTAGGCGATAAGAGCGAGCCTTATGTACTAGACGGTATTGCATTGGGCAAGGCTAACCCTAATTTAGTACCTCGCAAATGCGATATTGCCGAGGCGGAAAAAGATTTTAGTGTGTATGAAGCCTTGCAAGCACCCGATGTGCTTATTAGTCAAATTTCACAAGCTATAAATAGCACCAAAGTAATAGCCGGTGCGGAAGCTTTAGATTGTATTAATAAATTTTACACCAGTGTAAAAAACGATGCAGAAGATGGCGTTGCAGATGCAATACCTGTGTACGATGTATTAAAAGTTCGCTATGCGGCTAATGGTAGAAGAATAACCAAAGCCGATGTTACAAAATAACTAACTACAGTTTGGTAATATTGGCTATAAGTTAGCAAAAATTAAAGAGGAGTTCGCTACACCGAACTCCTCTTTATTTTTTAGTTACTCCAGTTCGTATTTAACAAACGCCTGTTTACTTAAAGCCAACTAGTGTTCTATAAAAACGAACGCTAGTTTAGTTACACCAACTGAAGCTAGTTACAAACAAACTCGAGTTTATAAAAACTGAACTTATGCGCTTGTAAAACAAACACAAGTTTATTTGCCACTAACACAAGTTTATAAAAACAGTAATAACTATCTGCTATTTGGAAAACGGAGGCATAAAATGTTACTTGATTTTACCTACCAATAGCTATCGGTAGGTGTTTCACAACGCTGCAAAGCTAACAAAACGTAAAAGTGAGTAATACGCCACGGCGTACATGCTACAACCGAAGCATGATAGTAGTAATGCAGTTGGTTAACGATGACATTATTCCCAATTTCAGATAGTTATTACCCCTAAAAATGGTGCTTTTATTTAAGTAAATACTCCCTAAAAAAGGGAAGGCCTCGGTTGTAAGACTACATCCAAGGCCATGAGACTTCCCCACTTTAACCGTCTTTATATCTATAATTGATAATCATTTTAATGCGTAAAATGCTTGCCGCTTACGGTATTCTCAGCGTAATCATTTCAATCATCATTTACTTTTTACCCCGCTACTCTAAAGCTGTTTAACATAGATGGGCGTATGCTACCATCGCTAATTGTTGCTTCGTCATTAAGCTCTGTGGCTATGGCATTTGGCTTAGCTACCGATGCTGTTTTTTGATACCGATACCCCTTAGTGCTATCTATTGTTTTTTCTAGCTTGCGTTTATCTTCATCTATTTTTTTCAATTTGTCTTGAATAGTTTTATCCAATTGTCTTCTTTGTTCGTCTAGTTCACGTTGCTTTTCGTCAAGTTCACGTTTTTGGTCTTCTAGGCTTTTATCATCATTCTCATCTTTATCGTAGCTATTGCCTCTACTAGCTAGGCTCTTGAGGCCCTTATCAGTCATTATATATTCCTTACCAGTTTGCCAGTCAAAATCTTCATCACCATAAAATTCTCTCTCCCAGCTATCGTTGTTATCTATACCAAAATGTACATGCATCCAACCTATTTTATCATCTACTTTTATTCTTTTACCTACTGGCACAGCTATAGTAATAAGTATGCGTTGGTTACGAAACTTATCAATATTGTTTATTTGAATACCTTTTACAAGCGATAGTAAGCTGTCTTTTTGTTCAATGTTGTAAGTAATTTTTTCGGCTAATTCATTTGCCTGACTTTTGGTTTTACCTTGGCTTAAACGCAATACAGTAACGTTAAAACTATCGGTTTTTGATTTTACTATTTTCACTCTAGTATTAGGCACTTCTACGGTATCTTCAAAAGCACCATTAAAAGGTTCTATTTTAAACCAGCGCTTGCCATTGCTGTAGTATTTACGAGTCGAGTTGTCGCTCAAACTCACTTCTAGCTTATCTATTTTGGCGTTAGATAGTTTTACTACTTCTTCATTAGCAGTACTTGTGTATTTAAAATCTCTGTTTACCGATGCTAGTAAAGCCATTAAGCAAAACCAACCAACTATCCATAAAGCTATGAACGTGCCACGTAATAAAGTGCTGTTGCGTTTTGCTTTTATTAGCTTTCTAATTATCCAAGTAATAATACCAATTACTGGTACCCAAATGAACAATAGTAAAGTACCCCATGCCAGCGCATCTTGCCAGCCATCTGTTAAAATAAATTCTTTTATTGGCAATAATCCAAAGCCTACAACACCAAAGCCAAACAAGGCTGCAACAATGCTAAATAATACACAACCCAAAATAAAGTAAGCAAATATTTTAGCTATTAGTGCAATAAAACCACCCAAACCACGGCTACTTCTACGTGCTACATAAGCTGCTTCTTTGCCAAACTGTTGTGCTTTAGGGCCAAATTCTTTACTTATCTCTTCGGCTCTTTCTTTAATTTCTTCACCAAATTTTTTGGCACGGGCATTAAAGCCTTCCATATCTGTTTGTATGGTTTGTTTAATGCTATTCAAATCTACTGGTTGGCCTTTCATTTCTAGCTTATCGGCCGCAGTTATAGCTTCGGGCAATATTAGCCAAAGGATAATGTAAATGATGGTAGCGCCAGGGCTAAAAGAAAAGCGTAAAAAGTCGGGAAAATCAAAGAAACCCCAGTGGCCCCATCTTGCTACAAAAGATAAGAATGGTAATAAAAATAGTAAGCGAACTATCCAAGCTTTTACGCCAAAATAATGCCCCAAACCGCTACACACGCCGGCTATTATTTTATCGTCCATATCTCTAAACAAGCGTTTACGTGTGCTACCTATTATTTGCGTTGCAGTACTTGGTACCGCTATCCAAATAATAATGTAAGGGATAAAAAATACGCTTGAAACAAATATGGCAATTATGCGTACAATAATTCTATCAATACCAAAATAATTGGCAATACCGCTACATACACCACCAAATACTTTGTGGTTTTCGTCTCTATACAACTTGCGTGGTTCGCCGTTGTTAAAGCTATGTTGGCTAGTAGTTTGCTGATAGTTTTGTTCTTGCTTTTTTTGCTCGCCACCAAGCTGTGTTTTTATGTTTTCTTCTTCGCTTTCAAAATCTTCGGGGCGGCCCATGCTTGCAATAATGTTGTTTACATCAACATCGGTAATGCAAGTGCTACCTTTTTTAAGTGTTTCGGCAAATAATTCTGCAATTCTGCTTTCTATATCGTTTATAATTTCTTCTTTGCCTTCTTCATTGGCAAAAAAGCGTCTTAAAGCTTCTACGTATTGTTTTAAAATATCGTAAGCTGTTTCTTCTATAGGAACTACCCTACCTTGAAAGTTGATGTTGATTACCTTTTTCATGTGATAATTTTTATTTTTTTAGCCACACGTTATGCGCAAAAAAAATTTCGTTGGTGTTGTTTCAATTTGCTTTGAAATTTTTTTTGCTTATTTTATAACTGTGCGTGGCTAGTTGGTTAAAGTTGTTGGTTGTTATCTTCAGATGTTGTGGCGGGTTGTGTCAATAAGTGTACCGCATCTGCAAGTTCCTTCCAGGTTTTTTCTAGTTCTGCATAAAAGGTTAAGCCTTTTTCTGTCATTACAAAGTACTTACGTGGCGGGCCGCTATTGCTTTCTACCCATCGGTAAGTTAAGTATTCGGCATTTTTAAGCCTTGTAAGCAATGGGTAAAGTGTACCCTCGAAAATGTTTAAGTTGGCAGCTTTCATTTTATCTACAATGTCGCTTGGGTAAACCTCACCTTGGCGAATTACCGATAAAATGCAAAACTCCAGAACGCCTTTTCGCATTTGACTTTGAGTGTTTTGGATATCCATTTTTTGGAGTTTTATTGGTGATATTAACCTGCCGTTAATGCCTTTTTATAAAGTGATTAATAGTAGGCCGTTTTAAAAATTTGTTTTGTGTTTTTTGCGATTTAGAAGATAACTACAATTATTTAAAAATCTGTGTAGATCTACCAAATCGGTGTCATCTGTGTTGCTATCAATTTTATAAAGTGATTAACGGTAGACCGTTTTAAAATCTGTGTAGATCTACCAAATCGGTGTCATCTGTGTTGCTATCAATTTCATAAAGTGATTAACGGCAGGCCTTTTTAAAAATCTGTGTAGATCTACCAAATCGGTGTCATCTGTGTTGCTATCAATTTCATAAAGTGGTTAACGGTAGACCGTTTTAAAAATCTGTGTAGATCTACCAAATCAGTGTCATCTGTGTTGCTATCAATTTCATAAAGTGATTAATGGCAGGCCGTTTTAAAAATTTGTTTTGTGTTTTTTGCGATTTGGATGATAACTACAATTATTTAAAAATCTGTGTAGATCTATCAAATCGGTGTCATCTGTGTTCCTATCAATTTCATAAAGTGATTAACGCCAGGTCGTTTTAAAAATCTGTGTAGATCTACCAAATCAGTGTCATCTGTGTTGCTATCAATTTCATAAAGTGATTAATGGCAGGCCGTTTTAAAAATCTGTGTAGATCTACCAAATCGGTGTCATCTGTGTTGCTATCAATTTCATAAAGTGATTAATGGCAGGTCGTTTTAAAAATCTGTGTAGATCTATCAAATCAGTGTCATCTGTGTTGCTATCAATTTTATAAAGTGATTAATAGTAGGCCGTTTTAAAAATCTGTGTAGATCTATCAAATCGGTGTCATCTGTGTTGCTATCAATTTCATAAAGTGATTAACGGCAGACCGTTTTAAAAATCTGTGTAGATCTACCAAATCAGTGTCATCTGTGTTGCTATCAATTTCATAAAGTGATTAACGGCAGGTCGTTTTAAAAATCTGTGTAGATCTATCAAATCGGTGTCATCTGTGTTGCTATCAATTTCATAAAGTGATTAATAGTAGGCCGTTTTAAAAATCTGTGTAGATCTATCAAATCGGTGTCATCTGTGTTCCTATCAATTACCTTACCGAGATACCAGGAAATCTACCGCAAGTTCTTGCTTTTTGAGTGCGTTGCAAGTTCCAAAAGTCAATGGCTTTTAAAGTGCTTTTGTTGCTATCTACGTTTGTAGCAAGTGTTTCTTTTACTTCGGTAGTTAAATTGTTTAAGTTGTTAGCGTTTAACTGAGTTAAGAAGTTTGTTTGCGTTTTCATAATTTTATTTTTTGTGTATCTGCCACTCTTAATTTGTGCTTCTACTGTTTTTTAATTTTTCACCATCAATTGTGTAACATGTTTTACATTGACAACGCAAAGATGTGACTTATTTGGTACTATGCAAAACAAAGTACTAGTTATTTTTTAGTAATAACCTTTAGCATAGAACTATATTCGTTGATTATCAATGCTTTAGCTTCAAAAAAAATTTTAAAAAAACTTTAAAATATTTTTTGGAATCTTCAAAATGCCACTGATAGTAAACTATTTTAAAATTCAATTGGGCGCAAAAAAGACATTTTCTTAAAAAAAATAACCCTAAAATGGGCATTTGTAATCGGTAGTATAAATAATTACCAAATAATTAAGCTATCCATTAGGTTGCTATTATTACTTTGCAGCACAATCAATCTATATGAAGCACTTTGTTATTGTTGTTTGCCTTTTGCCAATGTTTGCTAGCGCACAAAGCAAAAAGAAACAATTAAAAATGGCTGCCGCCGCCGAGCAAAAAGCAAACGAAACTTTAATTAGCAACCTACAAGCGCATGTTAAATATTTAGCCGACGATAAACTAGAAGGCCGTGGTACTGGCACCGAGGGCGAAAAGCTAGCCATGCAGTATATTATTAACCAGTATCAGCAAGCAGGTTTAGAGCCTAAGGGCACAAATGGTTACGTACAAGCATTTACCATTAACGAAGGCAAGCAAATAGATGCTACTACCAAATTGGTGGTTAATAATAAAAGCCTCATTGTTCTCAAAGATTTTTTTCCACTTAGCTATAGTGCTACTACTAGTATTAAAGGTTGGGCTGCATTATCGCTTAACGAGGCTGGTAATTCTTGGTTTAGAGATGTAAAAGAATGGCTAGAAGACAATGCAACCAATCCGCATTACGATATAGATGAAGCCATAAAAAAAGATGCCGATAAAGCTGCTGCAAAAGGTGCTACGGCATTATTTATTTACAACAGTTCATCGGCAGTAGATAATATTCAGTTTAATAAAAACGATAAATCTGCCGCTGCAAAAATTCCTGTTATTTATATTACCAAAGATGGTTTAGCCAAAGCCTTTGCCGATTATTCTGCCACACAAAGCATTGTTGCTACCGTAAGCATGAGCGAGAAAATACGCACTGCACACAATGTAGCTGCCTTTATTAATAACAATGCTGCTACCACCGTTATTATTGGTGCACATTACGACCATCTTGGTTACAACGAAGACAAAAACGCACTTGATACGGGCCATGTTATTCGCAATGGTGCCGATGATAATGCAAGTGGTACAGCAGCTTTAATAGAGCTTGCAAAGCAATTAAATCAATCATCACCTAAAAACAACAACTACTTAATTCTACATTTTAGTGGCGAAGAATTGGGCTTATTTGGTAGTAAATATTGGCTAGAACATCCTACCACCAACATTACTGCCAATTACATGATTAATATGGATATGGTAGGCCGTTACGATACTGCACACAAACTTACCATTGGTGGCTATGGTACTTCGCCTACATGGAGCCATGTTTTTGAAACCACTACCAATAAAACCTTGCTACTAAAATTTGATAGCACTGGTAGCGGCCCCAGCGACCATGCTAGTTTTTACCGTGCCAATATGCCTGTGCTGTTCTTTTTTACAGGTAGCCATCCCGACTATCATAAAGCCACCGACGATTGGGATAAAATTAATTACGATGGTGAACGACAAATAGTGCAATACATCTACCGCCTTATACAAACCGCCGATGCTAAAGGCAAGCTAGCATTTACCAAAACCACCGAGCCAAAAATGGGCCGTGCAAGTTTTAGCGTAAGCCTTGGTGTAATACCAGATTATGGCTACAGTGGCACCGGTGTACGCATAGATGGTGTAAGCCCAGGCAAGCTAGCCGAACGCATTGGCCTACAAGCAGGCGATGTGTTGCTACAACTAGGCGACTATAAATTTGTAGATGTAAATAGCTACATGCAAACCCTTAGCAAGTTTAAAAAAGGCAACGCCACCAAGCTTACCATTAAACGTAACAACCAAGAAAAAACTTTTGATATTGTGTTTTAAATAGTTTGGGTAATAGGCGTGCATGTTTAAATGGTATATACGTTAGTGATAAAGCACATTCAAATAGCCTGATTTATTAAGTTCTGCTTTATCTTTAGAATCTAAAACAATAATTATGGCTACAATTAAGAAAGTGGCTTCTAAAAAAGCGGTACCCAAAAAAGCACCTAAGAAAGCTGCATTAAAGACAGCAGTAGTTGGTACTAAGAAAAAAACTACCAAAAAACAAGTAAATGATGGCTGTTATTTTACCACAGCTTGTACTGAATTTTATGGTTTACCAGATGATTGCTACCAACTTCAAACATTAAGGCAATTTAGAGATACTTATATGAGTAAAAATCAGAAGGATATTGCATTGGTAAAATTATACTATAGGGTTGCACCAACCATAGTTAAAAAAATTAAACTCACTGCTAACTCTTTTAATGAATTTGAAATAATTTTTAAACATGTGAATGAAGCTTGTTCACTTATTGAACTAAATAAAATTACACAAGCAAAAGAACTTTATAGCGAAATGGTAAATGGTTTAATCAAAAAATATCTAAAAGTATAGTCAATGCCAGTAAGTGCCAATACATTATTCCACTTTACTAAATTCGAGACTCTTGAAAAAATACTAAGTTCACAGAGTTTTTGGCCTAAATACTCTTTAGAACATTTTGAGCATGTTTTATCAAGTAGAAGCAGCTATGCAATAGCATATATCCCTATGGTTTGCTTTTGCGACTTAAAACTTACACAATTATCAGATGAAAGTATAAGTCAGCACACTTTAGATTTTGGAAATTTTGGCATCGGATTCAAAAAAACTTGGGGAATAAGGAACAACATTTCGCCAGTAGTTTATGTACACAAGAAATCTGTAGCGTCAAAAACAATTATAAATACCATTAATCAAATCAATAAATCTTCTATTACCAATGATAAAAATCTAGTTAGGCAGCTTGGTGAAATAGTTAAATTTTTGAAACCGTATGACGGATATTATCAGAAAGGAACAAAAAGAAGAAACCCAATAAATTATTACGACGAAAGGGAATGGCGTTATATACCTAAAGAAAGCAAGTTTGTTGTATTTCCACATAAGCAAGTTGGTGTTAATAAAATAGAATTATTAAATAGAGAACTTCAACAAAAGCCACTTAGATTTAAGCCTAATGATATAAAATATATTATTGTTGATAATGAAAATAAGAAACAGCCTCTTGCCAAAACAATAGAAAACCTTAACATTCAGCCGTCAGAAAAAGTGAATTTGATAACAAAAATTATTAGTTTAAAAGAAATAAAAGAAGACTTCTAAGCAATTTCCTCCATCAAAACCATCCCCCATCCTCAATCTTCTTTCCGCCATCCAGTAGTTTCTTTTTGGCATCCTGTAATT
>JASGCX010000007.1:12029-25780 GCA_030053925.1 Flavobacterium sp.
TCTTTTTGGCATCTGCAATGTGCTAAGTGCCATTCGCAATTTACTTTCCGCCACCTAGCAGTTTCTTTTTGGCATCCTGTAATTTCTTTTTGGCATCTGCAATGTGCTAAGTGCCATTCGCAATTTACTTTCCGCCACCCAGCACTTTCTTTTTGGCATCCTGTAATTTCTTTTTGGCAAAAAGAATATTCAGACCCCACCCAGAACATTCTAACCCCCATCTGAACATTCTTACCCCCATCTGAACATTCAGATCCCACCCAGAACATTCAGACCCCACCCAGAACATTCTTACCCCCATCTGAATATTGAGACCCCGGGCAGAATGTTTTTACCCCAGTATAAACGATGCGTATTGTGGAAAAACATGTTAATAAAAAACTATTGCAACTATTGCTTTTAGCGTACATGAATAGTAATTTTATGCCATTGTTTAAACTTTAAAAGCAAGTAATTATGGCTAAGCAAGTATTGCGTATTGAAATTCCTGCCAACCCTGAAGACCAGCTAAAATTGGCACAAAAAATTTATGGTAAGCACACGGCAGATGGCACCAGCAGCCCACTAAAAGTGATGCAAGATTTTAAGTGGGATGCTGTGGGATCAAACATTCCTTTAGCATTGCAAAAGCACTACGAGGCGGTAGAGCTTCAAAAAAAGATGGAAAAAGCCTACGAGGAAAGAAACAACTTAATGGCTGATATTCCTAAAGGGCTTACGAGTACACGTGATTTTTTAAAAGGCGTGTACAGCAAATCGCCAAAAACATTAGGCGATTATGGCTATGTGGTAGATGACACGCCAAAGCCTAAAAAAGCCACTACTACCAAATAAAAAGTAGGGGCAACTTTATGCGTATTCGTAAAAAAATTTAGCCATCACTTATGTAAGTGGTGGCTTTGTATTAGCACCTACTAGCAACTATATTTAGTGCTTAAATATGTGCATTATGGAATTTGGTGGTGTACCCGAAAACGCATTTAACAATATTAACTTTAACCTACCAAATGTGCCTTTGTTTAATCAAGCAATTTTACAAGGCTTACCTGCTACTACACCTAAAGTTTATATTGGCTGTGCTAAGTGGGGCCGCACAGAATGGGTGGGTAAAATTTACCCAGAAAAAACCAAGAAAAAAGATTTTTTACAACACTACAATAGCATAGAACTAAATGCTACACACTACAAAATAGATGGCACCGCAGGCATAGCTAAATGGGCTGAAATAGCTGCTGACAAAGACTTTCTCTATTGCCCAAAAATGCATCAAGGGGTTACGCATTGTGGCAGCTTAACCAATAAATATTTTGCAACAACAGAATTTTTAAAAGACATTCTTGCTTTTGGCAAACACCTAGGGCCAACGGCTTGTTATTTTAAATTTACGATTAGAAACCCCGAAAATCCAAAATTTGATTTTGGATTTTCGGGGTTGTTATACTAGCTTTGCGCCATGATAAAGCGTACACTAGAAAGCAAAATAACCGAAGCGTTGCAATTTTTTCCAGCGGTAGCAATACTTGGCCCTAGGCAAGTAGGCAAAACCACATTAGCCAAACAAATAGCTAGTACTAAAAAAAATGTGGCTTTGTATTTAGATATGGAAAAATTAGCCGACCGTAATAAATTACAAGATGCACACAGTTACTTAGAAACCTATAAAGACCGATGTGTAATTTTAGATGAAGTACAATTATTACCCAACTTATTTTCTGAATTACGGCCTTTAATTGATGAGTATAAAAAGCCTGGTCGCTTTATTTTATTAGGTTCGGCCTCACCTAGTTTGGTGCAAGGAGTGTCAGAAACATTGGCTGGTAGAATTTCTTACACAGAACTTACACCCTTTGGTTTATTAGAAATTCCTAGAAATATAGCTAGGCAAAAGCATTGGCTATACGGTGGATTTCCTGATGCGTTACTGGCAAAACAAGCTAAACAAACATGGGCCTGGACAGATAGTTTTATACGCAGTTACATAGAGCGAGATTTAGAATTTTTATTTAGTGTAAACCTATCATCATCTATTATCCAAAAACTATGGAACATGCTGGCACATGTAAATGGCGGTATATGGAATGCTGAAATATTTGCTCGTTCACTAGGGGTTACTGCACCTACGGTATTGCGTTATGTAGACTATTTAGAAGGTGCTTACCTAATTAGGCGCTTACAACCTTGGTATATCAATGCTAGTAAGCGCTTGGTAAAGTCACCAAAAGTGTACATCCGCGATAGTGGCATTTTACATAGCCTTTTGCGCCTTTCATCTATTGATGATATTCTTAGCCATCCAGTTGCTGGCGCATCATGGGAAGGTTATGTGGTTGAGCAGATTTATCAATTTAAAGAACGCAGTATTGACATGTATTTTTATAGAACACATGACGGTGCCGAGTGCGACGTGGTGTTAGTAAGAGGTATTCAGCCACTAGCGTGTATTGAAATTAAACTTACAAACACACCGTCTATTTCTAAAGGATTTTATACTAGTGCAGCAGATTTAAAAGTAAAAAATAAGATTGTAATTACACCTAATAGCGAAGAGTATATTAGCAAGGACAATGTTGTTGTTACTAATCTGTATAAATTTCTAAAAGAGTATTTGCCAAAAATTAAGTAACCCCGAAAATCCAAAATCAAATTTTGGATTTTCGGGGTTACTTAATCTCATACAATTCATCCCAGCGTGTGGTATATCGTGGGCTGTGAAAGTTTTTCTGCATTTTCCAATTGCGTGTAGTACCGCTAGAGGCAAACTTGATAATGTCATCTCGCATGGCAAAGTTCATGTTATCCATCGTGTTCATAAGCATCCGGCTTTTATTGGTAGCTTCAGGTACAAACAAATTACCCTGAATAGAACTGTCTGGTACAATACCACTAAGCGTTACGCCTGCTTTTTTATACAATCTGCCTTCTTCAAATAAACTATCTACAAGTTGTAACGCTGGCTTTATTAGTTGGTTGGTAATAGAAGTGGCATTATCTAAAGTAGTGTAAGCGCTAATGCTTGGGCCGTGCCTAAAATGCCCTGTAGAAGATGGTTCTTTAGGCACTACAAATACACTAATAATATTGGCCGCACTGTGTTGTCTGCGTAGTTTTTCAGCGGCTCTAGAAGTGTAAGTGGCCACAGCTTCTTTAATGCTAGCAATATCTTTTACAGGCTTGCCAAACATTCTAGTTGTTGCTATCATTTTTTTATTTACTAGTTCTGCTTCCATTACAATACTTTCAATGCCTTTAAGTTCACGAACTAGTCTTACACCTACTACACCACCTAAATGTTTGTGTGCCCATTCTATATTTTTAAGGCTCAGTTGCCAGGCTGTTACTATTTGCATGTGCCTTAGTTTTTGTGCATATTGGTTACCAACACCCCATATATCTTCTACCTCTGTACGTTGTAGTGCTTGCTCTATTTTTCGTGGTGTATCGAGTATTAAAATGCAGTTGGTAGCTTCTTTATTTTTCTTGGCTAATCTATTGGCTACCTTACTTAAAACCTTGGTAGGTGCTACACCAATAGATACTTTTATGCCCGTCCACATTTCTACGGTGTCTTTAATAGTACGCACCGTTTCGTGTAGTTTTTGTTTGGGTATTTTATCTAAGTTTAGGAAGGCTTCATCTACACTATACACTTCTACATTAGCTGCGCCTATAAGCATACGTATAGTTTCCATTACACGCCAACTAAGGTTGCCATACAAGTTATAATTAGATGAAAATGTAACCACACCATGTGCTTCTATTAATGGTTTTGCTTTAAAGTAAGGGCCTGCCATTTCTACCCCAAAATCTTTTGCTTCATCGCTACGAGAAATAATGCAACCATCGTTATTGCTAAGTACAACAACGGGTTTGTGCTCTAAGTCGGGCCTAAATAATCTTTCGCAAGAACAATAAAAACTGTTACAATCAATAATGGCTTTCATGGTGAGCAGTAATTTTATTCAATTATTATTTGCGCTTTTGCTGTGTAGCATTTTTGTTGAATGTTATTAAATTAGCATCAAGAATATGTATCACACAAGTAACAACACCCCAACTTTGAAAGGTGGTAAATTCATTAATTTCTACTTCTTTATACTTCTTATTTTCTGGGTTTAAAGTGGCTTTGTTAAACAATTGTAGGTAGCGCCTTACCATTAAGTCACCATCAACAGCGGCCACAATAATCTTGCTATTTATAGCTTTGATGCTTCTATCTACAATTAAAATATCGTTTACGTTAATGCCTGCATCTATCATTGCATCACTGTTCATTCTAAAAAAGAAAGTAGCTGGCTTGTTCATAATTAGTTGCTCGTTTAGGTCAATACCACGTTCGGCATAATCATCGGCGGCAGCGCCAAAGCCTGTTGCATTAGCCGTTTGTACATCGTGTTGTGTAAATTGCTTAGTGCCTTTATAAGCTGTATTGCTAAATATATCTGGGTCCATAAAAATTAATTTTGAAATGCTAAACTAATTAGTATTTTTATACCACAAAATTTAGTTTTTATGAATGTAGCATTAATATCTTCTAAGGCACAACAAATAGAGTACAAAATAGTAGCTGAGTGCAATAACCATGGCGTAAAGTTAGCATTGGCGGGCTTTTGCGCCGCAGAACATACTGAAGCTACACTGTTTAGGTACTTGCAAAATATGTGCTTATTAAGCGATGGTAGCCTTATTAAAACCCATGGCTTATTGTGTAACACTTTAGCCGAATGGCAAACGGCTTTAAACATTCCATCGGCGCAAATGCTGCGTAATGTAGCGTTTGATATATGTGATAATAAACTACAAGCCTTGTGTTTGTATCGCACAAAAGCAGGCGAAAGCGAACAACTGATTAACCGAATATTTTTATAACAACTATTAGCAACATTGTTTCCATGTCACATCTACTTTTAAGTAATGCTTACAATAAGCAGCCGCTATTTAGCAGTAAACAACTTGCCGTGAGTGAATACTTGTTGATACTGCAACCGCATGAAGATTTATACAATAAAATACTTGACCTTAAACGGGCATTTGCAGATAATTACGACTGCCCGATGGCTGCATTTTTAAAGCCGCATCTTACGCTAGTAAAATTTATGCAGTTTGAAATGCATGAGGCAAGAATCATCCAAAAGTTTGAGCAAGTGATGGCTACCAATGCGCCTTGCAAAATAGATTTAGAAGGCTTTGGCGGTTTTCCATCGCACACCATTTTTATTAATGTAAAAACTAAAAAGCCAATAGTGCGCTTGGTAAAAGAGTTGCGACCAATACAGCCCTTACTAAAATTTGACCAAGAACATAAGCCGCATTTTATAACCGATCCACACATTACAATAGCCAGAAAATTGCAGCCTTGGCAATACGAAAAAAGCTGGCTTGAATACAGTAATACGCCTTTTACGGCAAGTTTTATGGCTACCAATGCAATACTACTAAAACGCAAAGTAGGCAACAAAAGCTATGCTGCGGCGGCTAGTTTTTTATTATTGGGTAAAGAAAAAGAGAAGGTAATGCAGGCATCGCTGTTTGTTTAAACCTAGCCCCAATGGTTATGGGGTTTTCAGATTATTTGGATTGGTAGCATTTAGTAAGAAAAGTGTATTGAACACGAACAGACATCAGCAAATGAAGAACATCAACGATAATCCCAATGCTAAACCAAAACCTTCGGTTGAAGGCAACGAAGCGTATTTAAAAGGCAGAGGTGCACAGATAAATACGAAGAACCGCTTTTTGGCTAATCAAACCATAAAAGCACATGTAGAAGCAATAGACGACTGGACTGAAACCAACGAAGCCACCGTGTATTTAGAAGACCATGCAAAGAGCATTGTAAACAAAGTAGATAGCCCCGATGTAGGCATGTTTTACAGCATGAACCCTTACCAAGGCTGCGAGCATGGCTGTATTTATTGCTATGCCCGAAATGCGCATGAATACTGGGGCTACAGTGCTGGGCTAGATTTTGAGCGAAAGATAATTGTAAAGAAAAATGCGCCCGAATTGCTACGCAAATTTTTAATGCACCCAAAATGGCAATGCTTGCCCATAAGCCTTAGTGGCAATACAGATTGCTACCAACCTGCCGAGCAAAAGTTTCGCATTACAAGGCAATTGCTAGAAGTGTGTAACGAGTTTAACCAACCTGTAGGCATGATTACCAAAAATGCTGGCATGTTACGCGATAAAGATTTACTGCAAAAAATGGCAAGCAAAAACCTAATTAGCATACTAGTAAGTATTACCAGTTTTAATGAAGATTTACGCCGTGTGATGGAACCACGAACTACCACAGCCACACAGCGTTTAAAGCTGATAAAAGAACTGAGCGATATGGGTGTACGCATGGGCGTAATGCTTGGGCCAATGATACCAGGCTTAAACGAACACGAAATGCAACGCATTATGCAAGCAGCAAGCGAAAACGGTGCAACGTTTAGTGCTTACACATTTGTACGGCTTAATGGGGCTATTAAATTGATGTTTCATGATTGGCTGTACAAGAACTTTCCTGATAGGGCAGATAAAGTGTGGCACTTGATAGAAAGCGGCCACGGTGGGCAAGTAAACGATAGCCGCTACGGCAAGCGTATGCGAGGCGAAGGCCCAATAGCAGAACTAGTGCGGCAGCAGTTTATTAAATACAACAAACTCTACAACCTAAACGCAGAACGTTGGGGGCTTGATACCACACAATTTAGAAGACCTGGTGAGCAGGGAAGGTTGTTTTGAGGGTGAAGAAAAATTAGATAGCTAGTTGGATTTGTGTAATTTGTAGTTATTTTGCTGCATTATGCAAACCAATGAATAAATATTGATTGCCTAAAGAAATTGTCGTGACTTATCAAACCAAAGAAATACTAAATAAAATTTCAATAGAAGCAGACTGGGGGCCTAGTTTGGTTACTAAAGAAACCTTGGCGGATGCGTCTAATATTTTGCTTTCATCATTCAAAAGACAATTATCAAGCTCTGTTATAAACGACGAAAACTTTCCGATTGACTCTATAAATTTTTCTGGTGACAACCCCTTTATTTATTTCAGGCAACTTCATAAATTCAATGCAGCAGAAGTAAGCAACTTACATCGTAAAATATGGAATGAAGGTCGAACACCATTACTAGGGATTATTACACCTACTGAGACTAGACTATATGATTGCTTTAATCTACCAGTTGATTCAGAAAAAAATCTAGAACGAATTCAAATTGGAAGGATATATCAAAATAGTAAACAAGACATAGAGGAACTTGCGCAACTTTTGCATCAATCAAAAATTGATAGCGGTTTAATTTGGGAAGAGACTATTGGACAAAGTATCAAAACAAAAAATAGAGTTGATAGAAAACTTGTTAATCAATTAGCTTTTGCAAGAGAAAAACTGCATAGTGAGTTTGGCTTTCCATTTAGTGTAGTTCATGATTTATTAGGTAGAAGTTTATTTACATTATATCTTGAAGATAGGGGCATTTTAAAGCCAGAAAACTATCCTCAAAAAAAAGGACTTTCTAATTTTTTTGACCTACTTGAATACCCTAAAGCCACCATTGATCTTTTCGATTATTTAAAAAGAAAATTCAATGGAGATTTATTTCCTGTTACTGATGAAGAAAGAGTATTAATTGAAAACAACCCTCAAGCACTTCAAATAATAAAAGATTGTTTTATTGGGAACGATTTAATATCTCAACAACTTACGTTTAATTGGCGAATGTTCCAGTTTCAATATATTCCTATTGAACTTATAAGTTCAATTTATGAAGAGTTTATGAGTGTTGAAGATGAGGAACATACTCGTTTTAAAAAAGAACATAAGAAAAGAAATGATGGGGCTTTCTATACCCCTTCTATGCTTGTTGAATTTGTGTTGAATGAGGTACTGCCTTATCCTGATGAAAGTAATAATGCATACGATTTAAAAATATTAGACCCTGCATGTGGTAGCGGCATTTTTTTGGTTGAAAGTTACAAACGACTGATAGCTCGTTGGAAGTACGCTAACAAAAAAGAAATTACAGAAGAGGTTTTAGAAGACCTTCTTTTAAACAATATTTATGGCATTGAGTATGATTCAGAGGCAATAAAAGTTACAGCTTTCAGCCTTTACCTTACTTATTTGGATTATATAAAACCCACAAAAGTTCTAGATAGAGATGCCCGCTTTGAGCCATTAATTAACTGGAAGAATAAACAAACTAAAGGAAACAAAAAGCAGGGAAACAACCTTTTCAACTTTAGTACATTCTCTAAAGACCTTGCTGTTTTTGAAAATGATTTTGATTTAGTGGTAGGCAATCCACCTTGGTTACGTGGTGGATTGAAGGAAGATGTGGCAGAATATATTGTAGCGCAAAAAATTCCAAAAGATATAGTTTGTGCTTATTTAGATTATATGCCCAATGTAGCCCCTAATGCAACAATAGCTTTAATTAGCAAAGCAAAGGTGCTTTTTAATACAGAAGACATTAGCCAGAAGTTTAGAAATAAATTGTTCTCGGAAAATAACGTGGAGTCTGTGATTAATCTTTCAGTTGTTCGTGATGTAATTTTTGAGAACGCAACAGCACCTGCTGCTGTAATTATTTATAAAAAACACAAACAAGAAGACACACGCAAAGATTATGTAATTTATTGTGTTCCTAAAAGTGAGTTGATAATTAAAAACAGAAGAGCAATTGTTATTGATGCCTCAGAGGTAAAATTCATACCACTAATCGAAATTTTAAAGCCTAATTTTAAAGTTTTTAAAATTGCGATGTGGGGAAACCTAAGAGACTTTAGATTACTCGAGAAACTGAAGCAAGCAAAAACTTTAAAAGAATGTATATCTGATAGTGAATGGGGAGTTGGTTTGAAGATAAGGGATAATAAAGCACCTTTTGGAAATTCACATTTAAGAGATTATTTTTTTATTCCAACCGACAATAGAATTGACAGGTATTATACACCAATTAATGACTATAAAAAATTAGGGGATAAGAATAATCAGTACCGTACAAATAACAAGCAAGTTTTTAATTCGCCAATCATAATTATTAAAGAAGGGACTAAAGACTCTGATTTTTGTTCTTCTTACTTGTCTGAAAATGCTGTTTTTTTAAGTTCAGTTTTGGGTATCTCAATCAAAAATAAAGATGCCACTTTTCATAAGGCTTTAGTTGCGTGTTTAAACTCAACATTGGCTACATACTATTATTTCATAACCAGCTCTTCATGGGGAATTGACAAAGGTGGGCGAGTTCAGAATAATGATGCATTATCTTTTCCTTCATTTCTATTTACGCTTAATGAAGAATCTATTGATGAACTTGCCAAAAAAGTAGATGAAATAATTAGTTTAAAAGCAAGTCCTAATGAAATCTACAAAAGCGAAAATATTAACCAAATTCAAAGAGATATTGACACTGCTATTTACAAAATATTGAATCTTTCGGAAAATGAAATAGCGCTAATTAACGATACATTAAATTTTAGTGTTGCTTTATCAAGCAGGTATAAAAAAAGTAATGCTGAAGGATTTGCTGATATTAATACAGATATTTTGCCTTATGCAAAAAAATTAGTAAATACAATAACAACTACTTTAAAGAATACAAAAAAAGGTGCTTGGGTAGAAATTTTAAATACTGGTACTTTAAGACAAGCAGTAAATATCATTGCTATTCACTTTGATAACAGTGAGCAGTTTGGAACTGTGAAGACTTCTCTTGTAGATGGCATTTCGAAATTGCTTCATCAAATTAATATAGATACTTATCAAAAGCACTCAGAAACCGTGTATTATCGAAAGATTGTAAAATACTATAAAAAAGGAGTAATCTATTTAGTGAAACCTAATCAAAAACGTTTTTGGTCAATTTCTCAAGCATTAAATGATGCCGATGATATATTACTTGACCTAATGACGCAATAATAACAGTATGGGATATTTAAAAGGATATGAAAATATTGCCCGTGCTGTAAAGCACAATCCTGAGTTGCCATCGGAAAAGGCAATTGAAGCATTCCAGATTGAAGTATTCAATCTTATTTCAGAGGCGTATCAAATAATAAAAACACCAAGTAAAATAACTGAAAAGCCAGATGAAACGCAAATTAGCCTATCACTATTTGCAGCATTAAAAGTCCTATGCTCTAATGGTAGCTGGGTCAACTGTGAGCATCACCAATTTACCGAGGAAATATTTGCGGGGAGTAAAAAATCAATTTCTGCAAAACGCTTTGACCTCTATTTCGGTAACTGGAATACGCCTAAAAGAATTGAGTATGGCATTGAAGCGAAGCTTTTAGTTGAAAACGATTATCTAGGCTTAAAATCAAAATTTCTTGTAGAAGAATATGTTAGCGAAAGAGGAATGAATAAATATATAACTGGCATTTACAAGCAAAGAGGCTGTATGATTGGCTATGTTGTAGAGGGCAAAACTACTTTAGTTGTTAATAAAATTAATAAAGAAATTGAACGAGTTTTAGACTCTTCGCAAAAGTTGTTAATAGAAACGACACAATTTTTTCAACATAATGCAGTCTATAAGTCATTTCACAAAGAGAAATTAATGTATCCGCTGCTTCATTTAATGCTAGACTTCAATTAACATATAGTCCCTACGGAAAGAAGCTTCCCGATGGCGCAGCACAGTTGCCGCATGACGGATAAATGTTTCCTTGCGGCGTAGTAACGCTGCCGCAGTTAGACAAATAACTGCATTAGGGTGTACCATAGTTTCCTAATGCCGCAGCAGCTTAACCCTGCGTTGTAAGCTAGCTACCGTGGCAGTTTTACAAGTATAGTAGCCTTAATTACCCACACCAATAAAACCCCCAAACAACTACTAACCGCCGCAGTGGCATTTCGTAAACTCAATATAAACCTGCAACGAGGCTAAATAGATAATTTACAGTTGGCAACATAAAAATTGCGCACTTTTTAGTAGCCTTCTAAATGAGCGGTGAGACAATTATATTTGCACCCTTATGAGTACACAATCTGATAATATTTTTCAAGCGATTATTTCCCATGCCAAAGAATATGGCTTTGTGTTTCCATCTAGCGAAATTTATGATGGCCTTAGTGCTGTGTACGACTATGGCCCTAATGGTTGCGAACTAAAAAAGAATATTCGTGATTATTGGTGGAAAAGCATGACCCAAATGCACGATAATATTGTGGGCATAGATGCCGCTATTTTTATGCACCCAACTACGTGGAAAGCAAGTGGCCACGTAGATAATTTTAGCGACCCAATGATTGACAATAAGGATAGCAAAAAACGCTACCGTGTAGATCATTTGATAGAAGCTTATGCCGATACTTTGCCCGAAGCTGACAAGAACGCCTTGATAGACGAAATGCAACAGCTTGAAGCCGCTACAGATTATGCTGGCTTAAAGAAATTGATAGACCACCATAACATTAAATGCTTGGTAAGCGGTACTACTAACTGGACAGATATTCGCCAGTTTAACCTAATGTTTAAAACAGAGTTTGGTGCAGTAGCATCTGACAACCCCGACGATAATATTGTGTACCTACGGCCAGAAACGGCACAAGGTATTTTTGTAAACTTTTTAAACGTGCAAAAAACAGCACGTATGAAAGTGCCTTTTGGTATTGCACAAACTGGTAAGGCTTTTAGAAACGAGATTGTGGCTAGGCAATTTATTTTTCGTATGCGTGAATTTGAGCAAATGGAAATGCAGTTTTTTGTGCGCCCTGGTACAGAAGGCGAATGGTATAAATACTGGAAAGAAGCCCGCTTACAATGGCATTTGGGCTTGGGCATAAATCCTGAAAAATATCGCTATCACAACCATATAAAACTGGCGCACTACGCTAAAGAGGCTTGCGATATTGAGTTTCAATTTCCAATAGGTTTTAAAGAAGTAGAGGGTATTCATAGCCGTAGCGATTTCGATTTAACGCAGCACCAACTGTACAGCAAAAAGAAACAAAACTATTTTGACAACGATATAGACCCTGCTACTGGCAAGCCTTACGGTAACTACATACCTTACGTAATTGAAACGTCTATTGGTTTAGATAGAATGTTTTTGCTAATACTTTCTAACGCTTACGAAGAAGAAATAATAGCAAAAGAAGATGGCACCAACGATAGCCGTGTGGTATTGCGCATACCTGCTAAACTAGCACCTAACAAATTAGCCATTTTGCCTTTAACCAAAAAAGATGGTTTGCCAGAAATAGCTACCAAGTTAATGGACGAATGTAAGCCTTACTTTAAATGCTTTTACGAAGAAAAAGATGCTATTGGTAAGCGTTACCGCCGCCAAGATGCCATTGGCACACCGTTTTGCGTAACGATAGATAACCAAACACCAATAGACCAAACCGTAACCATCCGTTACAGAGATACTATGGCACAAGAACGCATTTTATTAAGCCAAGTGAAAGATTTGGTATTGGGTAAAGTGATGTAAGAACTGTGATAGGAACACGGATGACACCGATTGAGACAGATATGAGCGGATTGTTTCTTTTTGTGAGAAGGCTTTAGTTTTTCAATGGCACAAGAACGCATTTTACTAAGCCAAGTGAAAGATTTGGTATTGGGTAAAGTGATGTAAGAACTGTGATAGGAACACGGATGACACCGATTGAGACAGATATGAGCGGATTGTTTCTTTTTGTGAGAAGGCTTTAGTTTTTCAATGGCACAAGAACGCATTTTACTAAGCCAAGTGAAAGATTTGGTATTGGGTAAAGTGATGTAAGAACTGTGATAGGAACACGGATGACACCGATTGAGACAGATATGAGCGGATTGTTTCTTTTTGTGAGAAGGCTTTAGTTTTTCAATGGCACAAGAACGCATTTTACTAAGCCAAGTGAAAGATTTGGTATTGGGTAAAGTGATGTAAGAACTGTGATAGGAACACGGATGACACCGATTGAGACAAATATGTGCGGATTGTTTCTTTTTGTGAGAAGGCTTTAGTTTTTCAATTGAGCATTGTTGCGAGTTGATATTGAGTTTACGAAACACCACTACGGCGGTTTGATACGCTATTCAGCAGGATACAATTTAAAACTGAGCCACTCAAATTGAGTGGCTCAGTTTGTATATAATACCATTATTTACTTACCACTTATCTTTAAAATCTCTTGATACACAGCCAATTTCTTTTCTAAATCTACTAGTTGCTGTTGTAGTTGCACTTCTTTATCAGACAGGATTTCTATTGGAAAAGCCGCCGATAAATCGGCAAAGAAATTATGGTTGATTACCAATCCAATTTTCCAAAGTAGTGCAGCATGTAAAGTGTGCTGCTTTACGTAGTGCGTTACCGCAATGGCATGAATATCTAACCGCCTTGCAAGCTCGGCTTTTGAAATGCCTTTGTCTTGCAATACTTTTTGTAGCAACTTACCTGCGTGAGGCATCTTCTGCTCGCTATTTACATGGCTCATTTTGGTTAAAGTACCCATAACTTCCTTATTTATTTGCTAAGTTATAGAAAATCAAGCTATTTTATTAGGTGTTTAATCTAATTTACTAGGGCATTAGCCTAATTTATTAGGTTAGCTATCTATTTTATTAGGTATTTGATCTAATTTTATAGTTTACCTTACTATTCTATTAGCATACCACGCTAATATTGTAGCATATCACGCTAATATTGTAGCATATCACGCTAATAAAATAGCTTGTTTAGCTACTAGTTGTATCAAAATGCTTTAAATTAGTATTGAACTATAATAAATCAGCGAAAATCCATCCAATCAGCGTCA
>JASGCX010000007.1:25880-74165 GCA_030053925.1 Flavobacterium sp.
TCAGCGTTCCCATCATCTTCTACAAAATAACTTGTTTAGCTACTAGTTGTATCAATATGCTTTAAACTAGTATTGAACTATAATAAATCAGCGAAAATCCATCCAATCAGCGTCATCAGCGTTCCCATCATCTTCTACAAAATAACTTGTTTAGCTACTAGTTGTATCAAAATGCTTTAAACTAGTCTTGAACAACAAAAATCAGCGAAAATCCATCCAATCAGCGTCATCAGCGTTCCCATCATCTTCTACTTTACCACCACAATTTTCGTTACTATTTTTTCCATACCAGTATTGTCTCTTACAATTACCAGGTACACGCCACTTGCTATTTTTTCGCCTTTGTAGTTTTTGCCGTTCCATACGGCTTGCCCACCCAGGGCCCTTGTTTGGTACACCAGTCTACCATTGAGTTCGGCAATTTTTACCAAAGCATTATCTACCAAGCCTTTTATAGCAATAGTGCCATTGTAATTAGGTGGTACAGGGTTAGGAAATACCAACACATCACTGTTGGTTTCGCTGCCTTCTGTGGCTGTGCTTCTAAAGCTGCAAATGCCTGTTTCGGTAGAAATATATACGTCACCAGTTTGTGGGTTTATGGCAATGCGTTTAATATTGTTATTTAGCAAGGGGCTATTATCAACTGTAAAGCGGTAAATAATTTTATCGCCTTCTGGTGAAATTAACCACACACCATTTTTGGTGCCTACCCATTTTCTATTAGCCCCATCAACCGCAATGGTATGTACTTCTTCATCTTGAAATAAATAGCCAGCAAATCTATCTTGCTGTACCACGGGCAAAATGGCTTCGCACTTTTGGGTAAATACTTCGTTAGGGCATTGCACCACGGCAATACCTTTAGCTGTGCCAATCCATATAAAGCCATCTTTGTCTTTAGCTGTACAATACACTGTGTTACTTGGCAGGTTGCCATTGCCTACGCCAGTTTTAAAAAATTGCCATTGGTCATCGTTAATAGCATCAATATTACTGCCGTAATTATTTACCAATAAACCATTGCCAAGAGGGCTTACAATCCACAGTTGATTGGCATCATCGATGGTTATTTGCGCTACCGCATTGCTAGTATGTATAAAAGGAATTGCAAAAGATTTAAAGCTACCATCGGCCTTGCGTACACTAATGTTTTGCGCAGCACCATAATTACTTATCCAAAGATTGTTGGCATTGTCAAACGCTAAACCAGTTACACGAATGTCTTTACTAGAGCCAACTACAGGCTGTAACGATGCGTTGTTTGCTTTATAAATTTTAGTGGTTGCACCATCCATATTTACCAAGCCACCACCATAACTACCAGCCCAAATAGATTGATTGTTTGGGTCTATAGCAACAGTAACAATGTCTACCACCGAATCAAAAACAGGCTTGCTGTAATAGCCAATATTAAGCCAAGCATCGCCATTAAAAGCGTACAAGCCATTGCGGTTTTGTTGCGCTTGCCAGCTAGTATTTACACTACCTGCTGCTGCATATAAAGTATTGTTTGATACTAGCATTTCGCCATCGGCTGTACCTAAAGGTCCATCTGGTACATAGCTACTATAAGAGGTATTGTATTTAGATAAACCTTCTTTGCTATCAGCTATCCACAAGCTACCATTATCTGTAGTGGCTTGTTTTGGCAATGCGATATAAGCGTTGTTGGTAAGGCTCGCTTCTACAATACCATAAGCATTTATTTGTAGCACTCTGCCTGCTCCAGTAAGCTTATTTTGCTGGCACAGTAACAACTTATTGTTACTACTATTTAAGTTGGTTATTTGCCAATTTACATCGCTATACAATACACTAAAACTAGTGCCATTTTGTACTAGCAATGTATCATTTTTTAGCACTACTAATTTACCACTAGCAATTACTGTATTTTGCGTAGCACCATTGCTTAAACCATTGCTACCACTAAGGTTTTGCCAATTAATATAGTTAGCCAAATTAGCTGCATTTACACTCGCTTTCTTTAACCCTTGGGTGGTTGCTGCATACCAAAAACTGCCATCGGTAGTAATACCATTTACCACCACTTGCGTACCGCCATTGCCAATGTACCAGGTATCGCTTACTTCGTATTTAGTTAAGTTTAAAACAATTATACCTAAGCCACTACACAGGTAGGCAAAGCCACCATTGCAGTAAATACTATTGATGGTTTTGTTGCCAACAATAGTGCTGCGGTTAATGTGGCCAATGTTTTTTACAGCATCTGCTTTAAGTACATCTACATTGCTATTGGTATAAGCAATTACCAGTTGCTGTGTGGTTTCATCCCAGCCAATAGTACTCACACCAATATCGTTAAGGCCATTCACTTTGCTGTAACGTTGTTCATTGTTATTAGCATCTACACTAAATACATTATTGGCAGTAGCACAGTAAATTTTATTGCCTTTTACCACAGCTTGTGCGGTGTTATAATTGAGGTGTTCACGCCAGTAACCAATGGGTACTTGAGCGTTTTGAGCTTGTAGTGAAAAATGAAAAATGAAAAGTAAAATAAAGAGAAGTAGTAGTAGGTAACTAGCTTTAGTACTACTAATAAACGCCTGTTGCAAGTTTATACTGAATTTACAAAGTACCTGCTTGTACGCTTTGCACTTTATTGAGCTTTGCCTATATTGTAGATGCTGCTGCATGATAGTACAATAATACTAAGTTTAGTACCATTTGTGTGTTACAATTAGTTTACCTACCAGCCAACAACACTTTAGTTGTTTCTCGGTGTAAAGCCGTAAATTGTTTCTCGTAAATATTTCTTTATGAAACAACTAATCGTTTTAATTACTTGCATTACCGCTATTATTAGCTGTAAAAATGCACCAAAAGAAACCCACACTACTAACAGTAACGAGCAGCTAATACAAACCTATTATTGGCATTTTAACCAACACGATTGGCAAAAAATGGCAGATATGTACACAGATAGTGCAGCGTTTAAAGATCCATCTTTAGGCACAGGCATTGTGATGCAAACAAAGGCGCAGATAGTGCAGAAATACAAAGGACTGAACGCTATGTTTTCTAACATTAAAGACTCTGTTGTAGCCATATATCTTTCTGGTAAACAACAAGTAGTAGTAGAGTTTGTATCAACTGGTACGGGTGCAGATAAAAGCACATTTACCTTACCTATTTGCACCATTTTTACCATAGAAAATGGAAAAATAACCAAAGACTTTACCTACTACGATAACTTCTAGAATGTAGTGAGAATTGCCTATTACAGAAACTTTCTAAGCACTGTAAGCCTTGTTACAAGTTCTAGTATTTATACAGATAATCTTAGGCTTGCTAATGGGTTAAAAGCAAAGCATCTCAAGAATAAGAAGCTGATAGCGGGTGCTAAAAATCTTAAATTTGACAAAAGCTATTTTATGGATATGCAATTACTTAAAGCCAACATTATTGATACAATAAATGGCATTACAGAAGAAGACAAACTTCAAGAACTAAAGCAATATCTAGACGATTTAAGTGAGTTGCCTTATTGGGCTAAAGATGCAGCCATACTAAATGAACTAAAAGAAAGTGAGATGGCCTACGAAAAAGGCGATAGTGCTACCATAGATTGGGCCGAAGCTTATCAACAATTGAAAGCAAAAAATAAGCACTAATTGATGGCAGCTAAAGTTATTATTACTAAAAAGGTTTACAATCAGATTGATGAGATTGTTGATTGATATAACGAACGCAGCCCCTCAGCCGCAAAAAACTTTATTGAAGATCTACAGACTTTTATTTCTAAAATTGCCCGAAACCCTGAGTTATATTATGTAGTTATAGATGAATTTAGACAGTGTTGCTTATACATTTTTCAATACTACATTGTTTACAAATACTACCCATCATCGCATAGCGTTGTTATTTATAAAATAATACACAACAAAAGAGAGGTCAATAAAAGATTTACTTAGGGGAACTTTCTAAGCACAGTAAGCCTTACCACTAGTTCTAGTATTACTACGGCTAATCCTGCCAACAAGAAAGGCAAATATTCATCAGTATAGCGGTCATAGGTGGTAATTTCTATTTTGGTTTTTTCTAGTTGATTGATGCTTGCGTAAATATTTTTTAGTGCGGCTTTATTAGCTGCCTGAAAGTATTGGCCACCAGTTTCGGCACTAATTTGTTTCAGTAGGTTTTCGTCAAACGTCATCTTGCGTTTTTCCATTACAGTGCCAAGTGCCGAATTTACTTGAACATCCATTTCAACTTCGCTACCAATGCCTATGCAATACACTTTTATGCCGTAGGTAATGGCTAGCTTTTTGGCAATATCGGGCGGTATTAAACCGCCATGGTCTACACCATCTGTTAGTAGAATAACCACTTTACTTTTTGCAGTGCTATTACGCAATCTATCTACACTTGTAGCAAGCCCAGAACCAATGGCAGTGCCATCTTCGGTAAGGTAGCCGTTTTGAATATTACTAATTTGCCTAAGCACAGTTTTATGGTCTGGCGTTATAGGGCAAAGTGTAAAACTTTGGCTACTAAAAATCACCACACCTATTCTATCGCCTGGTCTATTTTGTACAAAATTGGCTGCTACATTTTTGGCTGCTTCTAATCTGTTGGGGCTAAAATCTTGCTCGGTCATACTACCGCTTATGTCAAAGCACAGTACAATATCTATCCCTTCGCCATTGGTTTTGTTTTCGGTAAAATGTTGTTGCGGCCTTGCTAATGCTACAATAAGCAGCACCAAAGCCATACAACGTAAAGCAATGGGTAAATGTTTTAGGCGTGTTTTCCAGTTTTGTGTATGCTGTAAAAAGAAAGTGGTGGTAATGGTAAGCGAAGCTGTTTGCTTGCTGTGGGTGCGTACATACCAAAATATAATGTACGGCACTACCAATAGTAAAGGCAGCACCCAAGAATATGCAAAGCTGATATGTTGGTACCAATTATACAGCATTTGCCTTTGGTTGATAATTGAATGAATGAATAGTGGTTACAAATGTTTTAGCTGCTTGTAAGGCTTGCTCACATTGGGTTGTATCGGGTTGATGTTTTGCAAATTTTACAGCATCGGATAAGCGTAACAATTGATAATACTGCACTTGCGTAGGCTTGTTACCAACTTTGCCGTTTAGTATTACCATGTATTCGTCGGTAGTTTTTGTAAGGCTTGTAATACCTAATTGCGCATCGGAAAAGTTGCGAGTAATAGTAATTAAACTGGTAAAAAATAACTTGTAATGGTGGCTAGTTATTAATGGTTGCAAAGCGTCTATCTGCTGCAATACATCATTTACAGATACAGCCATTTTGTTAATGGGCTTATTTGTTTTTTTACCAAAGAAATAAGTTACTGCAAATGTAATTACCAGTACTAATAGTAAAACACCCAAGCCTATTTTACCCCAAAACCACCAATCGGTTTCAGGGTCTACTTCTATAATCTCTTTTATGTCGTTATAGTCTTGCATGTTGCTTATGTTAACGGGCAATACTTTTATTGGTAAAGGCAGCGAAGCGAACGTTTGGTTGCCCATCAATTTTACAGGAAATTCAGGTAGCTTAAAGGTGCCAGTATCGTAGCTAGTAATTAATATTTTTTGGGTAAACGATTTTGCCCCACCTACCTCAAAAGTGTCTATTGGTAAGCGTTGTAGCACTTCAAAATGATTAAAACTATCTGGTAAGTTAAACCACGTGTTTAGCAATACGGTGCTATTGGCGGCGGGTTCTATACTTAGTTTTAGTTCAAATTGCTCACCTATGCGAATGGTAGATTTATTAGTAGTTGTAGTAACTTTTTGAGCAACAGTTTGTAAATAAAACAAGCAACAAGCCACAAGGTATAAGTATCCTACATGCACCCTGCATCTTGCAACTTGAAATTTGAAACTTAATTTCCTCATGCTCGTTTTATAAAAAAATGTTGAAGGGCTTTTACGTAATCTTGCCCGGTTTCTATTTGTAGTAAATCTGCGCCAGCTTTACGAAATATGGTGGCGGCATCATCCATAATTTTATGGTATTGTTTGTTGTAAGCAACTTGTACCGATGTATCATTTGTGTCTAACCAAAGTGTTGCACCTGTTTCAGAATCGGCAACTTGCACCAAGCCTATTTTTGGTAAATGCTTATCTGCTTTGTCAAATACTTGCACACCAATTACATCGTGCTTTCTAGCTGCTACACGTAGTGCTTCGTGATAACCTGCATCTGCAAAATCACTTAAAATAAACACAATGCTTTTATGTTTAGCTATATTGTTTAGGTATTGCAAACCCTTTACCAAATCTGTTTTACAAGACATGGGCTTAAACGATACTAACTCACGTACCATATACAATACATGCTCTCTACCCTTAGATGAAGGAATGTATTTTTCTACCTTATCGGTACAAAATAGCAAACCCGTTTTGTCATTATTATTTAGGGCACTAAATGCCAATACTGCACATATCTCTGCCATCAATTCTTGCTTATTTTGCTGTTGAGTGCCAAACAAATTACTAGCACTTGCATCTACCAACAAATACACACTCAATTCTCTTTCTTCCTCAAATACTTTGCTGTAAGTGCTGCCCATTCTAGCACTAACGTTCCAATCTATAAACCTAATATCATCACCAACCGCATATTCTTTTACTTCTTTAAAAGCCATGCCTCTGCCTTTAAAAGCGGTATGATATTCACCAGTAAATAAGTGATTGGTAAGTTTTTTACTTTTTATTTCGAGGTCACGAACTTTGCGCAGCAAATCGCCAGCAGCACCCCCAGCCCCTAAAGGGGTGCTTGAAAGTGCTTCCAAATTCTTTGATTTTTTTTTATTTAGAAACCACATATTTTTTGCGTTTAGTTTTAAAAACTCCCTTTAGGGTTGGGGAAAAATTTCCCCTTTGAGGCTAGGGGCTTTACGGCACTAAAATGGTTCTTAAAATATCGTCTACAATCATTTCGCTTGTTATGTTTTCGGCTTCTGCCTCGTAGGTAAGGCCTATTCTATGGCGCAGTACATCTTTAGCTATTGCCTTTACATCATCGGGAATAATGTAGGCACGTTTGTTTAAAAATGCTTGTGCTTTTGCTGCTAAAGCTAGGTTAATGCTAGCCCTTGGCGAGCCACCATAACTTATCATTGCTTTCAATTTACCTAAGCCATATTGTTCGGGAAAACGTGTTGCAAACACAATGTCTATAATGTACTGCTCTATTTTTTCATCCATGTAAATTTGCTTCACCAAATGCCTTGCGTGCAGTATCTCGTTAATGCTAGCTACTGGCTTAATGTTAGGCAGTTCAAGGCTTTGCACTTGTTGCCTAATAATCATTAGCTCTTCTTTTTTATCTGGATAGCCTACTACTACTTTCAGCATAAAACGGTCTACCTGCGCTTCTGGTAATGGATAAGTACCTTCTTGCTCCAGTGGATTTTGCGTAGCCAACACTAAAAATGGCTCTTGTAGTTTGTACGATTGATCGCCAATGGTTACTTGCCTTTCTTGCATGGCTTCTAGCAAGGCACTTTGCACTTTGGCTGGTGCACGGTTTATTTCATCTGCTAAAATAAAGTTGCTAAAAATAGGTCCTTTGCGTACCACAAATTCGCCACCTTGTTGGTTGTAAATCATGGTGCCAATCACATCGGCTGGCAATAAATCTGGTGTAAACTGTATGCGGCTAAATGGTGCTTGTATGGCTTGTGCTAATGACTTAATGGTTAGGGTTTTTGCCAAGCCTGGCACACCTTCTAGCAATACGTGACCATTGCTAAGTAAACCTATCAATAAGCGTTCTACCATGTATTGCTGGCCTACAATTACTTTTTTTAATTCGGTTTGTAGCCTTTCTAGTACAACATGCTGCTGCGTTATTTGCAAGCCTAGTTGCTTAATATCTTCTGGTGTTTGCATACTTGGGTTTATTACACGAATTGTTTTGAATTGCACGAATTAATTGAATTACACTAATTACACGAATTATTTTTTATTGCACGAATTAATTGAATTACACGAATTACACGAATTGTTTTTTGTTGCACGAATTAATTGAATTACACTAATTACACGAATTGTTTTTTGTTGCACGAATTAATTGAATTACACTAATTACACGAATTGTTTTTTATTGCACGAATTAATTGAATTACACGAATTGCACGAATTGTTTTTTATTACACGAATTGTTTGAATTACACTAATTGCACGAATTGTTTTTTATGCACGAATTGTTTGAATTACACGAATTAATTGAATTACACGAATTGTTTTTTATTACACGAATTGTTTGAATTACACGAATTGCACGAATTTAGTAGATTATACGCCCCGATAGCTAATGGAATAACGCCAATAACATTAATAAAGCGCATTGGCTAGTAATTATTAACAAGTTTTAAGAAAACAGTTGGTGTAGGGTTATGTTATTCTTCTATAATTGGCGGTTCTTCATCAAAAACCATCTCGTTTATTTCTGGATGTATGGCTAGTTCTTCGTCACGTTTATCGTTCCATTCAACAATAAAGTTGTTGCGTCCTTCGCCTACAAGCAATGTCATGTAGCGCTGTTGCGATAGTTCTAAAAGCGACAAAAACAAGAACAGCGCATGAATTCTATCTTCACACAATTGAAATATGCTTTCAAATGGTACATTCTTTTTTGTTTGTACAAATGTGAGCATGTGTTCACGGCTTCCTTCCATGCTATAATTGTATCGAACCACCGTGTGTACAGGCTTGTTTTGGCGGTCGTGTACACGTTGCATTACCTTTTCAAAAGCCTTCATTAGCTTAAACATGGTAATGGTTTGTATCTCGGTGCCTTCGCCACTTTCTTCGCCTATGCTTGCTAATTCTTTTTGCAAATTGCCACGTTTCACCATCATCATACGTATTGCTTCCATATCGGCCATTTGTACCGATGCTTCTTTAAAACGCTTGTATTCTAGTATTTTATCTATCAGTTCTTGCCTTGGATCTATTTCATTGCCCGATGCGTCTATTTCTTTACGAGGCAATAGTAGCCTAGCTTTAATACGCATAAGGGTAGATACAAACAAGATAAACTCGCTACTTAGTTCAATGTTTAGTTTTTCTTGCTGGTGTATAAAATCTAGAAAATCTTTGATGATTTTAGTAATGGGAATATTGTAAATATCTAGTTCGTCACGCTCTATAAAAAACAATAACAAATCGAACGGCCCTTCAAAATGTTCAAGTTTAATTTGATAATTGGTGGTATTCACGCTACACAGGTTTAGTTACAAATGTATATGGTTGAGGTTAAACTAGTGTGAATGGGCATTTAGTAGAATTGTTGAGATTAAATGGATTAATGCCACAAATGCTAGTTTAAACAATAGCACCTGTACGCATTGCTCGCTATGCAGTATGGCGAAGCGATTTTAGTAAGTAGCAATTGCAAAAATAGCATCAGCTATAAAGCTTCGCTAGGCTAAATTGAAAATCTACAGCCCAAAATATAGCCCCTATTGCAGTGGATACTGAAGCACTCATTGAAGTGAAATAAAAATGAGATAATAGACCCAAGTAGATGCTTGCCGTGTAAGCACAAGCTTTGTGGGGCTAATGCTAATGCTTGCTTTAACAGATGCGCTATAAAAAAAACCCGCCTACACCAAAAGGCATAGACGGGAAAATTCTACTTTACACCCCAAAAGGTGTAAATTTCTAAACAAAAGTTTCAACCAAAAGGTAAAAACGGAACACAAACCCTCCTACACCAAAAGGTATAGATGAGAAATTTTAAAATTCACACCCACAAAGGTGTAAATTTCTAAATATAAGTTTCAATCAACAATTTCAAACGAGACAAAAACCCGCCTACACCCAAAGGTGTAGACGGTAAAATTTAACCTACACCCCAACCAAAGGTGTAAATTCTAACACAAAAGTTTAAACCAAAAGGTAAAAACGAGAAAAAAACCCGCCTACACCCGAAGGTATAGACGGTAAAAATGAAAAGCCACACCCCAAAGGTGTATTTTAGTAACCAAAAGTTTCAAACAACAATTTCAATCGAGATAAAAACCCGCCTACACCCGAAGGTGTAGACGGTAAAAATTTAATCTACACCCCAAATGGTGTAAATTTGTAATCAAAATTTTCATCCTAAAGGTGAAAATGAGAAAAAAACCCACCTACGCCAAAAAGTATAGGCGGGAAAAAAGAAAACAAAGATAAAGGGATTTTTTTTTTCACCAAATCTTTTTTCGGGCGCATAAACATTTTTTTTGCTGATTTTTAAGTGTTTGCCATCCTTTAAAAGGTTGGCAAACTTTGGCTTTCAGTAGAAAAAAATTTATGCACCCCTTTTTTCCATTAATAATTTATTGGTGCTAGCAGGTGCGGCTTCTTCTTTAGCTTTTAAAGCATTGATTGATTTTAAGGCAGCTTGAAGTAGCTAGTGCAACACAGAAGTGCTCAATTATTTTCCCCGTATTATGCCACGAATAAGCACTGGTAATAAAATTAAGTTGGTTAATGTACCCACCACCAAGGTTAATGATGTGAGCCAGCCAAGCGCAATAGTGCCGCCAAAACTGCTAAAACAAAAAATAATAAAGCCTGCAATTAACACCAATGAGGTGTAAATAATACTGATACCTGTATGGTGTATGGTGCATATTAAAGTAGGGCTTACTTGGTGTTGGTTATATGGTAGTTCTTGCTTGTAATTGATTAAAAAACGGATGGTTACATCTATAGCTATACCAAGTGCAATACTAAATACCAATACGGTTGATGGTTTTAATGGTACACCTACCCAGCCCATAATGCCAGCAGTAATAAGTAATGGTATAATGTTTGGAATAAGTGAACATACCAAAATTTTAAACGACTTAAACAAGTACAACATGCACAACGTGATTAATAAAAACGCCCAGAAAATACTATCACGTAAGCCTTTAATAATAAAGTTTGAGCCTTCTAAAAAGGTAACGCTGCTGCCTGTAAAAGTTACCTTGTAAGCTGCTGTATCAAATATTTCGTTGCTCTTTTTTTCAAAATCGGCTAGTAGCAATGGTAGTTTTTGGCTACCAATATCTTTCATGTTTACACTTATGCGAGCCACCTGTTTATTAGTATCTAAAAATTTATTGAGCAGTTGTATTGCACCGCCACTTTGGGGTGTTGCCTCTGGTTTTGGTGTTAAATACGTGCCAATAAATGCAAGGTCGCCCATGCTAGGCACTGCGTAGCTATTGGTATCGCCATCAAAATAGGCTTGCTTGGCAAATTTTAAACCTTCTACAAACGATATTGGCCTGCCTGTTTCTGGTTTGGCTTCTATATAGGCTGCTAGTTCATCTATTTTTTCGAGAGGCTTGCTTCTGAGCAAGCCTTTTTTCTTTTTGGTATCTACCATTATTTCTAATGGCATTACACCTTCAAAATTGCTTTCAAACCATTTGAGGTCGGTGTAAATTTTATCTTTCTTTGGCAAATCATCAACAATAAAACCTTCGCTGCGTAGTTTAAACAAACCAACTATGGCAAATGCAGTGATAGCAAATGTTACAGCGTACACTAGCTTGGCTTTTTTAAAAGCTAAGTTTTCAATTTTAGTTAATAACGATTCTAAAAAACGATTGTTTAAATACTTAATTTCTTTGGGTTTTGGTGCTGGTAAATAGCTTAATACCGCAGGTATAAATATGAGCGAGATAAGGAACAGCAACATAATATTGATGCCACTTACCATGCCAAATTCTTTTAGCAAAGCACTACGTGTTAATGCAAATACAGCAAAGCCAATAGCAGCAGCAATATTGCAAAACAAGGTTACTATACCCATACGGCCAACCATGGTTATTAGGGCTTCTGCTTTGTTGCCAGTGTCTTTATAAGCGGTGTGGTATTTATTTAAAAAGTAAATACAGTTGGGTACACCAATTACCACAATTAACGGTGGAATAATTGCCGTAAGCAAAGTGATATTGTAGCCAAATAATTGCATGGTTGCAAGGCTCCAAATTACACCCATGCCAACTACTAATAAGCTCATAATAGTGGTACTAATGCTGCGAAAAAATAAGTAGAGCGTTAGGGCCGATAATAAGAAAGAAGCCATTAAAAAGTAGTTCATTTCGTGCTTAATTCTATCGCCAATTACGGTGCGCAAATATGGTAAGCCGCTAATTTGCACTGTAATGCCAGACTCTTTTTCAAATTGCTTAACAGGCTCTAATACAGTAGCAATAAGCCTTGTACGGCTTTTACTGTTTAAGGTATCTTTGTTTACACCTACTGCTACTAAATATGCTTTGGTATGTGCATTGTACAATAGGCCACGGTAAAATGGTAAACTTGCAAAAGCTGCACTATCGCTACTTAGCTGCGCTTGTGCGGTATAATTGGCTTGAAATATGCGCTCGGTTTTAAAGCTTTGCGAAGCGGTATCGTTAATTAAATTCAATGCTTCTGGTACGCTTAATACATCTGTAACATCGGGTACTTTTTTTAAGTTTTGATGTAGCTTACTTACGGCATTAAATACTTTGGGTGTAAAAAAATTTTTGCTTTGAATACCTAGTACCAATGTGCCTGCATCGTCACCAAACTTGGCTTTAAACGCTTGCATATCTAAGTATTTAGGATTATCGGTTGGGATGGCTCTAGAAAAATCGTAGCCTATTTTTACTTTTAATGCCAATGTAACAGCCACTATGTTAATAGCTAATAATGCTAGTAATAACGGTAATCTGTACTTTACAATAAACTTGCCTAAACTGTACCACATAGTGAAAAGTGAATAGTGAATAGTGAAAGGTGAAATGTGAGATGTGAAAGGTGAAAGGTGAGTTGTGAAATGTGAAAGGTGAAAGGTGAAATGTGAGATGTGAAATGTGAAAAGTGAAAGGTGAGATGTGGAATGTGAAATGTGAAAGGTGAAATGTGAAAGGTGAAAGGTGAAAGGTGAGATGTGAAAGGTGAGATGTGAAATGTGAGTTGTGAAATGTGAAAGGTGAGATGTGAAATGTGAGTTGTGAAATGTGAAAACGTGAAAGGTGAGATGTGAAAGGTGAAAGGTGAGATGTGAAAGGTGAAAGGTGAGATGTGAAATGTGAAAGGTGAGATGTGAAATGTGAGTTGTGAGTTGTGAAATGTGAGAGGTGAAAGGTGAGATGTGAAATGTGAGATGTGAAACGTGAAAGGTGAAACGTGAAATGTGAGATGTGAAAGGTGAAATGTGAATAGTGAAATGTGAAATGTGAGTTGTGAGTTGTGAAAGGTGAAAAGTGAAATGTGAGATTTGAAATGTGAAATATAATAGAGTAATTTTTCAAAAGCAACCTACGTAATATAAGATTGGCTTTGTAATAAACGATGCGGTGTGCGGTGCAACTACTGGCTTGCTTTGTACTACAGCTTGCTCAATAAAAAACTATACAAACCAATAGCCAAATAGCTGGCAACCGATGCCTACTAGCAAGCCGCTATACACTTCTAAAGTAGTGTGGTTGCTTACTAAAAAACGGCTGGTACATACCAAGCCTGTTAATAGTGCTGCAACGCTAATTGCAATGCCCAAAGGCGTTTGATAAAAAAATGAGGTAAGAATAACTGCTGCTAGCAAGCCACCCATACCTATGCCGTGTAAACTAATTTTGATGAAATTATTGAACACCACGCCTACTGCTGTGGCTATAAAAATACCGAAGTAAAAAAACTTTAAAGCGGCTGGTTGATCGGCGAAATTGCGGCTTAAATAGTACATCCACCAGTAAAAAAACATAGAGATGAAATAGGGTACAATGCGTTCTTTTTGGGTGCGTAAAAAAATGCTTTGGCTAAATTTTACTTTCCATAATAAGAACACTGCAAAGGATGGGAAAAAGGCAGTCATCCAAAATACACTGAAGGTTCTGAGCTTTAATTGCCAGTCTGTAATGTCCGAAAACTCTAGCCTAAATTGATATACCATGAACAAGAAAAAGTAGGTAGGTACAAACACAGGATGCAGTACATACGAGATAATTTTGGCGGGTATTTTTAGCCAATTGCTTGGTTGGTATGGTATAGTAAGTGGTGCTTGTTCCATCTTTTAGGTTCTATGTTTTATGTTCTTTTGTTTTAGGGTAGACTGCTTCGCGCCTCGCAGTGACGCATCTGCACTACAATTCTTTACGCAATCTTGCTACAGGAATATTGAGTTGTTCACGATACTTAGCCACAGTTCTACGTGCAATATTGTAGCCTTTTTCGTTTAGCATATCGGTTAAAAACTCGTCGCTTAAAGGCTTTAGCTTGTCTTCTGCATCTATTAAATTGCTCAATATTTCTTTTACTTCACGGGTACTTACTTCTTCGCCACTATCGGTACTTAAACTTTCGCTAAAAAAATATTTAAGGCGATAGGTACCAAACTCTGTTTGTACAAATTTGCTATTGGCTACACGGCTTACAGTACTTATATCTAAGCCCGTTTTTTCGGCAATGTCTTTTAAAATCATGGGCCGCATATTGGTAACATCGCCGGTTAAAAAAAACTCTTCTTGGTGGCGCATAATGGCACCCATGGTAGATATAAGCGTTTGCTGGCGCTGCTGAATCATTTCTATAAACCACTTAGCGCTGTCTATTTTTTGTTTAATAAATAGTACTGCTTCTTTTTGGCGTTTGTCTTTTTTAGTACCCTTATCGTACTCCTTCATCATGTCTTTATAGCCTTCACTTATTTTAAGGTCGGGCGCATTACGAGAGTTTAAAGTAAGCTCAAGTATTCCATTGTTGTTAATAATGTAAAAGTCGGGTACTATATAACTTTCAGCCTTATTTATTTCGCCTACATTACCACCTGGTTTGGGGTTAAGTTTAATAATTTGATGGATGACTTCTTTTAAATCTTCATCTGATAAATTAAGCCCACGTTGAATTTTATCGTAGTGTTTTTTTATAAACTCATCGTAGTATTTGCTCATTACATGTATAGCCAATTGCACACCTATACCTTCTGAACTTTTGCGTTTTAATTGCAGTAATAAACATTCTTGCAAGTCTCTTGCGGCTACACCGGCTGGGTCAAACTGTTGTATTTGCTTAATAATTTCTTCAATCTCTTTGTCTTCTGCAATAATATTTTGCCTAAAGGCTAAATCGTCGGCAATAGAACTCAATTCTCTACGCAAATAGCCGTCATCATCCAAGCTGCCTACAATTTGCTCGGCTATTTTAAACCTACGCTCATCAAGGTCTAGCATACCAAGTTGATTAAGCACTAGGTCAAAAAAACTTTGCTCTAGTTTTATGGGGATGGTTTGTTTATCATCCATTTCAGGATAGTTATCATCCTTCATTTTATAGTCAGCAATTTCGCCATCATCATCTACCACATATTCACTTATGTCTACATCGTCATAATCTTCTTCGCTACCATCTTTTTCAAATTCTTCATCGGGCGATGTTTCAAATTCATCTACCATTTCTTCATTGCTATCAGCACCTTCTTCGCCCTCACCAAGTTCTAATGCTGGATTTTCTTCCAGTTCTTCTTTTATGCGTTCTTCTAAATTAGCGGTAGGTACTTGCAACAACTTCATCAACTGAATTTGCTGAGGTGATAATTTTTGTAATAATTTCTGCTGTAACGATTGTCCTAATGCCATGATTTCTATTGCCTATTTTGGCATTTAAAATACTAAACCTTATTTGTTAGATATATACACACCACACAAAATTACTCCTAAACAGCCCACTTGAAAAATACTGATAGTTTCGCCATAGTAATAACCCCAAGCCACTGCAATAAATGGTATTCCATACGTAACCATTGCTGCAAATAAAGCCCCTGCCCTTTTTACCAACCTGTAAAACAATACAGAGGCAAATGCTGTACCCACCATACCTAGCACACAAGCTGCGGCTGTAGACCCTATGACTTTTGTACTAGTAAATGGTTGTGCAAAATAACCTGTAACAGCCAATATAATAACACAAGGAATTACTAAATACACAAACGCCATGGCTGCAATATTAATAGAAGCAATGCCTTGCATGTGCTTACTTACAATATTAACGTTTACGGCATAAAAAACAGTTGCTAGCAACACTAGCGATACGTAAAAAATACTGCCTAAATTAAGCCTGCCATTGGGTGCTACTAGAAAATATAAACCCACCAACCCCACCATAATACCTATAATTTTTTGTGGCTTTGGTTTTAGTTGAAAGAAAAATACACCTATTAGCACTGCACATAAAGGTGTAAGCGAGTTAAGCATTCCTGTTAATGCGCTGCTTAATTGTGTTTCTGCAATGCAAAATAAAAACGCTGGAAAAAAGCTGCCTAGCAAGCCAGACAGAATTACTACACCCAATTTTTCTTTGGGTATTTGTGTAAATGCTTTGGCTGCAAATGGAATAAGCACTACACCTGCACTTAAAATACGCAAGGCTGCTACTTGGTAAGCACTTAATGCCTGCATACCAATTTTCATTAACAAAAACGAACTGCCCCAAATAAGCGACAGCACTATAAATAGCAACCAATTAATAACTTTATCTTTCAAGTAACAATCTATTTTGCTACAAAGGTTATAGATTTAAACTACCAAACAGTTTTTTACCAAACATAATTACAATGCCAAAAATTTCGCTTGCCCAAATTGATACTAAAGCACCTAAAGGTTTTTCTAAAGAACAAACCAAAGCCAAAACAGCCAAGCTATTAGAAGAATTAGATGAGTTGCAAAATCTATTGTATGCAGAAGGTAAGCACTCGGTTTTAATAGTGGTGCAAGGGATGGATGCAAGTGGTAAAGATGGTGCTACGCGTAATGTGTTTGGGCATTTAAACCCACAAGGCGTAAGTGTAGCTTCGTTTAAAGCACCTACAGTTGAAGAATTGAACCACGATTTTTTGTGGCGCATTCATAAACAAGTGCCTGCAAAAGGCATGATACAAATATTTAACCGCAGCCATTATGAAGATATTTTAATTGCCCGTGTACACAACATGATTGATAACAAAACCGCCAAGCTGCGCATGAAAGCCATCAACAATTTTGAGTGGCTATTAACACAACATAGCAATACGCATATTCTTAAATTTTACCTACATATTTCGCCAAAAGAGCAGCAATTAAGGCTTACAGAACGCCTACAAGACCCACGTAAAATGTGGAAATACAACGAGAACGACTTTAAAGAAGCCCAACTGTGGGATAATTACATGAAAGCGTATGAAGACTGCTTTAACTATTGCGGCGATATTACATGGATTGTTACACCATCGGACCAAAACTGGTACAAAGAATACATTATTGCTAGCACTTTACACCAACTATTGAAGGGTTTAAAAATGCAATACCCTGGCGTAAAAAAATGATGCGCTATTTATTAAACCTCACATTGGGTGCATAAACAATTTTCTATTTTTTGCTTTATTTTTAAATGGTTGCCAAGCTTTAAAAGGTTGGCTACCATTGGCTTTCGGCAGAAAAAAATGTATGTACACCCTCACAACATCATTATAAAAAGCACAACTTATTTTGGCAGAGCTAAATACGCTAGTAATGCCAAGTTCATCTATTTATTAATAAACCATAAAGCTTGTTTTGTGTTGTTAAATGGGTAAAGAGGTTTGCCTATTGGTGCAAATGGCTGTGGGTTTTGCAAAAAATAAAAACCAATAAGCAGCATAGGCGTATATTTAAAAGATGAACTACTTAGCCCATGCATATTTGTCTTTCAATATTCCGGAAATATTGGCTGGCAATATGATAAGCGATTTTGTGAAGGGCAACAAGCAGTACAATTATCCTACAGGTATTCAAGCAGGTATTAGGTTACATAGGGCTATAGATACATTTACCGATAGCCATCCATTTACCAAACAAGCTAAAACTTTTTTTCGGCCGGCGGTAGGGCCTTATGCTGGTGCATTTGTAGATGTGGTGTACGATCATTTTTTAGCAAAAGACCATACAGAATTTATAGATGATGCAGGCTTGCAAGCTTTTGCCACCAATACTTATTTATTGCTTAATAACCTTGCACCAATATTGCCACAACCATTTGTAAACATGTTGCCATTTATGCGGCAGCATAATTGGCTGTACAATTACCAGTTTATGCAGGGCATAGAAAGTAGCTTTAAAAATGTAGCTCGCAGGGCTAAGTATTTAGATAATTCTGATGCTTGCTTTCAACTTTTTCAAGCGCACTATGTTTCTTTTGAAATGTGCTATGCTAATTTTTTTAAAGACGTTAAAAAAATAGCAATAAGCTTTTTAAGTACCGAAGGTTTTTTATAACTGCCTATATATTTGCACACAAACTAGACAAGATGAAGCGACTATTTTTAGCCATTTGCATTAGTATTACCACATTGTGCCAAGCACAACAAAAACCTACCGAACTAGATAAAAGCCCACTTGACATTAGTTATTGGCCTGCCAATTACCCTATTTTAAAAATGAGTGGTAAAGCCAAAGATGTACCAATTGCAAGAGTGCTATATAGCAGACCTCAAAAAAACAATAGACCAATTTTTGGTGCTATTATTAAGTACAACGAAATATGGCGCCTTGGCGCAAATGAAGCTACTGAAATTGAGTTTTTTAAAGCCGTAAAAATTAATGGTAAGCAAGTTGCAAAAGGTAGATACACCTTGTACTGCCTACCTACAGACAATAAGTGGACTATCATTATTAATAAAGACAATTACTGCTGGGGTAATTTTGTGTATGATGTTAAAAAAGACGTGCTGCGTAGCACTATTACACTAGATAAAACAAGCGAGGCCGTAGAAGCAATGACCATGTATTTTGAAGAAACAAAAAACGGTGCCAACTTGATAATTATGTGGGATGACACAAAGGGCACATTACCTATTAGCCTGTAACATTTATTAACAACTAAAGCACTAAAAAAGCACTCAAATTTTGAGTGCTTTTTTAGTGCTATTTAGTAGTTGGAAAGGTAGATTATTTAATAATGTTCCAACGTTTAATTTTTAAGGCTTGCGCTGGTGAATAATTTGGAAAATCTAACCACACTAGCCCTATTTTTTTAGCATAATAAGAGTAAGCGGTAGCTGTAGGTTGTATGGTAAACAAGCCTGGTGAAACCTGTACCAAAATTTCTTGTTTTACTTTTATAACGCTATCTAAAACATTGCCATTAATGTTGTATTGATTGTTTTTAGCGTCAATGGTAAATCTTATTTTGTAAATAATTGGTAAGCCAAGCGTACTGGTAGATAATGTATCTGTCTCCCAAAAACTGTTTAAAGCTACCTTATCATCTAAAAATTTGTACTCAATTAAACGAGAATCGGCTGCAAATGTGCCATAAGAAAAGTACTCGCCTTGCAAGCTATCTTTTCTATACAAAACACTGTCTTTTTTATCTGAAACAAAAAGTTTGTAAGTTTTAGTTGCTATTGTGGCAGTAAGGCTTGTAGCAGAGTAGGTAATCGAATCACCAGTTTGGTCGTAATACGTCCAAGTACTATTTGCAGTTGTAGGAAAATAATTGCCTGAAGGCGGTGTAACAATACCACCGCCATTTGGTGGTAAGCTTGTAGCAATTACACTTAGTGAGCAGTAAGAGGTATTGAAATAAATAGTAAATACAGATGTTAATGGTAGTATGGGCTTACCATAACCTTTTAATTTAAAAGTTTGTGTACCTGGTGTTAAAATATATGAGCTGTCTTTAAACCAGTAACCATTAGCTGTATCAGAAAAAATTTTATAAGTACCGCCTTGTGTAATGGTTGCTGTTACCATTAAATAATTGCTATCGTCTAGTGTAGAATCTACTACGTAATTACCTACCACACTAATGTCTTGGCAATTGCCAAAACTATCTTTTAATGTTCCTGAAGCGGTTGAAATACCAAAGCCAGACTCGAAACTGGTTTCTTTAGAGCAGGCAAGCATAAGCATTGTGGCGCAAAAAAGAAGAAAAATTGATTTGTTACTCATAAGCGGTTATCTACACGAATATATGATAAGAACTACACTAACATTGCTGCCTTGTGCGTTAATATTTTTTTAGCGTTTAGTTCAAAGATATTTGTTAAGGTAATTTGGGCAATTTGTGTGAGGGCTTCTTGGGTAAAAAAAGCTTGGTGAGCGGTTACAAGTACATTAGGAAAGCTCATTAGCCGTTGTATGGTATCATCTTCAATTATCTTCTCCGATAGATCTCTAAAAAACAATTTTTCTTCCTGCTCGTACACATCTATACCTAGGTAGCCAATTTTACCGCTTTTAAGTGCATCTGTTACATCATTGGTATCTATTAATGCGCCACGGCTGGTATTTATAAGCATTACACCTTGCTTAAACAAAGGCAATACATCTGCATTAATCAAGTGCTTTGTTTGTGGGCTTAAAGGGCAGTGCAGCGAAATAATATCTGCTGCTTTGTAAATGTTTACCAAAGGGTGGTAGGTAACGCCTTTGGCTTCTAAGTCTTTATTAGCAATAATGTCAAAAGCCATCACATTACAGCCAAAGCCAAGCATGATGTTGCAAAATGCCTTGCCAATATTACCTGTACCTATTACACCTACTGTTTTGCCGTGCAAGTCAAAACCAAGCAACCCATTTAGCGAAAAGTTTTGCTCTCTTACACGGTTGTAAGCCTTGTGTGTTTTACGGTTAAGGGTTAGTATCATGGCTACTGCATGTTCTGCCACAGCTTCTGGCGAGTATGCTGGCACACGGCATACTTTAATGTTGTGTTGCTTGCAAGCTTCTACATCTACATTGTTAAAACCAGCACAGCGCAACGCAATAATGCCTACGTTTTTTGCAGCCAATAGTTTTACTACAGTAGCATCAATTTTATCGTTTACAAATGCACACACTACAGCACCTTCTTGTACAAGGCTTGCAGTACTAGCATTTAATTGAGTTTCAAAATAGGTAAGCTGGTAGCCAAACTGCTGGTTGCATTTGGTAAAAAACTGTTTATCGTATGGTTGTGTAGAAAAGAAATTGATATTGGTGGTATCAGACTGAGTCATGAAATTTATTTAGTGGTAAAGTTAATTGCCAAACAACTTATTTAAACAGGGTTATTTATATGGGAGCATAAACAATTTTCCATTTTTTGCTTAATTTTTAAATGGTAGCCAAGCTTTAAAAGGTTGGCTACCATTGGCTTTCGGCAGAAAAAAATTATGCACCCTTTCTATTTAATACCCTTCATTTCTATTGGTCAAATTTTTTCTATTATTTTTAACAAGTAAAAGGCGCATTTAATTGTACACAACAAGTAGAAAAAATTAAATAGCCCATAAATAAATGCTACTGACATTTGACCACAACAATGTAACCCAAACTACAGCGTAGCTACTTTGTATTTATGAAAGAACTTGTACTATCTACCCATCAAATTTTAAAAAACAAAGTGTTTAATTGCGAGTTTGATGAAAGCTGGGTAGACTGGGCTATTGATATGATAGAAGCTGGCTTTAATTCTGAAAACCTGTACACGCTAGCAGCTACCTCTAAACCCTACAATCAACAAGCCTTGCAAGTGCTTACTAATAAAGTATTGCAAGACTTTAATTTATTGTACACTAATAAATCTGTGGTTATAAAAAAGTACGTGTACTTTATAGTTACCAATGCTATTTACAAAACCAATAGCTACTTTAAAGCACTACGAGAGTTGAAAGATATTTGTGTGAGTATGGAGTACGATGAGCTGTACATGCCTTTTTACCTTTTGTATTTTGCCAAAGTAGACCTAGCAGAATGTAACCATCAATTGTATTGGGATGGCGCAGATAAAACCAATATCAATGAGATTATTACCACCCAATTTGCAGTGTGGATTGCGAAATACGAGAAGTAATATTTTTCTTTAGTTGCCAATAAATTAGCACGTTGTATTAGCTACTTGAATATGCCATCAACAATGTTGTGAAACTAGTATTTGAACGCCTTGCATTGAGTAAAAACAAAAAAAGTGTTTTACAACTATCAGAAAAAGGGCATCTAGTTTCTCATATAACTTTATAAAGTAGTACACCGCAAAGCTAATATCAGTATAGCTTTCAAGGAATTTTACTTCTACAAATGTTGATTAACCCAAAAGCAACAATTGCAAGTGCATAAGAAATGTAGCATGGGGCATAATACCTACAACAGAGATAAACAACCATTTTAAAAACCTACCAATGGTTGTAACTAGTACAATGTGTAGTGGTTAAGATGCTTATTGTATAAACCTTTTATAGCCAGTAGCTAAAGCCACTATTACAAATAAGCCCGATGAAAAAAGAATGATAAAGTTTGTCATAACGTTAGCTTTTATTTACACAACAAATGTCTAGTATTATATTGGTGTGGGCGTTATACATAGAGGGTTAATATTTACATCTATCTCATGTTACAATGTAATGCATTATTACACAAGTAACAGAAGGCTACATGCAAAAGCAGCCCTATTGCTAAGGCTGCCTTTGTAGCTATTGTAAGCTGCTTATTTACTTGGTGCAACCACTACTTTTCGTTTGGTGGCTTTGGCTTTGGTATTGGCTATTATTTTTTCAATAATAATGGGTGTAGTTTGTACTAGTTTGCCTTGTAGTTTCATTAGTTTTTTAGCAAGCTTTTTGGCTGATTTTTTTATGGTGCTAGTAAGCTTTTTACTATTGGGTAAGTGGGTAATAGCATTTGCCAAAGCATGGGTAATGTTGTTGGTTATTTTCTTGGTATCTGTTTGCATGATGTAAGTTTTTTTTTAAAAAAAAATATAGTGTAGGCACTGCCCCTAATAATACCCCTTTTGTACTTATTAGAAAGCAGATGCCTACTTATAATGACTTGTGTTTTGTAAAATAATCTCTAACAAAAGCATGTTGCTGTGCCTCTGTCATTTTATCGGCAGTTATTGCATGTATTTTAATGTGGTTAAAGCGCTGATCTGCTTTTAGCAAATGTTCTAGTTCTATTTTAGCATCTGTTGGGCCAAACAATAAAACATCTGTGTAAGGCAAAATGGCTGTGGCTAGTTGCTTGTAAAATGCAGCTTGTTGGTGCTGTTGCTTATTGTGCATTACATGTTCGCTTTTACCAAGCGCATCTTCTTTTTCTTGGTGTGTAAACGATGAGGTAAGTGTTTTGGTAGTCATTGGCACTACTGTAAATTGTATTAGGTTGGCTGTACTATGATTCATCCAAATACCTAACTTGTTTTCTATTGTCATATTGTTCTGTTTATTGTGTTAATTAATAGCTAGTGCTGTTTGGTGAGTAGTGTGCTTAGTTGTAATGGTGGTTTTATCGCTTAAATACTTCTCAATAGTAAGCCTTGCCAATAAATAGCTTACAGTAGATTCTGCACCTTGGTTAAGGTTTACATGTGTTTCTTCAAGCCCATCGTAACAGCCACCTGTACAAGGGTTGTATATTATTTGGTGTAAATGATTTTTACCCAAAAACCAGTTAAAGGCAATAAATATTTTTTGTAAATAAGTTTTATCGTTGAAGGTTTGATAAAATAAATCTAGTGCCAATACTGTGTAAGCAATATCAATAGGCTGCTCGCCAAATTGACTGGAGGGCATACCTTTTTGATGCCAACCATTGTTTGAAATCACTTTTATTTGGTTGGCTTTAAAAATGTGTTGCAATAAAAAGTCAAACGTAGATTTTGCAATGGTTTTAAACAAATCGTTGCCTGTAACCATTGCTGCATACAGCATTGCTTCTGGCAGTAAACTATTAGCGTAAGTAAGGTAAGCCTCGTACCATTTCCATTCTTTATCCGATACGCCTCTATATTTCGATACAAGATTATCGGCAAGTTTTGTTACTAATTTTTCTACTAGTTCACTTTCGTTATGTAGGTTATAATGGTATAGCCCTTTAATAATAAAAGCCATGGCTCTAGGAGATTGAAATTGTTCTACATGGCAAATGGCCTGCGCTATTGCAATAGCGGCTTTATCAATATATTCTAGTGGTAAAATAAGGCGATACGATAGTAATTCGCCCAAAGCCCAAATGGCTCTGCCATTGCTGTCTTCAAGGTTTTCATGCTGATTGCGTAGGGCAAATGAGCCATCAATATCCATGTAGTTTAAGAAGCTACCATCTGCCTGCTGGCAAGATAAAATGAAGTTGAAGTAAAGATTTATTAGTGCTAAGTCTGCGGGGTTGCGGGTAATGTTATAATACTTTACAACAGCAATTAAAGCCCTGGCATTATCATCTAAAGTATAGCCCGATTGTAAATCTGGTGTACTAATTTTTGAGAACTGTATCATGGCTAAGTTGGTAGTAAGGTTACGAATATGTGTGAGCGAAATAGCTGGCATATTAAATTGCAAATGCGTTTTTTGTACACTGTTTTTCTTACTCAACTCGGCATGTGCAATGGCTACATTTTGCCACGCCGATGGGCTAATACGGTGTAAAGCATTTAAGTGCATTTTTTGTAGTAGCGCAGGCTTGCTTATACAGCTTATTGCAGCATTGGCTAGCTGCTGGTGATCTTGAAAATCTACTTGCACACCTGTACCATCTAGTAGTTCCTTGGCATGTGGTATAGGCGTAGCAATTACAGGGCAGCCGCAACCTAGTGCATAAGCTAGTGTGCCACTTACCGCCTGGTTGGGATCTTTTGAAGTGAACAGATAAATATCGGTACGCTGCAAGTAGCTAAGTAAAGCATCTAGCGATACGTATTTATTAATAAACAGTACATGCTGTTGTAGGTTATTTTCTATCACTTTATTTTGTAGAAAAATGCGGTATTTTTCGCCATCTAGTTTTACTACATCGGGGGGTGTGTTTTGCCAATAATTAAGTAAATAACATTTGGATAAAACTTTACAATTTTAGGCAGCGCATCTAAAGCCGTTTCAATGCTTTTGCCCGCACTTAATAAGCCAAAAGTTGATAACACCATTTTATCTGCAAACTGTACTTTGCTACTATTATTTGTTGCTGTTTCTGCCGATACTAAGTGCGTACCATGCGCAATCACATTTATTTTGTCTGCGTCAATATAGTAATCACGTTTTAAAATATCTGCTGCATTTTTTTGTCATTACCACAATACTTTTTGAGTACATACAAATGGCCGTTACCAGCTTTTGTAACTTAGTATCTGGCAGTGGCAGTACTGTATGAAATGTAGTAATTACGGGCTTTGTAAGCCTTGATAGTAATTGTAAAATTGCTACACCATTATCGCCACCAAATAAGCCAAACTCATGTTGCAGATATATTAATGCAAGGTTATCATCTTCATTTAAAATAGTAGCAAGTTGCTTGTATTGCTCTTGTTGTGCAGTATGCAAAATGTATTTTACATCGTTGGTGTAGGCAAGTGCAGTATTGTTTTTTTCAAGAGCACAAATACTAAAGGCAAAGGTGTTACTAAATTGATGATTGAGTGCGTTAATAAGGTCGTTGGTGTAGGTAGCAATGCCGCACTCTCTTGGCGGATAGCTAGTAATAAAAAGTATTTCAGGCAGTTTATATTTAGTAGCATTGGTATTGGCTATTAAGTTATTAGCATTAGCAACTAATGCTTGGTTATAAAGTTGTGTGGTAGGTATTAGCTGCAACATAATGTTATAGTTGATGATTTTGTGTGTGAGAAAATGTTAGCAGCTCTGTAACTAATTGGCTAATGCTTAGCGATGCTGTGGCAATACAAAAATCTGCTGCACCATAATAAATGTATAAGGTATCATCAAACAGGGCTGTGCCTGTAGGAAACACCACATTTTTAACTGTGCCTTTACATTCAAAGGTTTCCTCGGGTTTAAATAGGGCATAAGGTAGCCTAGCAATTTCTTTGCAAGGGTTATTAATGTCTAGCAAAGCTGCACAAGCCGTGTACACGTAACCTTCGGGTGTATCGTACACACCATGATAAATAAGTAACCAACCCTCGGCAGTTTCTATTGGTGGGCAGCCACCACCTATATAGCTTACCTCGTGTTCAAATACCGAGGTAAGTACAATATGCTTGTTTAAGTGGAAGAAATAATCTTCCCAAAATGCGTGTGTAAGCTCTGTAATACTTGTAATTGCTACTACTTGAATATCGGGCCTTATGCGGTGTAAAAAGTATAGCTTACCATTAATTCTTCTCGGAAAAAAAACAACATCTTTATCCCACAGCAACATTTTTTTATTGGGGTTGTTTTTGATGTTGTTGTGTACATGAAAGCGCTCGTACTTTTCGTTAAGTGGTCCATTACATTCTGCAAAACGTGCAAATTCTTCGTAGGTAAATTGAGGGGTAATTATGCCTAGTCTGTCAAAATGTATAAGATTACTAGATGTTGCTAAGCCGCCAGCGGCATTAATACCATCGTAAGCCGTAAACGTGAGGTAATGCAAGTTGTCAATGGTTACAATTCTTGGGTCTTCAATACCAAATGCTTCATAGTCATATTCGGGAATCATTATTGGCTCGTTATGCCTTTTTATCAAAGTAAGTGGTCCTTCAAGCTTGCAATAACCAATGGTAGAGTGGTTGCCTTTGCGTACCGCACGATACAGTATGTGTATTGTATTGCCATCTTGCAAAATAGCCGGGTTTAGTACGCCATAAGCTTCAAAAGTTAGTGCTGTTGGGTACAATAAAATGCCGTGTTTAATTACTGATAACATGCGCTGGTACATTCTTAAAAGTGAAAAGGATATTGCGTTGTAAGTGTGTTAGTACTAGTTATCCTCGTAGCCACTTTTTATTACGGTACTCAGCATTTTAAACTGCACGTTAGCGTTAAAACAATGCTTCGCAAATGCTGGTATAATAATACCATCGCCTAGCTTTAAAATAAAGTTCTTATTGTCTATAGTAAGTTCGGCACTGCCATCAATTATTTGGATGTAAGTGTCAAATGGAGAAGTTTTAATTGCTACTTCTTCGCCTGCCGCAAATGACGATACGGTTACGTTGCCCGTGGTTTTTTTAATGATGGTTTTGCTTACAACGGCATTGGGTATATACTCAATAATTTCAACTATTACGTGCGATTTTGATTTTTCTACTTCTGAGTTTTCGTGCTTGCGTTTCATGCTATTGCAAAGGTGGCAAACTCTTTAGCCGTAGGCATTACACAACTTAAACTCATTGTTACATATATCTCACATATTGGTAGTAGTAACCAATTTTTAAGGGCTAATGCCAATAAAAAAAATTGGCTTTTAATCAATATCGTAGCCACTTTTAATAACCGTGCTTAGCATTTTAAACTGCACATTGGCATTAAAGCGATGTTTAGCATGGGCAGGTATAATAATGCCATCACCAAGTTTTAAAATGTAGGCTTTATCGGTAATGGTTAGCTTAGCCCAGCCATCAATTATTTGAATGTAAGTATCAAATGGTACTGTTTTTTCGGCAACCTCTTCACCTGCATCTAGTGCCGAGGCTGTAATATTGCCAGTAATTTTTTTAATGATGGTTTTGCTTAGTACTGCATTGGGTATATACTCAATAATCTCAACTATAATGTGAGCTTTTGCTTTTTCTAACTCTGCTTTTTCGTTTTTATTATTCATTATGGCTGTTTGTGGTATAAAATGTAAAGTTGGTTTGTGTTTTCGTGGGTTGCATAATTAAGTTTTTTATTTGTACGCTTATATATTTTCTAGCGTGCTATTTCTTTTTTGCTTAAGTTTTTTAAAGTAAGTAGGCGATAAACCCGTTACTTTTTTAAACTGATTAGATAAATGCGCAACACTACTATAGTTAAGTTGGTACGATATTTCTGTAAGGTTTAACTCATCGTAAAGTAACAGTTCTTTTACCCGTTCTATTTTATGAATAATAATGAACTGCTGAATGGTAATGCCTTTTACTTCAGAAAAAATATTGGATAGATAAGTGTAGTCGTGGTTAAGTTTTTTGCTGATATAATCTGAGTAGTTAACAGTTGGTAATTCGTCTGAATAATGAACCATCTCAATGATTACGTTTTTAATTCTGTCAATTAGAATAGCACGTTTATCGTTTAGAAGTTCTAAGCCCGATTTAAGCAGATTAATACCAAGTTGTTTGCGTTGTTCTTCGGTGATATCTTCAAGCATTTCTACCATGCCTAGCTCAATAATGAGGTATTGTAGACCAAGTTTTAACAACTCTTCTTTCACCATCATTTTGCAGCGAAGACTAACCATATATTTAATGTATAGCTTCATAGAGGATTATTGGAATGTGCAAGATAGTTGATAATTAATTGGTGGTTGTATTATTTTTTGGCAGCTTAATGCCATAAGTACCACTTACGAAATTTATATAGCATTAGTAGGCATTACAGCCAAGTTGCAGGTGTAGATTATTTTGAAATAAGCCCTAATAAATGGTTTACAAGTGATTTAGGAATGGATTGCATAGGTATAAAAAAAGGCTACCAAATTTAGTAGCCATTGCGTTTTTTAAATCTTATACTTCATTTGCTTTACCAAGTCTTGAAAGTTTTTTTGGGTTTGAATATCGTGGTCCCACGCAAAGCCCATTTCTATTAAATCGAGTTCTTCGGTAATGGTGGCACCTTCTTTACCAAGCTGATTGGCTAGTATAAAAGCGGTATCAGAAATGGCCAACGAGTTCTCAATATCGTGGCTAATAATGACGAGTGTGTTCATCTCATCTAGCGTAGATACTTTAAGCAACAGTTCTATTACTTTATCTATTACCACTGCATCTAAGCCAGAAAATGGTTCGTCTAATAAGATGAACTTATTGCTTGTCATGGCTTGTTGAATAATGCTTACACGCTGCCTTTGCCCACCAGATAATTGCAATGGATATTTAGCTAAATGCTCCTTTAGGCCAAACTTATCAGCGTACTCGTTAATGATATTGTCTTTATCGTTGGTGGTTAGTTTTGCAGTATTATGTTCTAAGGCAATCTCGAAGTTTTGCTTTATGGTGCGATGATTAAAGAGAATATAGTTTTGCGATACCACACCTACTTCGCCTTCTTTTACAGCATGTAAGTCTTCGCCAATTTTTACAGTGCCACTAGTAGGTTGGTTAAGGCCAGCCAATATTTTAAACAACTGTGTTTTACCAATACCACTTCTACCTATTAGCGATATTACTTGCCCTTGGCAGCAATTAGGCCTAGTAATATTGTGTATTTTAAAATTAACGTCTCTTAGTATTTTCTTATCATCGTATTGCAGGTTAATGTTTTCGGCCTGCAATATCACGGCTTCTTTTTGGTATGTCATCTTATTTTCTCATTTGGATTTTAGTGTAAGGAAATAGCCAAAAGCGTAATACGCCTAGTACATAATCGAACAACACACCTACTAAAAATATAATTACCAGAATAGCAAATACAGTAGATAAATCGATGTATTTGTTAGACTTAATGAGCATTGTACCAAGGCCTCCTTCACTCATGCTAAGGCCTTCTACCATGGTAATCATCATCCAAGCAATGGCAAAGTTTTGGCGCACCACTTCTACAACCATATCAAGCCTACCAATGATAATTATCTCCCACAAAGCTCGCCAATTGCTCATGCCAAGTGTTTTGCATAGTTCAAATTCTTGTTTGTCTATACCATCAATTATGGATAATAAAGAGGTTACAAAAAATGGTACAATACCAAATACCAGTAAGCCTAATTTAAGTTGGCTACCATTGCTAGTAAGTAAAGTGAATAAGAAGATTAGACCTGTAAGCGTAAGGTAACGACATTTAATAACAAACTTAGCCAAGGGCCTAAAGAATGGAATAACATAAGCATAGCTTACTAATAATGCTATTACTAGTGATATTGCCATGCCTTTTATTGTAAGCATTAAGCTAGCCATAAACTCATCCCAAAAATTGGCGGTGCTTACTATGCTAATTACCGTTTCGCCAATTTTAAGTGGTGAGGGTATTAAGCCAGAGCCACCAGAAAGCTGTAATGCTACTATGGCAATTACAAACTGCGCTACTAGTAAAATAAACAAGTTGCGCTTGCTGATGATTTTAAATGGTTGAAAAAAATCTTTTACCGTTTGCATAAAATAGATGTAATTAAAAAGGCTGTCTTATAAATAACTTTTTTCAGAATTTCTTCGAATTTCTGTTAGAAAACCGAAGTAGTTTAAGCAAATCTGAAAGCGTTGGTTTATTTATAAGTCAGCCTCTTTGATGAACAGATATCATAACTAGAGATGTTACTCACGTGATAAATGCAATAGCCTGTTTATTATTGCCCCAGTACAATTTGTACACGTCTGTTTTGTGCTTTACCACTTGCGGTACTATTATCTGCAATAGGCTGTGTGCTACCAAAGCCTTTGCTTTCAAGTCGGCTTTCGGCAATACCTTTCGATATTAAATAGACTTTTACACTAGCAGCTCTTGCTTCGCTCAATTGTTGGTTAGCGGCATCGTTACCTGTGTTATCGGTATGGCCATATATACCCACTTTTAAGCCCTCGGCAACTACACTACTTTTTAAGATGTCATCTAGTACACTATAGCTTTGTGCTTTAATGCTAGCACTGCCAGTTTCAAACTGTATTTGAAACGATTTTGATGATACTTTATCAGTAATCTCATTGGCGTATTTAATGTTAATGGCTTTACCTTGTAATAGTTCGGGATGATTAACCATTACCGATTGTATCAATGATTTATCAATCATTTTAGCGTAAGCAGGGTAGTTGCCTAAGTACTCGGGATACATTTTAGATAAGATGTCGCCAAAAGTGTTGTACACTATTTTATATCTATCTACACCATCTTTACCAAGGCCAAAAATATTAGCCGCATCGCTAAGGTTAAATGCCATAGAGCCACCTAATTCTACAGGTACGCCTAGAGCGTCTTTTTCTACTGCGCCATTGTAGTATTTAAGCCAATATGCACCATCTTGTTCGTTATAAACTTTAGCACTTACGTTAGCAGCAAATGCTTTAGCATCAGTATAGCTACGCACTTGGTCGCCAGCTTGTGCCAATGCAATAATAAGGTTCTCAACATCTGTTCTATGGTCGTTAATAAACTTTCTAATAGTGATAGTAATATTAGGCATTTGCGATGCATACTGTTTAGTAGAAGCAATATTTATTAAGCCACCTTTTTTCTGTGCAATGTTTACGTCACCGGGTGTCCAAGTAGCAACACCATCTACACCTACAGTGGTATCGATGCTTAATTTTTTGCCATTCTCTACAAAAAATCGTTTTTCTTTATAGCCAGTAATGTATTTGTTAGCGGCATCTAAAAAGTCGCTTGCCGAAACAAGGTTTACAGCATTTCTATCAAATGTGGTTTCATCTGGGTTTACTTTCAAGCCATTGTCGCCAGCCCATTTTAATAAAATGTTCATATCGCCATCACGCAAAAAGCAACTTACTGTTTTGCCCAAGGCAGATTTAGGATCAGCTTTCCAGCTTGCTGGTGCCATTAATTTATCTTCGCCATAACTTTTACCCATCGCATAAAAAGCCACTGGTTGATACTCTGGGCCAAGGGGCTCTAATTCTTTACTTAATGCAGCAAAAAATGCAGGCATACCATCACCCATGTACGATGCAAATACACCCTCAGTGCTTGGATTGTTTTTATAGTCGGAGGCAAATTTTACAATGTCGGCAATAGATTTATTACAATCATCTTGGCGTACAATGTTCACTTGCAGCTTGGCATCATCTATAAGCGAGCCCTTGGTAGTTAAAGCACCACCATTGGCAAACATTAATGGAAATTGAGCGTTCCAAGCCATTACTTCCCATTTTATTTTAGTACCACCATTGGCACTTGGTTCTGTACTAGGTATTTCTATTTTGGTAGCAGCAGTACCTGTAAGCGATGCGTCGGGCGCATCTGGCAATACTACTTTACCTATTTCGGTAGATGTTTTAGCCTCTTTAGGGCGTTTGTCCCACCACATTGTTTTACCTAAAAATAAAGCACCTAAAAGCAATGCGATGCCTAATACTTTACCCGATGTTTTTACTTTAACAGCCATTGTTTGTTGGTTTTATAATTGTTTAAAATTGGTTTAGTTTAATAAGTCGTTATAGCTACTAGTATTTACACGGCCAGGTGTATTTGGCTGTGTAGATGGATGCCATTGTTGTGGCACTGTAGTTAGTTTTAATTCTTTATCAGAATCAAATGTTTCTAGCATTTTTAAACCCTGTACTTCATAGGTAGCGTTATCAAGGTCTATAGAGCGCATAAAGTCGGTTGAATAGCTAATTGCCTTTTTCATATTGGCTAGTTTATTAGCAATATCATCTTTTAAGTACTCCATACTTTGCTCTACCATTAGTTTCTTTTCGGGGTCGCCCTTAAATATTTTAAGAGCCGAACTAAGGGCTTGATTGCCCGATGTTACTGACTTGTAAAGGTCTTTCTTTAAGTCTAATTCGTTACGAGCATCTTCTATTAAGTAGCCACTATTCTTATGTACTTTGGTAAGATAGTCGCCTATTTTAGCCAAGCTATCACGTATAGGTGCAAGCTGTTTTATGTACTCGTTTATGCGGGCTATTTGCCTTGTAGCATTACCAAGTTCTGGCAGCATTTGGTTGTCTTTTGCAGCTTGAGCCCTAGCCATCATTTTATTCATTTCTTTTTCTTTTTCAAGAATTTTCATCTGAATTTTTTCTTTTTGGCCATCTACCTCTATGCTTTGCTTGTAAAGGGTTTCACGTTGTTCTTCCATATCGCCTATGTAATCTTCTGCAATAATGAAGGGATCTAATTCTATTACCAAGCCTACCAGTTTTTTCATGATAATCTCGTATAAATAAAACAAGCTTAAACGTAACTTTCTATGTGTAACACAGTAAAGAAATATACCTAAGCATACTAGGCCAATACTAAAGTTGAGCGTGTTCCAAACAATAGTAGATAATATGGGCATTACGTAGTAGCCTATAAGCCCTACAAGGCCTAAGCCTATTAGTATGCCAAATTTGCCACTGGGTCTGTTCCAATACGATTTTAGTTTATCGTTGTTGGTACTAGGAAAAATGTTTGTTTCCATGGTTATAAGTGTTATAGATTGTTGTTTATTTTTTCAACATCGCTAGCAATCAGCGATATCATGGCATCGCAAGCCACATGGTAGCCACTTTGGTTGCTATTAATCTTGTTTTCTTCGTCAATAATTTCTTTTTTAAGTGCTGTTATTTTTGTTTGATTGGCAGTTATTTCTTCTGTTAATTGTTTGATGCGTTCTGCATTAGAATTATTGATTTTTTCAAGGTTGTCTATTAAGTTTTTTCTGCCTTGTACCTCGTTTAGTACTTTGGTGTTTACAGCATTCTGAAACTCCTGTTTATCTGTTTGCAATATTTTTTGATACTGTGCAGCACTGCTAAGTAAAGTGTGTTTACTTAAGCCTTGCACTTTTAAAGTAGCATAAACGGCTGCCATACGCACTTTCTCGTCTGGCACGGCTACTTCAAGTGTTTCCATCATTTTCCAGAACTCATAGTAGTCTGGTCCTGGTAAATTAGCTTTATCAAACAAATCCTCAAAGTGCTTGCTAAATTTATCCATATCGGCTTGGCTTAAGCCCAATGATATAGGTGCCGATACATTGTGTACTGCGCTGCGTGATTGCTTTGGCAAATGGTCATCGTTGTTAAAATTTGGCTTATCGTTTTCTGGTTCAAATTCCACAAATAAACCAACTGCTTTTTTAAAAAAGTTAGACATGGCTGCGATGTTTAGTAGTTAAATATATAATTATTATGAACGTAGGGGTAAGTAAGTGCTAAAATTTGCTAAATTATTTTATCACGGTACTTATTTTCTGCCTTTATGTTTCAGTATTATTACTAGTTTCTCCCTTCTTCTTTACATCCATTAGTTCTATCAATTTGGTGCCTAATAGGCTGTTAATGCCGCTTTTGCTGCCATTACCACCGCCTATTAAAACATCTGACAGGCTTTTATAAGCACCAAAAAGCACCAACTTTTTAGTTACCAAGCCTATTTTATTTTCTGGCTCTATTACCATACCAAAGAAAACCCTAAGAATAAATTTGTAAAAATAATACCTAGTAGCATTACTATTAACTACTAGGAATGTACAAAAAAATTATCTGTTTGCATTATTTAATTGTTTTGTGTTTACTAGCGTTTGTGCGGCTATTGTAAGCCTGTCTGCCGTGGCGAATTACTCACGGCATCGTTTAGAACAATGTTGAGTTGTTATTTAAGCGTATTTATCAGCCTTCAGATTCTTTGTATTTTTAGGGTTCAAGTTATATCCCTATAATCAACAAAATCTTACAAAATTCCAGTTGAGGCAAGTTAGTCTATTAGGTGCGGCACAAAGCGGCTAGTATTATTTATTACCAAACCATTGGCCTCTCTAATGCCAATACCAGCTTGCTCTTGACCTATTACCCAACAACCAATTACTGAATAGTTGCCATCATATTCTGGCAACGTAAACAACTCTTAATAAATATAACCTTCCTTGCCATATTGCCCTTGTGTTATTTGTGCTATGCAGTTGTTTTGTATTATTTCTATATTAGCACCCTCCCTTGATAGAATAGGTTTCTTTACATAGTTCAATAGCTTGCCACTTACAAAATAACTAGGTAGTATATAAGGGCATTCAGGATATAATTTCCACAGTATTGGTAGCATCGCTTTGTTTGATAGTATCATTTTCAAGCTTGAACAGCCACTTTTGCCAAACCGCTTTTATAGGCTGGTGTTCTGTCTTTCGTGTCTTGAAAGTCAGGTCTGATAAGGGTTTCGCTGTCATTGTCCAGTGAGTATTTTGGCCTTTTTGTGTCGGTTGTTCGGTGGCGGTTTTAAAAATTTTTGAAGGGAAGAAAATTTTAAAAAATAATTTTTCTAGGGCAGGAGAGGTGTAAGCTCTTTTGCAAACTTTGGTCTGCGAGGTCGGCTTGTAGCGGTTTGCAAATGTGCTTACACCTGTGAATTAGATTATTCTTGTTGTTTTCTTATAGTGAAAATATATTTTAACAGACATAACAATTAAGTAAATCAAAACTAAAATTGTCAGGATTGATAGAGCATAAAAACAAATCAACTTGGTTTTATACCAACAACACGTATCAGGAATTAGTCTTTCTGAAACCCAACCGAATAGGAATAAAACAAAGGTTGCAATTACTATGTAAACAATTTTGTCGTTTACTTTCCGCAAATTTTGGATATAGTCGGTAGCGATTTTTTCTTTTCTTTTAAGTTCAGGATTTGAACCTTTCAGATTTACATTTTCCGCAATGTCAATGAGATAATCTCTTTTTGAAAGTATGAATGAATACAATAGAGTAAAAAGTGTTAAGGCAATGCCAAGTAACACAAGATGAAAACTCCAAATATCATTAAGAGTTTTATTTATAAAATCTATATCAAGATTAAACATTACTCTCTGTAATTTTCAATAATTGGGGTCAATCGTTCAATGATAAAGTCAGGCTCGTAAATTGATTTTAACTGTTCCTCTGAAATTTCAGATTTGCTATTAAACACCTTTTCGGCTGTATCTTTAAATTCTTCTCTTGCTTCATAAAGAAGTTCTTTTGTGATTTTAAATTCCTTTTTTTCAACGGTAATTTTTGCCTCTTTCTTCTGATAATCGTCTTTTAGAGGGTCGTTGAGCAAATTTTCAACCTTTTCAAAAGGCATATTTTTGAATTTATCTTCCTTTTGTTTTCTGAAAACACCGCTATTTAAAGCATATTCTTCATACTTGCTGTCAACTAAATTTTCATCGTATTTAACAGCACTGTATTTAACCTGTAAATCGGTAATTGTCGAATATTTTTTTAGTTCTTCAAGGACTGATGATAATTTCAAATTTCTTACAGGAGTGTTTAGAACATCTTTTAAAACAAGTTTAGATGTCTTTAGCAATTCATCACCTCTTTTATGGGGGTCATCATAAACCAAAACCAAAAAATGATACGTCCTATTTACAACACCATCAATTACTGGATACAGTAAAACAAAGTTGTTTTCACTCCCCAATCTATTTTCCTTTTCAAAATTTATTTTTTCAACTTCTGTTTCAAAATAGCCGTCATAAAGATTTGTGGTATATGCTTTTATTTTTAATAATACAGTTGGGGTATCTCCAATACTATATTCAAAATATTCAATTGCTTCAATAGCTGTTTTTAAGGTTTTATTTCTGTTGTCGCTTGTAACAACAAACTTACTTTCCTGAAAAGATTTCAATTTCCTAATCAAATATTTAGTCATATCTGAATACGAAACCCCTCCAAATAAATCTTTTGGATTATCAGTAATTTCCGTTGTATAAACTGGAACTTTTATTATGTATGTCTTTTCTTTTTTAGCCATATCTAAAATGCATTAAACTTATCGCCCAAATAATGTTTTAAGTTGAATTTCTTGGTTGTGTCTAAGGCTCGTTCAAGGCAAATAAATTTTTTGTCGGTGTGCTTTTTAAAATGTTCCACTGTGTCTGCATCAATAACCACGTCTAAGCAAATCAAGGTTTCTTTTATGCCGTCTGTGGCTAAAAGAATTTCGTTTTGCTTAAACTCGTCTTGCTTGTTGGCTTTGTAGTTTAGCTGAAAACCATTTTTCAATAAAATCTCTGTCAAAAGCTCATCACGGTTGAAAGCTGTTACCAATTGGGCTTCTTTTTCTTTGATGTAAGCTTTTAGCAACACAATATTTTCTTCTTCTGTTTTGTCCACATCGGGCGCCCACTCAACTCTTGGAAAATTCGATTTCACCAATTTGAAAACCTTAAAACCTAAATTGTCTGAACCTTGATTTATAGGATTTGCTTGATTTTCAAAATTATTAAATAATGGATTATCCTGTTTATCTTTTAACCTTTTTAATTCTTGTTCCAACTTTATTTTTTCAACTACTCTTTTGTTGCGTTCAATGGTGATGTCGCTAATTTTTTTGTAGCCAGCTTTATAGGCTTCTGTTTTTTTATCGGTTAATTCAGGTATTTGAACCAAAATATATCTTCTATTGAAGTTGTCTATTGTATTGAGTTCAAAAATTGCTTGACTTGTTGAACCACTACCTCCAAAAAAATCTAGTACTAAATCGTTTTCATTAGTAATAAATTTGAAGATATGTTTCAAAAAATTTACTGATTTAGGATTGTTAAAAACCTTTTTTCCACCAAACAAAGTCTTCAATTCGCTTGATGTTGCTCGGTTATCCTCGTAGTAGTAACTTTTTAATCTTTGAGAAACTGTATCAAGTCTTTTTTTTATTTTTGGTATAGTGTTTTCATCATCACCCCATTGAACATCACCACGTTTGTTAGCTTCGGTAAATGTATCAAAAGGCCATCTATAACCATATTCAGGTTTTGCACAAATATTTTCAGTAATGGGATGTATAATATCGTAGGTGTATCCACCGGGTTTTGTGTTTGCGGAATTTCCAGGATAGTAAACGCCTTGTTCATCTATATAAGAGTAGTGAGCAACGCCTGATAAATCGTTACCGTTTGTTTGAGACTTTATCCATTTTCTTAATTCAGTTTGAATACTTTCAATATCATCTTTATACTTTGCTTTTAATTCATCATATTTTTCTTGAATAATTTTGCCTTTATCAGATGGAACTTCCCAAAAATCTTGTTCATTTTTATCTTTTAAATAACACAATACATATTCGTGTTCTGTTGCAATTTGCGTGGGATTGTTATCTGTTGCTGTTTGCCAAATAATTTGACCGCCAAAATTTTCCTCTCCAAATATTTCATCGCATAATTTACGTAAATGGTGCACTTCATTGTCATCAATTGAAATAAAAATTACCCCATCTTCACGTAAAAGTTGTCTTGCAATAAGCAAACGGCTATACATCATATTTAGCCAATTACTGTGGTAGCGACCATCACTTTCGGAATTTGTATCAATTTTCAACCCATCCTTGAAAACTCCATTTTCTTCCCAATATGCTTTTTTGTCTTGTGTGTAATTATCTGAATACACAAAGTCTTTACCTGTATTGTAAGGTGGGTCTATGTAAATGCACTTTACTTTTTCACGATAGCTGCCGCTTAACAATTTTAAAACTTCCAAATTTTCGCCTTCAATTATAATGTTTTCACTTTCAGTTGGGTGTACACTTCTGCTTTCATCAAGCATTAAAGTAGCATTACTTGGCGTGAAAGCATTTCTTTTGGCAGCACTTTTACCTAACCATCTAAACTCAAAGCGTTCAGTTTCTGAAACGCTTGCAGGGTCAACAACCTTTTTCAGTTCATCAATATTAAGTTTGCCCTCGTTGGTAAACAAGTCGGGAAAAAGATGTTTTAACTGCGTTAATCTTTCTTTGTTCCAGTCTTTGCTCAATGGCATTAAGTCGTTTATCTTTTCCATTTCTTACCTTTCATTTAATGCGTTAATCGTTTTGTCAGCCTCTTTTTGGAAGTAGTGATATTCTTTTACAGGTGCTTTGTAATGCACTTCCACACCCAAAGTTTCAAAGTGTTTCATCGCACATTTTATTTTATACACTTCGCTTTCGGTCAAGGTTTTTTTATTGTTGATGTCGTTTGTTCCTTTGGTTTCAATTACAAAGTAATAGTCGGTTTCATTGCCTGTTTTCAAACTTTTTCGTTTCATTACTAAACCAAAATCGGGTTCGTATTCGCCAATAGGCGTTTTGATTTTATACCAACTTGGCAACTTAATAAAACACACAATGTCGGGTTGGTTGTCGGTTGCTTTTGCAAAATCATATTCCACATTACAGTCAATAAGCATTTTGTCAAACACGCCTCTGTTAGGTGTTTCCACATAATCAGATTTGGAAACATTTCTAACGAAGTCATTAAAGCTGAATGGAAAATCTTGGCCAGTTAAATGATAATCCAAACCCCGAAGCATTTGGTTCAGTTCTATGTTGCGAATAATTCCAGCAGCCTTTTGAATGTATTGCTGTGGATTTTTAATGATGTGGTCTAAGTTGGTTATGTTGTTTACAATTTTGAAAAGCGTTGTATAACTCAAGCCTGTGTTTTTGCTTAGTTCTTCCACCAAATCTAAAGGTGTAAATTTTGCTTTTAGTTTGTAGGTTTGCGTTCCGCCAAAACTATCTTCAATTCCATCTTCCGTAATTGTTCCAATGTTTCTGCTACTTATTTCTGCAACATAATCTGAAATAGTTATCAGGTTTATTTGTTCGGTTGCTTTTGCAATTAGATTTTCTTCATCAAAGGCAATTACATAATCCGCCTTTTTAGCCAATGATTTCCAGAAGCGTTTAAATGCTTCATCAATAGAAGTATTTGTATTGCGTTTGAAACTTACTTCGTTTTGTGGTTTGCCTTTGTGTGTATGCGACATACCTGCACCTGCCGAAGTTGTTCCGTAAACATCTTTAATTTCCTTTTGGTATTGCGTTACAAAGGTTTCGTAAGTTTCATTAGGAATTACAGTTAGTAAATTTAGCTCATCGCCAACTTGGGTCTTTGGGTCATCATAAACCCTTTGTCCTTGTTGGTTTACACAAATCCGCAAACCTCTACCAATTTCCTGGCGTTTACGAATTTCTGAATAAGCGGTATTTAGTGTTGCAATGTTGAATACATTGGGATTATCCCAACCAACACCCAAAGCAGAGTGAGAAAACACAAATTCAATAGAGTTTCCGATGGTCAGCAATTCATCTTTTTTTTGTAAAATCAGTTCGTAAATTTTCTTTTGTTCCTTTAGTCCTCCTTCATTATCTGAAAATTCGCCTTTTGCATTTTGGGCAAAATAGTAACCTTGCAATTCGTGAATTTGTTGGGCTGTGGGAAGTTTACCATTGTTGTATTCGGGATAAATGGCTTTGTATTTTTCAACGAATAGGTTTTTTATTTTGGGGTCTTCGCCCATATAGTTTGAAACCTTGTCAATAAAAATTAAACTCAAAACTTTAATGCCTTTGGGTTGTAGTTTTTGAGATTTTGCAAAGTGGCGATGTATAAGCCATTCCAACTGCAAAGCCCAAATATTTTCTACATTGCCTGATGCTTGCTTTTCAAAAAGCTCAACACCATTGGTAAAAGTGATGCACCATTTTTGAGTTTTTAAACTCTTGTTGATGCGTTCAATTTTGTAATTCAAATAACTTGGGTTGTTTGTTTTCTCTCCCAAATTGTCGCCAACTTTTAACCAACTTGTTTCTTCAAAAACAAATTTCCCTGCTTTCAACTTCCACGCTTTTACTTTTGCTTTTGGTTCGCTTGTTCCGTTTTGTGTAGCAGTCAATTCTATTTTAATTGTCGCTTCATCATTTTTTTCAGTAACCGTCAATACTTCAATTTTCTTTACCAGTCCTTGCTTGTAGCTGTCGTAAGGCGTTAAACGGTAAACCAAGTTTTTCAAAACCTTGTGTGTAGCCGAATAGCGAATTTTAAAAAGCGGGTCAAGTGTTTTGAAGATTGTTTTTTCTCTTTCTTTTTCCTTTGTGCTGAAACGTTCCTTTCTTTCGTCTGCCGAAAGTGTTTTTAAACGTTCCATCATATTGTCGCTGTCCATGCCTTCCTGTGGTTCGTCCATAAAAATAATGGGTCGCACTTTGGCAATAGCGTCAATGTATGGCAGATTATTAAACAAATCTTCTCGTTGGGTTCGGTTTAAAATTCTGTCGTCCGAAGAAAAAGCACCAGTTGTCATAATCATAACTTGTGGATGCTGTTCTTCAATAAAGTTGGTTACTTTATTTAGTTTCTTGCTGTCATAATCAAATGCCTCAACTTTAAAACCGTAAATGCTTTCGAGTTGTTTTTTAAAAGTTTTGAATGTGCCTAAAGTACCTTGTCTAATTGCAATTGAAGGAACAAGTATGATGAACTTAGTAAAAGCGTAGTGTTTGTATAACTCGTAAATGGTTTTGATGTAAACAAGTGTTTTACCTGTTCCCGTTTCCATTTCAATACACAAATCATTGTCGGCTGAATACTTTGCTGTTTCAGTGTCAATGCCGTTTTCTATTGCAATCGCTTTAATATTGTCGGCTAACTGCGAAGCAGTTAGTTTACAAAAATTAGAACGTATGCCCTCAATACAAGCATTGTCAAAAGTGTTTTTCTCTGTCCCGTCAAACACTTTAATGACTGCCTGAATAGCGGTGTCCTGATATTTTAAATTCTCTAATTGTAATTCCATTACTTCTTACCGTTCTTTTTGGTTAAGAATTTTATTTCTTCTTCTGCTGCAATCAATATGTCTTTAGCATACTTTTCTTTTGCAAGTTGATAAGCCACTTGTTTGCTCATAAACTTTATTACAAGTTCTTTTTCGTCCACTTTGAAAGTTTTTGCAATGATTGGCAACATTTGTCTGTTTACTGGTCGTTCGCCACGCTCCAATTTGCTAAGTGTGCTTTGGTCTATATCAAGCAAAGCGGCAAGTTTTCGTAATGGCATTTCCGCCTGTTCTCTTAGCTGTCTAATGAAGTCGCCTAAATTTTCTGTTTGCATCTTGAATTGTATTTCTTGACAATAGTGTCAAAAATAATTAAGACTGTTTTAGTGACCTTGAAAAAAGTTAAATTCTTTTCAACATCCTTATTGCGGGTGGGCAAAATTGGCTCTTTTGGGGTTTGCAGTGGGTCAGGTGGTGCGGTGGGGCAAATTTTTAAAGCCTTTTTTGGTGGATGGTCGATGGTCTGCGGTCAACTCTTTTTAGGCATTAACACTTTTTTAAAATACAATAATGCTTTACCACTTACAGCTTGCCACTGATGGTTTTATACACGGCATCGATGCTTACTACGGCCTTGTACGATTTGGGTTTATTTGCCAAAGGTGCTTGAACGGTTGCTATTACTGGTTGCTGTTGGTAATGCTTTACTACGTTGTTAAATTGCGTATTACCATCGTAGCAGTAAGCGGTGAGCGCACCAAAACCTACAAATAAAAGTTGAATTGATAGCGTACTTACCAACGAATACGTGAATTTTATAGGTATAGGAAACACGCTAAAAACGGCAAATAGCACAACAGCAAAAATGTTAACGCTTAATATTATGGTTAAAGGCAAAGCGGTATAGTGCCTAATAAGAATACACGCACAAAAGGTAGTAGTAGCTTAAGCATTGGTATCCTTTTTAAAAGGGGCATACCATGTTGTTTCATACTTATTTTAAATGTAAGGTTTAACAATAACGGCTTTTGCTATTTGGTTTTAAAGCCTTGTAAAATTGCAATTTACATGTTACCGTATTCAAACAAAACCCCTTGGCCATTAGCCTAAAGGGTTTTCAAATAGCGTAAACAATCTCGGGGATATTTTATTTAAAACCCAATGATTACGAACGAGTACAAATATGTTCTATCTGCACAAGACTTCAAAAAAAATGGTGCATACATTTTTTTGCTGAGAGCCAATGATAGCAAACCTTTTAAAGGTTGGCAATCATTTAAAAATTAAGCAAAAAATGGAAAATTGTTTATGCACCCAAAAAAATGTTCTTTTCTTTTTTCTATCGGTTGGGTGAATACACCAACCGATAGAGCATAGTTAATGCACCAAAAAAATATTCTTTTCTTTTAGGGTATTTTTTGGGTAAAAACCAGCGTTGTGAACATTTGTGCAGGTGTTTATTTTTTTGCAATAGCTGCAAATACACTATCATTTGAGGCTGACTTGTACATAAATAAACGCTTTTAGATTTGCTTAAACAACCTCGGTTTGCCAACAGCAATCCTAAAAAAAAATTTAGTGAACCAGCCTCTTTGAGTTATTGATAAATAAGAAGTAAACAATAATAAAACCACATAGTACAGCCACACCGGTAGCTGCGGTTTGCCATTCTTTTATAGCAATACTTGCGCCTACAAACAAATAGGTACCCATAAAAATAAGGGGTGGTAATGGATACAATTTCATTTTGTAAATACCAGTACCGTCTAAGTGTTTTGTATCTTTTCGTAGTTTAAAAATGGTAGCACTCGATGCTATCATACCAAAGCAATCTAAAAAAATAGTAAAGTTGAGTATCTTCTCAAAAGTTTGGGCATAAAAAAGTATGATGATGCACATAGCAGCAAATACAGTTAAAGACGCAGTTAAAACTTCGTTTTTAGCACTTTGTTTAGAGAATATTTTGGGCAATACACCTTCTGTACTCATGGCATACATAACCCTTGGATTGCTCATTAGCAAGGCATTTACATAAGCCAATACACCAAAAAACAAGAAGAACGAGAAGATATTTGCACCACGTGCACCAAACACTTTATTGATAACCACATAAGCTATTTCACGCTCATTTTTCATGTTGTTAAAACCTATGATGGTGTAGTAACTAAGGTTAACTAGTAAATACAACGCTATAATAATACCGATGCCAATAAAAATACCTTTAGGAATATTGGATGCAGGTTTATTAACCTCGTTACCAAAGTTGATGGTTTGTTGATAGCCACCATAAGTAAACGACACGGCAATAAGGCTTACGCCAAGGCTTTGTATCCAACTGATATTATAGGCTGTAGTAGTTGCTGCTACCTGCGCTACAGCTTGTGTTTGATTTGCATAATGATGTGGGAAAAATAAGGCACTAATAAGCACCACTATCATGCCCATTTTTATAAGCATTAGTATGTTTTGTGCCTTACTACTCATACGTAAACCCATTAAGTTAATACCATAAAATACAAAGATGGCAGCGCAGCTAATAAGGGCTTTATCGGTATCGTTCCATTGCAGTTGTGGAAATAGTTTGGTTATATAGCCGCTACCAATTAATGCTACACCGCTTAGGCTTGCTGCGTTAGATATTAGTATAATGCAGTTAATGCCAAAAGCAATACTTGGGTGGTAAGCATACGAAAACACTTTGTAATAGCCACCGGTAACAGGGTATCGGCTGCCAATTTCTGCGTAGGTAAGGGCACCACAAAGGGCTACAAGGCCACCAATAATCCAAGCTGCAAAGTACACAGAAGGTGCAATAGCATCTTTGGCAGAAGTAGCGGCAGTGCGAAATATGCCCATGCCTATTACCACGCCTACTACTATCATTGTAAAAGAAAACAAGTTGAGTTTTTGCTTCATAATGCAGTTGCCTTTAGTTGGCTTTTTTGATGAACTTTGAAAATAAGTATTTTACGGTGAGCATACACATTTATTGGTAAAAAAGATGTTTAACCGTAGTACTTAATATGGCCTTGTGTGCGGGTTGCTATTTGTTAAAACAACAATGCCGTTACTATTTTTTACAATTCGCAAATAAAAAAGCCGCCCATAAAAGAGCAGCTTTTAATAAGCCAATAAGGTTTTGCAAAACCTAGTGGTTACAACAGATTATTTCAATTCGCCCACCATTTTTACTGGTACTACCCACGCATCAAATTGTTCGGGGGTTAAGTAGCCTAGTGCAACAGCCGTTTCTTTTAAAGTACTGTGGTTTTTGTGGGCTGTTTGTGCTATTTCAGCGGCTTTGTAATAACCAATCTTGGTGTTTAAAGCAGTTACTAACATCAAACTATTGTCTACGTGTTTTTTAATGTTTGCTTCTATTGGTTCTATACCTACTGCACATTTATTGTTAAACGATATGCAACCTTCGCCAATTAATCTTGCACTGTGTAAGAAGTTGTAAATCATCATTGGCTTAAATACATTAAGTTCAAAATGGCCCATACTGCCACCAATGTTAATAGCCACATCGTTACCCATTACTTGTGCAGCAATCATGGTTAAGGCTTCGCATTGTGTAGGGTTTACTTTACCTGGCATAATAGAACTTCCTGGCTCGTTATCTGGAATAAACAATTCGCCAATACCGCTACGAGGGCCACTAGAAAGCATGCGAATATCGTTAGCAATTTTCATTAAGCTAACTGCTACCGTTTTTAAAGCACCGTGTGCTTCTACAATAGCATCGTGTGCTGCAAGGGCTTCAAATTTATTTTCGGCGGTAATAAATGGCAAGCCTGTAAGGTTAGCAATATGCTTGGCTACATTTTCGCTGTAACCCTTTGGTGTATTGATACCTGTACCTACTGCGGTACCGCCAAGTGCTAATTCGCTTAAATGTTCAAGGGTATTTTTAATGGCTTTTAAACCATGGTTTAGTTGGCTTACATAGCCACTTAATTCTTGCCCCACTGTTAATGGTGTAGCATCCATAAAGTGTGTACGGCCAATTTTTACCAGATGCATATATTGCTTGCTTTTGGCTTGCAGTGTGTCACGCAATTTTTCAATACCTGGTATGGTAACTTCAAGTAGTATTTTGTATGCCGCAATGTGCATTGCCGTAGGAAAGGTATCGTTACTTGATTGAGATTTATTAACGTCGTCGTTTGGGTGAATAAACTTTTCTTTATCAATTAAAGCACCGCCGTTTATAAGGTGTGCACGGTAAGCAACTACTTCATTTACGTTCATATTGCTTTGTGTACCGCTGCCTGTTTGCCACACTACTAATGGAAAGTACTCATCTAGTTTACCTTCTAAAATTTCGTCACACGCTTTACCAATCAAATCTGCTTTTTCTTGAGATAAAATGCCTGCATCTAAATTGGTTAGTGCGGCAGCTTTTTTTAAGTAAGCAAATGCCTTAATAATTTCTATAGGCATTTTGTTGGTGTCTTGTGCAATTCTAAAATTCTCAATACTGCGTTGGGTTTGTGCGCCCCACAACATATCGGCAGGTACTAATACCCCGCCCATGGTGTCTCTCTCAATACGGTAGTTCATTGTTAAAAATTTGATACCCCAAACCCCTAAATAGGCTTTTGAAGGTTAATGAATTAATGGGTGCAAAATTCAAGCAATTGCCCCAATTACTAGAAATAATTTGCATCCTATACCTTTTATTTCTATTTCCCTTTTGGGGCGTGGGCTATTTATTTGCCGCTAAACACAGGTTGTCTTTTCTCTAAAAATGCCGATGTACCTTCTTGCATATCATTGGTGGCAAAGCAACTACCAAAGGCTTCAATTTCTAGTGCATAGCCATCACGCTGTTCGTCTAAAGCAGCATTAGCGGCTGTAATGCAGGCTGCTACAGCTATTGGTGCTTTTGTATTTATTAGCTGTAAAATATTGGTGGCTTTTGCCAATAATTCTTCCTGTGGCACTACATAGTTTACCAAGCCATAGCTTAATGCGGTGTTAGCGTCTATCATAGTGCCGCTAATAAGTAATTCTATTGCCCTACCCTTGCCTATTAAATGCGTTAAACGTTGTGTACCACCGTAGCCTGGCGGTAAACCAAGATGTACTTCTGGCTGCCCAAACTTGGCATTATTGCTAGCAATGCGAAAATGGCAACTCATGGCTAATTCGCAGCCACCACCAAGTGCAAAACCATTAACACAAGCCACTATTGGTTTAGGGCAATTTTCTATTCTAAAAAAAGTATCCTGACCAGCTTTTGCCAAAGCCACACCTTGCTTTACAGATAAGCCTACAAACTCAGAAATATCTGCGCCAGCAACAAAAGCCTTAGTACCACTACCAGTAATAATAACGCTTTTAATGTTTGCGTTCAAATACACATCATCGAGCACTGCGTTTAAGTTGGTAAAAACAGCTTTGTTTAAAGCATTTAATTTATCGGGCCTATTGATGGTGATGGTTAAAATATTGTTCTCTAGCGAGGTAAGAATAGTTGTGTACATGAAAATTATTTTTGTTTAAAACGGTCTATTTTCTTTTACCCATTGTTTAATATAGTCGGCAATTTCGGTAGTGGTAGCACCGGGTGCAAATAGTTTACCTACGCCCATTTCATTTAATGAGCGCATGTCATCTTCTGGTATAATGCCACCACCAGTAAGCAATACATCGGTCATGTCTTTTTCCTTCATTAATGCAATAATTTTAGGAAAAACGGTATTGTGTGCGCCACTTAAAATGCTTACACCAATAGCATCTACATCTTCTTGTAACGCAGCATTTACCACCATTTCGGGTGTTTGGCGCAAGCCAGTGTATATTACTTCCATACCAGCATCTCGCAAGGCGGTAGCAATTACTTTGGCACCTCTATCGTGGCCATCTAGGCCAACTTTAGCAACTAAAACACGAAAGGGACGGCTCATAATTATCATTTACCAAAAATCGAAATTAGCTGAAAACATTTAACTGATATAGAAATAGACAAAGCAAGGTTATAATTACTCTGAAACTTAACAATTAGCAAAACAAAAAAGGCGACTAACAATAGATGTTAATCGCCTTTTTTTACAATTATAAGAAGGTTTTAGAAGCCATATAATAGAGAAACGCCTATTACATTAGCTTTTAGATCGCCACCACCTTTTAAAAATGAAGCACCTAAAGACAGTGTATGCTCTTTTACTAAAAATCTAATACCAGCACGAGCCATTGGACCATTAGCCTTTAAAGTGCCAGTAGTGTACACACCAACGTAAGAAGTAGAAAATAAACTGTAACCTAGACCAGCATAACCACCAAATTTACTTTCTTCATCATCACTAGCACCTAAGCCAAAGTTATAATCAACAACCAATGGTAGTTGATAAGTAAATGATGAACCTGCTGAAGCACCAGTTCTTGAATTAGTACTACCTGTTATAGCCGCAGAAATAGGTACGCCTACACTAATTGCACCGAAGGAATAACGAGGAAAGTACGAAACACCATAAGCACTAGTTGCATCTGTATTATCGGCAGAAACTAGAAAAAGAGTAGCACCTCCAGCATGAGAAAACTGGGCTTTTACAGAAATAGCTGCTACTAAAAACATTCCGAAAAAAATAATTTTTTTCATTTTACTTTAATTTTGGTTATTAAAAAATTAGTGCGAAAATAGGTGTCTACTTTAACATAACAAAAACATTGCTTAATCTTTTTGATTTCTTTTTTTTAAAGCCCATGTGTTTAACAGTTAAAACCGTGTGCTAAAAACTAAATGCTATTGCCTATTGTATGTTGCTTTAATTGTTGAATGTTTTTGTTGGCAATACTTATGGCTGTAGTGTAGCTAAGTACAAATACGCATGTCTATGCCATTGAAAGGCTGAATGTATAAACAGGATGGAAAATTTAATAAAATGGTTACTTGTTCAATCAAGTAGCCATTTTTATTTTTAAAACATGCAAGGTGTTACAACATGTAGGGCTATTGTAAGTTTGAAACATGCAAGGTGTTACAACATGTAGGCTATTGTAAGTTTGAAACATGCAAGGTGTTACAACATGTAGGCTATTTTAAGTTTAAAACAAGCAAGGTGTTACAACATGTAGGCTATTTTAAGTTTGAAACATGCAAGGTGTTACAACATGTAGGCTATTTTAAGTTTAAAACAAGCAAGGTGTTACAACATGTAGGCTATTTTAAGTTTGAAACATGCAAGGTGTTACAACATGTAGGCTATTTTAAGTTTAAAACAAGCAAGGTGTTACA
>JASGCX010000074.1 GCA_030053925.1 Flavobacterium sp.
TTGGACAAAAGCAGAATTAGATGCTTATGATTATGTACTCATGAGAGAACAAGACCACAGAGGCCGATTAACAAAAATACAGAAAGACTTTGCGAGAAAATTGATCAAACGAGGTAGAGACAATTCAGAAATTGCGGAAGATACTGGACTTACAATTGAAAAGATAGAGAAATTAAGAGCTGAAAACACTCTTGCCCACAATAAATAACTGCCGTTTATGCTGCCCCTAAAAAATATGGGCAACTTTGTTTTGCAATAACCAAGTATAAACGGCATGGCAAAAATAAAAAAATCATTTTTTAACAAAAAAATAACTTACAATGCTTAAAAGTAAATATATAGTAGGTATAGCAATTACCTTCGTTATAATATCAACGACAGCTTGCCGTAAATCAGATATTAACATATTGAATAACAACAGCACTGAAATAAATTCTGACGCTGAGTTATTAAAGATTTACACTTTTATTAACACGGCAGTAGAAGGAACTTTTACTTACAATTCTACAGGTAATTTTGCATCACAAAATTTTGCAAGAAATAATTTTTTTAGTGGCAGATTTCATAGTAGTGCAGCAATGGGCAACTTAGGGGCTGTACAAACAGGAAATCTATTAAAAATAGGTGATGAGATTTTATATCCAAATGCGGATAAAATTTATCAAAAAACATATCAGCAAGTAGACCCAATTTGGGGAAGCTCAAAAGACATCTCACTCCAAGAAACCTCAACTAGTCCAATAGTAAAAACTACTTTTAGAATTCCACAGTTAATTGAAGTAGAAAACTACAACCCACTTCAGGTTGGACAGCCTAAACTATCTATAAACGGAGTAGTTAAAGTAAAAAGTGATAATGCAAATACAAAAGGAATACTTGTAACTGTTGAATATCAACCAGCGTATAACGACTCATTACGTATGGCTGGTTACACAGAAGTTATCAGAAATGTAGAAGTTCAAAACGATGACGGTATTGTAGAATTATCAAGAAGTTTGTTTGAAAATATTCCTGCTAAATGTTCTTACAAACTAACATTAGGCAGAGTAAATTACCAAATAGCTGAAACATCTGATGGAAAAAAGTACGGATTATATGCGTATTTGAATTTATCAAATTTTTACACTAACGAATAATGGGTTATTACGCTTCGCAGGTTCACAAATTTAACGCAACGGTGTTAAAAACACCTCAGTTTGATAGTTTGCTTTATTACATTAAAAAGTGTAAACCTACTGTAAAATGCCGTACTTTATACAATTAAGTAACGCAATTTTAAATAATTTGTTACCAGTATGTATTCGTTTTAAAAAATGTTTATTGAGAAAGCTGCATTTTTTTAGTTTCTGCCAAAGTGAATTCAAGTGTTTTAATTTGTAATTCTAAAAATGCTCGATTTGCATAATTAGTTTTAGTGATTATATCATTTGCATCACCTATTAGTGCGTTCAACCAAAGTTCTTCCCTTGTTGCTTCACTACCAGTAATTGGATTTTCGTTTAGATAATTAGCAACAGATAAAAATAGCTGCCCTTGTTGGTGCTTTTGGTTTAGAATGGCCATATTTTTTTTAGCGGTTGCAAGTTGCAATGTGGTTACTTGTATTTTATCTAAAATCTGACGATTCAGTTGTGCAGTTTCTAAACCAGTAGGCTTAACGTTTGTGTTTGCCACATTTGGCTCTAATTTATTAATTGCATTTACTAGCCTCATTAGTAGTACATTAGCTTTTGCAGGTAACGTTCTTCTACCAGATTGCGACATAGATAATTGACTGATAGGTAAAGCGAAATAATCTGCTAGCTGGGCAAATGAAATTCCTAATTTTTGTCGTACAAATTGAATAGCACTCATCTTGTGTAAATTTTTGCATAGTTACAAAAAAAACACACAGAATTGTGTAGAAAAATGCGTGTTAAACTAATTTACACGTTAAAATTTACACGCTAAAATTCAATACATTAGCCATCGTAGCCAACATCTTCAATTAAGTTGCTGCCATCAGCAGCAGCGGTAGCCAATTCATCGCAACGATTATTATGTGGGTTATTAGCATGACCTTTTACCCATACAAAAGTTACTTTATACAGCTTTGATAATTGATAGTAACGTATCCAAAGGTCTTTATTTTTCTTACCACCTTTAAAATCGGTTTTAATCCAGCCATCAAGCCAGCGCTTTTGTACACTATCTACAATGTATTTACTATCGGTATAAATGCTGAGAGGAATATTATTTTTCTTCAAACTTTCAAGTGCTACAATTACACCCATTAATTCCATACGGTTGTTGGTAGTTCTACGATAGCCTTGTGAAATTTCTTTGCGTTTGCTGCCCCACATCATTACCACACCGTAACCACCAGGGCCAGGATTACCACGAGAAGCTCCATCGGTATAAATAATTAATGGGTGAGATTGCGTTTCAAACATTACTAGAAAGTGAATTATAAAAAGTGAAAGTTGCAAACTTATTGTTTTTGCTTCTACTTTTTTAATACGGTTAAGGTAAAAAAAACTCACCTTTTATATACAGCACACAATGGCCACCAATGCTTACACGGTCATCTTTGCTTTCGCAATACAATACACCACCACGTTTAGAAATTTGTTTAGCAAGCATATTGGTTTTGCCCAACTGCTTTGCCCAAAAAGGAATTAAAGTGGCATGCGCCGAGCCTGTAACAGGATCTTCGCCAATCACTGAATTTGGCACAAAAAAGCGACTCACAAAATCGCAATCATCGCCAGGCGCAGTGGCAATAATTCCAATTGCTTCAACTTTATTTAGCCAGTTAAAATCGGGTTTTAAATTAGCTACTTCTTTTTGTGTATGATATACCAATACGTAATCTCTACTTTTAAGCATTTGAGAAGGTTGGTGGCCAATACCTTCAATTAATGCCAAAGGTTGATTGCATATTTCAGGCATTCTACTCGGAAAATTCATTTCTAACAATCCATTGCCTTTATTTACAACATACAAAGGCCCACTATTGCTGTGAAATTCTATTTCTGTTTTTGAGTAATTGAGGTAATTGAAAATAACAAAAGCGGTAGCTAAAGTAGGATGACCAGCTAAATCCATTTCAATTTCGGGTGTAAACCAACGGATATGAAAAATATCGCCGTCTTGCACAAAAAAAGCGGTTTCTGATAAGTTATTTTCATTGGCTAATTGCTGCATTTGCTCGGTAGCTAGCCAACTTGTAAGTGGACAAACTGCCGCAGGATTGCCGCCAAATATTGAGTTTGTAAAAGCGTTAACTTGGTAAAAAGGATATGCTGTCATAATGTTTCAATGAAATCTAAAAGTGAAGATAAGCATACGTAGAAATAATTGTACCAAACTTAGTGTCTGCTTAAAAAATGATTCAAGGCATTTGCTATGCAAATTGAAATAGTTTTATTAGCCACGAAAAGCACAAAAAAGCACGAATTATTCGTGCAGATTAGTGGCATTTGTGGCAAAAAGAGGATAATAGTAGTTTATTATTCTAATTTTTAAGATACTATTCCAAGCTTTTTAAAGCAGCACTTATTTTTTCTTTTGCTTCGTTAGACAGTGTAGCATCTAAGTGTTCGTGGTTGTGTTTAGCATTTATTTTTATAAAGAAACTTTGTTTTTCAAATAAACGGCAAGCACTGCAAATACCTAAGTGAAGCCTAAGTTTTATGCTATCGAAAAAGCCAATAGCCTTCTGTTCTTTTTGAGAAATAAGATAAGTTGCTTTTTTACAACTAATATTCACTAATCGTTTCATCACAATACTTTAAATATTTACCCAGTTTTTTTCTAAACAATTTCTTAAACTCAACTTGGCTCGGTGAATTAATACCCAATAGTTTGACGTAGTGATACCAAGTACCTTACAAATTTCTTCAGTATCTAAATCTTCTAGGTATTTCATTACAAAAACAGACTGCTGCATTTGCTGTAGCTTAGACTTACATTTTTCTAAAATGCTGTAAAACTCTTTCTTTTCAATGGTTTGATTGTAATTAACACCCCATTCTTTTGGCGCATCTTCTTTTGTCCAATGTTCTACATCATCAAACATACTTGAAGTTGTATCAGCCTCTGCATACTGAATAATACTCGTACTTTTTTTACGATAATGATCTATTATTTTGTTTTTACAAATAGTGTAAAGCCAGTTTTTTTCAGATGCTTCGCCTTTATAATTGTCTTTATTACGCCAAGCACTTAAAAAGGTTTCTTGCACAATATCTTCTGCAATTCCTGTATCATTTACACGAATAATTGTGTATTTATATAATGCGTTGGAGTAATTTATAATCCAATTGTTAGGATTTAATGTATGCTTGTTATCCATAGTGGCATTTGTTGTTTTCAAATTACACACAAAAACTTCAATCAACAAAATATCTCTTTGATAATCATTTATTTATTGATGGAAGTAGATACTAAAAATGCCCTTTTCTAGTTTTTTTGGTGCTATTTTAAATTTACATGCGCACAACTAAAAGCAAAGCAAATTGTTGTTTCTGTATAATTTTGCATGATGGGAATTTTAAAACAACTAGCCGAATATTTATACATTAAAAAACCTGACCCGAACAGCGAACCTACACAATGGATGAAATACATGCACGGTATGAATCGTATTTCGGTGTTTATGTTTTTAATTGTTATGATGGTAATTCTAGTAAAATTGGTAATTCTACCATTTTTTAAGCATTAAATTAGCCTAGTGCATTACTACAGGGCATTTGTAGTATTACCAAGTAATGTATAACTTGCACCAATCCATAGTACTTATACTTATTTAAAGAATTAAGTGACTAACTGAACCCATTAATATAGTTAGAAAATGTTGCTTGATAAGTAGCTTCTATATGTACAGCCTTAATGCCAATTTCGTAATTTTTTTGTTTTGCGCAGAAATGTTTACACCAGCAAATGCAAACATGGTAGCAGCAGCTACACGAATGGTTTGGATAGAATTTTTAACTGAAGTTTTAGTATTGAATAATAAAAAGCTTAGGTAGAACTCTATTTTGTAGCAACTATTTTAAGGTATGAAAATACAATTACACGAGAAAATTTTGTGGCTGTATTTGCTAGGAGATAACTAGTATTTATTTTTTGTTACGAAAGAAATTTTAAAGGTTTGCTTTGATACAAAATAAGTAGTTAGCGATTTGCAGTTATATTTGCGTAAAATTTTTAGTTATGCCATCATTTGATATTGCCAGTAAGGTTGATTTACAAACATTAGATAATGCCATTAATACTGTAAAAAAAGAAATAGAAAACCGTTTCGACTTTAAAAATAGCCACGTACAAATTGCGCTTAATAAAAAAGATTATAGCGTAAATATTGAAGCAGAAAGCGATATGAAACTAAAGCAAGTAATTGATGTGATTATTAGCCGTAGCATGAAACAAGGTATTGATGCCAATGCATTTGACTTTGAAAAAGATGCTTACCCAAGTGGTAAAGTGGTAAAAAAAGAAGTATCGGTACGAAACGGCCTTAAACAAGACGATGCTAAAAAAATAGTGAAATTTATTAAAGATAGCGGCCTTAAAGTACAAGTAGCTATTATGGATAATATTGTTAGAGTTACAGGTAAAAAAATTGACGATTTACAAGAAGTAATGGCTTTGTGTAAAAGTGGAAATCTTGGCTTTCCGCTGCAATTTGATAACATGAAAAGCTAATTGCAAATTTGTTTTGGCTAAAACGCCTGTGTAGCTTACATTTGCCATCCATTAAAAATAATTTGTACGGCAAAATCCGTACAAGCCTTAAATAAAATTATATGAAACAAGGTATCCACCCTTCAAACTACCGTTTAGTTGTTTTCAAAGACATGAGTAACGGTACGTCATTTTTAAGCAAATCAACTACAAACAGTAAAGAAACTATTGTTTGGGAAGATGGTAAGGAATATCCAGTAGTTAAATTGGAAATTTCTAACACCTCTCATCCGTTTTATACAGGTAAAAATGTATTGGTTGATACCGCAGGTCGTATCGATAAATTCAAAAAACGTTACGCTAAAAAAGACTAATCTTTTTTTAGAAATAATGAAAGCCCACTTATTGGTGGGTTTTTTATTGGCCAAAAATGGTACAACAAAAAATCCCATTTCAAGTAACTGAAATGGGATTTTCTATTAGTGTAATTCGTGAATTCGTGCAATTCGTGTAATTCGTGTAATTCGTGTAATGTTTTTGAAATTCGTGTAATTCGTGAATTCGTGTAATTCGTGTAATGTTTTTCAAATTCGTGCAATTCGTGAATTCGTGCAATTCGTGTAATGTTTTTCAAATTCGTGCAATTCGTGAATTCGTGTAATTCGTGTAATGTTTTTCAAATTCGTGCTAAAATCTACGCTTTTTACCTCTAAACTGTTGCGAAGGTGCTTTTACATAAGTGGTTACAATAGGCGTTACTTCGGGCATTGCATAAGGATGTTCTTTTTCTACCGGTAAGGTTTTACCAATTACTTTGTGAATATCACGCAAAAACATTTTTTCTTCCATATCGCAGAAAGAATAGGCTTTACCGCTAAACCCTGCACGACCTGTACGACCAATACGGTGTACATAAGTTTCAGGAATATTTGGCAATTCAAAATTAATAACGTGCGACAGTTCGTCAATGTCAATACCTCTAGCAGCAATATCGGTAGCTACTAGCACACGGTTTTTACCATTTTTAAAGTTTTGCAACGCTTGCTGTCTGGCATTTTGCGATTTATTACCATGAATGGCTTGTGTTTCAAAGCCCGATTTTGTTAAGTGTTCGGCTATTTTATTGGCACCATGTTTTGTACGTGTAAATACCAATGCACTAGCAATTGATTTATCTTGTAGCAAGTGTACCAATAACTTTTTCTTATCGTCTTTATCTACAAAATACACTTTTTGGTCAATGGTATCGGCGGTAGAAGATATTGGCGAAACCTTTACCATTACTGGATTACTTAAAATGCTATTAGCCAATTGTTGAATAATTGGTGGCATGGTTGCCGAGAAAAACAAGGTTTGTCTTTTGGCTGGTATTTTAGTAATAATGCGTTTTACATCTTGTACAAAACCCATGTCAAGCATTCTATCTGCTTCATCTAAAACAAAGGTTGTAAGGTTGTTTAAGTGTACAAAACGTTGGTTCATTAAATCTAGCAAACGGCCTGGTGTAGCAATCACTATATCTATACCTTTCTTTAAGGCATCTACTTGGTGAAATTGCGAAACACCACCAAAAATTACAACGTGCTTTAGTTTTAAATGTCTACCATAAGCTACAAAGCTTTCACCAATTTGTATGGCCAGTTCTCTTGTAGGCGTTAAAATCAATACTTTAATGCCAGTATTGGTATTACCACTTTCTTTTTGTACTTGTAATAACTGCAAAATAGGAATGGCAAAAGCGGCTGTTTTACCTGTACCAGTTTGCGCACAACCTAAAATATCGCTTTGGTTTAAAATTACAGGAATGGCTTGTTCTTGAATGGGTGTAGGTTGCGTGTAACCTTCTTCTTGCAAGGCTTGTAAAATGGGGCTAATTACGCCCATGTCGTTAAATGTCATAAAATGTATTTAAGCTAGCTATACAATACGTAGGGCTGCTAATGAATATTGTGCTGAAGATCATTGCTGAAAACCGCTAATGATGAGTAAGTAATAATTGTCTGGAGAAGTGTGACAAAATACCTGCGGATAAAAACTAATGCGCCAAAGCGTTTTATTAAGAAAAAATAGAGTACGGAATAAAAAATTATTTTCTTAATAATGCAAAGATGCACTAAATAATTTTCATAACCTATTAATGTTTTGTAAACAAAAACAGGCTACCTAAAAAGTAGCCTGCTTATAGTATGAAGGATTTTAAAACGATGCGGGTGAATTAGTTGCCAGATTTTACACGGCTAGCTTCGTCTACACTGCTTCTTTTACGTTGTGTATTACCTATTTTACCTTTACTAAAGCGGTAAGTGAAGCTAATATTGGCAACTCTGTTGTCATTTCTATTTCTAAATGTTAGGTCAATATCATCGTATTTAGCATAGCCACTTGGTTGTTGCAACCAAAAAATATCTCTTACATTTAAACGAATTGAACCTTTATTTTTAAGTACAGATTTTGAAATACCTGCGCTAATTTGACCTAATGGCTGAATATACATAACACCCTCTAAGCCACCTGTGCGGTAAAAACCACTTATTTCAGCGTTCCAACCTTTGCCAAGTTTAAATGAATTACTACCATTTAGCATAAACATTGGCGAACTTAAATCTACAACCGCCTTATTTACCAAACCTCTAAAACGATTATTAAGCAAATTGGTGTACAAATTAAAGTTCCACCATTTTGTTATTGGTGCTTGGCCAGAAATGGCAATACCAAATTGATCTAAAGTGGCAATATTGGCTTGTTTTACAAAGGTTTCGTTGGTTGCAGTGTACTGTTCAATAACCTGTTGTATAATATTATTTACTTTGGTATAGTTTAATGTTGTACTAATGGTTCCGCCCATAAACAAATGGCTCAACTCAATATTATCGCTAAACTGTGGTTTTAAACCTGGGTTACCTTGTTCAAAAGTGTATTTGTCAAGATATTCAACAAAAGGATTTAGAGATTCATAATCAGGACGGTTAATTCTTCTACCATAATTTAATGAAAATTGATTTTTATCGTTTAAAGTATAGCTAATATATGCTGTTGGAAATAATTGCGTATAATTTGTATCAAATGTAGGATTACCAATATATACTTTTGCCAATTGATTACCTTTGGCATGTGTATTTTCTAAACGTAAACCTAACTGTACAGCCCACTTTTTGTTCAATTGTTTACTATAACTTATATAAGCTGCATTAATATTTTCTTTGTAAATAAAGTGATTACTGCGTTTATAATCTGGTTTCTCTTGGTTATTGATGACGCTATCATATTTCGCATTATTATCAGTTTCTACATAACTTAGCTTAAAACCTGCCTCAAATTTTGCACCTTTTTTTAGTGGTAAAGTATAGTCACCTTTAGCACTATATATATTGATAATAGTAGGTAAGTTACTGTTTAAAGTATCGCCAGGATAAACTGGATTACGATTTTTATCAAAGTAACTATTAATTAATTGACCATTATTTTTACCATCATAACCAGCATAATCTATATCCACAGTAATTTCTTTACCTAAGCTATCAAATTGATGACGAAAATTGAAGTTGGTACTTAAGTTTTTAAAGTTTTGTGCCGAAGGCACGTCGGCAACTGTGATACTTTTTAAGTTATTAGATGCGTCAAAAATTCTTGTATCGCTATTGCCTGTTCTCGCTGTGCGATTGCTAAAGCCGTTAACTACAAAACCATAAGTTGTATTTTTAGTGGCAAAAAAGTCGGCACCAAATTTGGCACTGTGGCCGCTTCGCTCGTCTGTCATCAACGAATTTTGATTGAAAATAGAAACCAATTGTTTGCTGCTGTTTATAAATTTTCTTTCTAAAATTAATTCTTGAAAACCGCGTCTGTAATTGTAGCTATAATTGCCAAACAAATTCCATTTGCCATCACGATAGTTCATGTTTACGCTTTGGTTAGTTTTTGGATACACACCTTGGCTATAACCTGCTGTTACAGAGCCATTTAAACCTTTCAACTTCGTTTTTTTGGTTTTAATATTTATAACGCCTGCATTGCCCGAAGCATCAAATTTTGCTGGCGGATTGGTCATTATTTCAATTTGGTCTAATTGGCTAGATGACATGCTACGCAACATATTGGCTAAATCTGCCGCCCCTAAATACGAAGGCTTTCCATCTACCAAAACAACCACACCACTTTTACCTTTTAGGCTAATGTTGCCATCTTTATCAACCGAAATGCCAGGCGATTTTTCTAAAACTTCTAAAGCGGTAGAACCAACGTTAGTTACTGATGCTTCAACATTTACAATGGTTCTGTCAAGTTTAATTTCTACCAATGGCTTTTTGCTTGTAACTACTACATCTGTTAGTTGTTTATCTAAAACTGCCAAAACAATTGTTTTTAATATAACCTCACTTTTTGCTGCTGTTAATTCAAATGTTTCGCTATAATATTTTTTGTAGCCTACACTTTGCACAGCCACCAAATATTTAGCATTGGCTATTTTTTCTATTTCAAAATTGCCATCTTTGTTGCTCACAGCAATTTTTACAATACTACTGTCTTTGGCTCTTAAAAGGTTTACTGTAGCTGCTTCAATTGGTTTAGCACCACTTGTAATGCTACCATCTACTTTACCTAAATTGTTTTGTGCTTGGCTTGTAAAGCTAAATAAACTAAGTGCAGTTAGTACTGTGATAATTTTTTTCATAATCTAATTTTTGATTTATTTATAGTTCTCGTGTTTAATTATTACAGAACAAAACTAGTTACCTTGCATTGCATAGTACATAGCTTTAGCATGAATGGTGCATTGCAAGGATGAGAGGTAAATTAAAAGGATTGTTTAATTGTTAAAAATTAAAAGAAGGCTGTTTTTTAACGAAACGTGGTAAAAAAAGTTACAGATATATAAAAAATAAAAGGCTATTACAGATATTTAAACCTGTAATAGCCTTTTATTAGATATTTTTTATAATAATTTAGTACTGATATACCAAATAACCCCAAGCCGTTAATGTTTTTGCTTTACCCGATTTAAGCGTTTCTTTTTTATTGGTAAATAGTTCAGTTGCCTCGCCATCGATAATTGTATTGTTAATAGTGATGCTTTGAGGCAATTTAGAAAGATTGGTAATAACAACTACTTTTTTACCATTATTTTCTCTCACAAAAGCATATATCGCATCATCGGCACTAGTAACAAGTTTGGTGAAACTTGCATTAGCAGCAAAAGCAGCATTATTTTTTCTAGCATTAAGCAATGTTTTGTAAAAACTTGCTCGTTCGTATTTACCAAACTGAATGGCATTTTTGTAAAAAAAGCTAATGCTGTCAAGTTTTGGTTCTTCTTGACCAGTGTAAATTAATGGTACGCTATTTTTTAAAGTTTGTGTTAGCACGGCAAATGGTGCATGACTTTCACCTGGCATAGTTGCATAATCGGCTTTATTCCAGCTATTTTCATCGTGATTACTGGTAAAAAATAAGCGTAGCGCATTTTTAGGAAAGCTTGTATCAGTTTTAGTGATGGCACTATCAAGTGCAATGGCTTTTCGCTCGCCTTTTGCAATTAGTTTCATCATGTTAAAATCGTTCCAGGTATAAGATTGATCAAAACCAACAGTATGTAGCCAAGGTTTATCGCCTTCAGCTAGCATGAATATGTTTTTTTGCTTTTTCAATTCGGCAATACATTTTTTCCAAAAAGCTTCAGGTACTTCTGGTGCCACATCGCATCTAAAACCGTCAATATTGGTTTCGGCAATCCAGTATTTCATGCAAGCAATCATACTATCGCACATGGCAGAATTGTTGTAGTTCAATTTGCGTGTATCTGTCCAATCAAATGGCGAAACTGGCTTTTTGGTTACGCTGTCAAGCACATAAAAATCTGGATGTTTTTCTAGCCAATAATGATCGGCGCCTGTATGATTTGGCACCCAATCTATTACCACCTTAAAGCCCATGTCATGTGCTTTTGTTACAACATTTTTCCAGTCTTGCAGCGTACCATATTCAGGATTAATGGCTGTATAATTTGCTACTGCATAGTAACTACCAAGTGCACCTTTTCTGTCTTTTACACTTATTGGGTTAATTGGCATAAACCAAAGTGTTTGCACACCCATATCTTTTAATCTGTCTAGGTGTTTTTCAAAAGCCTTAAAAGTGCCTTCTTGTGTGTATTGGCGAATATTCACTTCGTAAATGTTGCCTTGCATTATCCATGCAGGATGGTCATCAATTTTGGCCGTATCTATTTTATTTACTGAACTATTTTGATGACTACAAGAAGCAAAAAACAGCAATACAAATGCTGCAAGAAATACGTTTTTCAAATGCATAACAATGTTTTAGGGGCTAAAAATACTAGTTATTGTGTAAAAAAAACACACATTAATTAGGGCAAAAAACTGCATTTACCGATTGATTACTTTGCTTTACCCATAATGTAAAACCTATTGGAAGTAGTAGGTTTATGTTTGCCATATTATCATGTATATTAAAATACCCAATTTTGAAGAAGCATAAAAAAATACTCACCATTATTATACATGCAGCAGTTTGGGGTTGCTTTTTCTTATTGCCCTATATTTTTAGGCCACAAGGCAGAGACATTTCAGCAAATATTAGCAACCGTTTTATTGCAATATTTACAACCAATGGCATTTATTTAGTAGCTTTTTATTATTTCAATACGCTGGTGCTTTTGCCAAAATTATTGTTTCAAAAAAAGTGGCTTTGGTATGCAGCAAGCATCATTGGTTGTTTGGTAGTATTTATGTATGTACCTAGAGAAATTGCTAATATAATAGTACCACCAGAAGAGTTTGCTTTTAAGCTAGAAGCCTTTAAACAACAGCAACATAATCACTTAATAGATACCGCAAAGCAGTGGCAACAAATGCGATCAAGAGGCGGTATGCGAGGCGGTTCTCGTTTTATTTTTTTTCCTAGTTCTAATGCCATATTCTTTTTAGTTTTTTTAATAAGCACATGTATTTCTGTTACACAGCAATGGCTTAAATCTGAACAAACAAAAAAGGAAGTTGAAACAGAAAAATTGAATACCGAATTATCATTTTTAAAGTCGCAAGTAAACCCACATTTCTTTTTTAACACCCTTAATAATATTTACGCTTTGGCCGTGGTTGGTAGCCCAAAAACGGCACCTGCAATAATGAAGCTCTCGTCTATTATGCGCTATATATTAACCGATACACAAAGCGATACTGTACCACTTGAAAATGAGGTTAATTTTATCAATAATTTTATTGATTTACAGCGTGTTCGTTTAACCGATAAAGTAGTGGTAGCTTTTATTACAGAAGGTACTATTGCCAATCAACAAATTGCCCCATTGCTATTTATTCCTTTTGTTGAAAATGCGTTTAAATATGGCGTAAGTACCAAGGAAAATTCAGTTATTTCTATCACTATTAAAGCAACAGAAACTACGGTGCATTTATACACCACCAACACCATTGTAAAGGCCGATAATGGCATTTTAGACACAACCGGCATTGGTATTAATAACGTAAAAAGAAGATTGGACTTATTGTACCCCCATAAGCATAACTTAGTAATTACAAACAATGATAACCAGTTTTTTGTAACCTTAGATATTTCGATAAAATGATGATATGTATAGCAATAGATGATGAGCCTTTGGCACTACAACTAGTAACTCAATACTGCGAAAAAGTGCCTTTTTTGCAACTGAAAAAAGTATTTACAAATCCCGATGAAGCTACTATTTACTTGCACCAAAATCCGGTGGATTTGATTTTTTTAGATATTCAAATGCCCGATGTGAGCGGCTTGCAATTTTATAAAAATTTATCTTTAGCCAAGAAGCCACAAGTAATATTCACTACTGCTTTTAAAGATTATGCAGTAGATGGTTTTAATGTAGATGCAGTAGATTATTTGCTAAAACCTTTTGAGTTTAACAGGTTTTTAAAAGCTGTGTACAAAGCCAAAGAATACATGGAATTTCTATCGTCGCAAGACTTACAAATGAGCTCTATTTTCATTAAGGCCAATTACGAAATGATGAAAATAAACTTAAAAGATATTGACCTAATAGAAGCCTTAGACGACTACATAAAATTCTACATAAAACCCACACCAATTCTTACTTTAATGACCTTAAAATGCATCCAAGAAAAGTTGCCTTCAAAAGAGTTTATACGTATCCATCGGTCGTATATAATACCTATTGCAAAGGTTGAAAAGTTTAGCAAAAACAAGGTATTTATTGCTGGTAAAGAATTGCCAATTGGTACTAGCTATGCAGATGTGTATGATGTGCTATTGCAACGTGTAAAAACAGATTAGCAAGTAGCTATTTTTCAAAACCATAATCTCTTTCTACAAAGCAAATGCGTGTTTTATAACAAGCATACCATTGCTGCCTGCCTAGCTTTTGCGCAAGCAAATGGTCTGTTTGATGTTTCCAAGCTTTTATGGCTTCGAGGCTTTGCCAATACGATACCGTGATGCCAATACCGTCTCTAGCACTTTCGTAACCAAGATAGCCCGGTTGTTCTTGTGCAAGTTCAACCATCAATTGGCTAGCCTCATTATAACCTGCATCGTCATTGGTTTTTAGCGATGTAAAGATGACTGCATAATAGGGTGGTGGTGGTGTTTTTGCTATCATAGAATGATATATTTTCTTGTTGATAAAATGTATTCTGCAAGTTGCAGCAAGCATTTGCCTGTTGGCAAATGCTTCCTGTTGGGTAGGCAGCCATTTTCTCTTTAAAACAGCAATAAAACGGTTGCCAACACATTTTTTTGCCAATATTTGCACCAATGGTAATTGATATAGCTGCTTCTTACTTATCTTCATCACCTATAAAATGCCATCAAATGAGACTAATTGTTGCCACTTTGCTTACCACCTGTACCATTGCTAGTCAAGCACAAACCATCAATATTATTCCTAAACCCAATCAATTACAAGTAACCAAAGGCAATTTCACGTTGTCTAAAACCACTACCATTGTGTACAGCAATGATAGCGAAAAAAATACCGCCAATTTTTTTAACGGTTATCTAAAAAAATACTACGGTTTTCAGTTACCAATTGCTAAACAAGCCATTGCAAACTATATCAGTTTTGCCACCAAACAATTTATAAAAGCCCCCCAAAGTGGTAGTGCTTACACTTTAGAAGTAACACCAAAAGCCGTAACCATTTTTGGTGATGGGCTAGAAGGCACATTTTATGGTATGCAAAGCCTATTGCAATTGCTGCCCATTCAAAAATTTCAAATCCAAAATCAGAAATTTCAAATCCCTTGCCTCAACATTACCGATGCCCCAAATTTTATGTATCGGGGTATGCATTTAGATGTGAGCCGCCATTTTTTTGGTGTTGATTATGTAAAACAATACATCAATTTTATTGCCCTGCACAAAATGAATTATTTCCATTGGCATTTAACCGACGACCAAGGTTGGCGCATTGAAATAAAGCAATACCCTAAACTTACAAGCGTTGGTGGTTTTAGAAAAGGTACAATTATTGGTAGATACCCAGGTACGGGCAACGATAGTATTTACTACGGCGGTTTTTACACCCAAGCACAAATAAAAGAAGTGGTAAAATATGCCGCAGACAGGTTTATTACCATTGTACCAGAAATAGATGTACCCGGCCATAGTTTAGCCGCACTTGCAGCTTATCCCGAACTATCTACCACACCAAATATTATACAAGAAGTAGGGCAAACTTGGGGTACTTTTGATAAGGTGAACAATGTATTAAACCCATCAGAAGGCACGTTTACTTTTTTGCAAAATGTATTGAACGAAGTGATAGATTTATTTCCGGGTAAATACATACATATTGGAGGCGATGAGTGTAGTAAAAAATGGTGGAAAGAATCGGCTTTTTGCCAAGATTTAATGAAGAAAGAAGGGCTAAAAAATGAAGATGAATTGCAGAGTTATTTTATTAACCGCATAGAGAAAATGATTAACGCCAAAGGCCGATTAATGATGGGCTGGGATGAAATATTGGAAGGCGGCTTGGCACCAAATGCACTTGTAATGAGCTGGCAAGGCGAAAAGGGTGGTATTGAAGCTGCCAAACAGCATCACCAAGTAGTAATGACACCCGGTACCTATTGCTACTTCGATCATAGCCAAACCAAAAACGAAGATTCTGTAACCATTGGTAGTTATTTGCCAGTAGAAAAAGTGTACAATTACAATCCTTTGCCAGCAGAACTTACAGCAGAAGAAGGTAAATATATTTTGGGTGCGCAAGGCAATGTGTGGACAGAATACATTGGCAATACCGCCAAACTTGAGTACATGATTTTCCCAAGAATGAGTGCTTTAAGCGAAGCCTTGTGGACAAAGCCCGCCAACAAAAGCCTACCAGATTTTGAGAATAGATTGCAGCACCAATTTAAACGCTACGAGTTTTGGAAAGTGAATAGTAGTAAGGCTTATTATGATATAAAAGATAGCATTTACGCAGCAAAAGACAATCAAGGATTGATGTGGATGCTAACAAGTAAACTTAAGGGCGGAAGTTTTGATTTTTTTATTCCTGATACTGTAAATAAAGCAATAAGACATGGTGATTCGTTACTTGCAATATTGAAGAAGAATGTAAGAATTAAAATCATCTTATATGACCAAATGACTGGAATGTATGAGAACGCAGAAATGAGGCAAATATCCTCACTTACTCAAACCTTCTCTTTCAACAAAGCCACAGGCAAAAAAATAACACTTACCAATGCACCTGCGGCACAATATCCTGGCAATGGTGGGGCTTTTGGTTTGGTAAATGGTGTGGTAAGCAATAAAGGCATTAACTCAGCCGAATGGCTTGGCTTTAATGGTACCAACATGGAAGCAGTAATTGATTTTGGCAAAGCCGAAAACTTTACCACCGTAACATTGGATATGCTATCGCAAGAAGGTAGCTGGATTTACAAATCGCCACTAACAGAAATCTATGTATCAGACAATGGTAAAGATTTTAAGCTAGTAGAAAAGTTTGCTTTAAAATCAGATGATACGCAACAAAAAGTTGTACTAAAATTTCGTAGCCAAACAGCCCAATACCTAAAAATTATTGCCCACAACTTTGGTAAAATACCCGATGGCAAGCCCGGTGCAGGTAAGCCTGGTTGGTTATTTGTAGATGAAATTGCGGTTGATTAGTTGGGGTGCTGCGTTTTTTGTCATGCTGACGAAGGAAGCATCTGCTTGCATTCGGTTAGATGCTGCCTTCGTAAGCATAACAATCAGAATGACAATTGAGCAATTTTACCTCTGCTACCAGCCAATAAAATGGCATTACCATGCTTCGCTTTTTGCACCACATGAAAGCTTTGTGTAGAAATTAATTGCCAGTTATTACCACCATCGTAGCTAATATCTACACCACTTGTACCGCAAGCTACCAAGGTTTTTTCGTTGATGTACACCACACAACTTTTATAGCCATGTGGTGGCGTTTGAGGTTTGGTAAATGTTGGGCCACTTTTAGCCTTTAGGTTTATTAATACGCAGTTGTTAGTGGTGTCTTTATCATTGGCAAAATCGCCACCAACCACTACAGCTTTGGTTTTAAACACATCAATTGAATTTGCCCCAGTAGATTCTTTGCCTTGTACAATTGGTAATTTGTAAGTTTTGTTCTTGTAAAATAGGCGAGAAGCCATACCACCTGTTGCAAAAATATTCGGGTACACTTTATCGGTACTAGTCTTTATGTTAGTACCGCTAGACGCAAAAAACGCTTCGCCTTTACGCAATTTATTGGTTTCATCAAGCCCGGCAATAGTTACCCAACTGTCACCAAAATCAATTGATAAGGCTTTAAATATGTGGTCATTAATTGGGTCGCCAATTATCCAGCCCATACCATTTTTACTAAAATCCATCGCATCTAAAAACATGCCTTTGGTGGTGTCTTCAAATACCTTTTTCCAGGTTTGCCCACCATCTTTTGTTTTTAAAATAATTGCAGGTTCAGCCACGGCAATAATTACAGCCGTATTGGCATCAAAGGCTTCAATATCTCTAAAATCTCTTTTCTCGTAACCAGTAATAGTTTGCCATGTAAAGGTTTTACCACCGTCTATACTTTTAGCAACACTACCATTGCTACCGCTACACCAAATCACATTATCGTTCACCACACACAAGCCTCTAATGCTTACTTTTCTGCTTGTATCAAGCAAAGAAATGGTAGGGCTTTGTGCAAATACATGCACTGTTAACAGGCAAAAAATCAACAATAAAAAACTGTTTAAACGCATAATGTAATGTTTTAGTAGTAATGTGTTAGATGCAAAAATTTACCACAAAGTAAAAAAGCAAAAGCGTAAAGATGTGCCAATCTCCTTTGCTTCCTTGCTCTGTGTTTCATAAAACGGTGGGGGTTGGCGAAGCCCCAATAACGCCAAACCATATATTAGGCGTTCGTTGTTCTTCTCGTCAGGTCTTTAGCTTGTAGTTCAAGTG
>JASGCX010000075.1 GCA_030053925.1 Flavobacterium sp.
AATAAAATCCATAAAAAAGAGGCTGCCCTTTTTTTGTTTTGGAACAGCCTCATTTCTTTTGATGAATAGCGTTTATTAATAAACGCTATTATTAGCCCTTACTATTTTCCTTATCTGCTGCAAGGTTATCTCTTGTATTTTTTTGTACGGTAATAGCACCAAAAAGGCTTAGCAAAAATGCAAACGCATAAAAGCCTTTTTCGCTTGGCAATATGATAGCGTTAAATAAGCCCACCGCTAACAATACAATAGATAAAATAGTACAAAACCAACAGATGCCATAGTAAATATCTGTTACTGGTAAGCCCTCTAAGCGGTCTCTTACGCTTTTTTGAAGGGATATTACTGCAAAAAGCCCAAACATAATTACTGTAAAATAGTAACCTTTCTCATTCAGTTGCATATTGGCACGCCAAAGGCCTACAATATAGCCTGCGCTTACAGCTAACAAAGATGCCCCTACAAAGGCGGTTGATGGTTTTTGAGTAATAAATTTGGTGGTTGGTTTAATTGGTTTTAACCAATACGTCTATCGGTAGTAGAGTTAAGCGTTGTTGGGGAACTCAAGTTCCGCAGCGGCGGATGATGTTTTGTTTATAAGCCAAATAGATAACGTCCAGCCTCTAACAAAAGCACAGTAAAGAATCCGCCGCGGCGGACTGAGGCTATATTCGTCAAGCCCCAATAACGCCAAACCCCATGTTGGCTGCCGTTTTTTAGCCGTGGTTAGTGTCTAATGAATTGATTTTTAGCATGTCTGAGTTTTTAGTGGTTTAATTATAAGTTTATAAGGCAAAAATCATACCTATAGTTTGTTCATGGTGATTACGTAACCTTGCTCTGGGTAGATGATGTCTTTATACACATATTTTTTAAAGGTAGAGTTATTTTGTTTCTCAACAAAAGTTTTTAGTGTGCCAAGTTTGTTAAACTTTAATTCAAGGTTTTTAGGGTGGGTAATACTAAGAGATAAAGTATTACTCAATTTTGAAGCTGTAAAGTATATTGAATTGTCAGTAATTAGAGAATAAACTTTAAGTTCCTCTCTTTCAATTTCATACTTGTCAGAACCTCTTAAATTAACTGAAAATTTGTTTGTTAGTTGTTTGTTGTTATACAATTGTTCATGTTTAAAGTCATTTGTAGGCGAGCCGTTAATTTTTATGTAATTAGTAACATACGATACTTCTGATTTGTCAGTTTTGAAGTTAAGGGTGTTAAAAAATTGATAATCGAAACACACAGATTTACTTGAACAAATAATGTCTAAAGAAGTTTTTTGTCTGATTGTTAAATTATCGTTAGCGTCAATTTCAATTTCGATAAAATGTTCAATCTGGTCATAATAAATAATAGATTTTGTCGGAAAATAAGTGTCTTTTATATCACTCAATAGTTTTTTACTAATATTTGGAAATTTGTTTTTAAATAACTCTTGCGATATTTTATCCCAATATTCTGGAATGTCAGTTCTGTTTTTTAAAAATTTCGGTTCAAAAATTAGCTTTTCAAGTTCTTCTTTAAATACACCTGAAATTTGCATAAGTTTTAAAATGCCTGCAAATATGCCACTTGCTAACATTGTTTTACCTAAAGTACTCCACGTCTCTTTCCATAATATATTATCAAAAGTTCCCCAAATGCCAAGCAATAAAGAGAATAGCCCGATGCACATAAAAATTACAGGGATTGAGTTAGGGTTGAATACTTTTTTAAACAAGGGTTGTTATTTTAAATGGTCAAAAAATGGTTAAATTTAAAGTCAAATAAAATGGCAGCCAACAATGTTTTGTAAGGCTATTTTACTAAATAATGGCTTTGTTTTTTGGGTCTGCACCATATTCATTTTCGCCTCTTGTACCTTCGGTAAATACAAGTATTAAGTTGTAAATAGGAATTAATAAGTACCAACCACTTTTGCCTACATCGTGCATACGTCTTACACCTACTGCTATTGAAGGTATAATAACCACTAATAAATAAATGGTGTGTAAAAAATTGAGGTGCAATGTGAAATCAAGAACTAATAATAGTGTTGATACAATAAAGTTGAACAAAACAAAAAACCAATATTCACTTCGTCTTGCTCTGCCACTAAATACTGCATACTTGCTTAATACTGTTACATAATACTTCATAATCGTTAGTTTTAAGGTTCCTAATCGTTTGGCTTTTCGGTGTCGCCCCGTTTTTATTAGTGGTCGCTGGTCTCCATGTTTATTTTTTTGTCTGGTCGTAATAGTCAAGAACTGTCAAACCGCAAAAAAGGTGGTTCTCTTGTCTGTGTCATTACTTTGTGTCGTTTATAAAACAATCTTGCTAAGGTTAATATTGTTTTGGGTTAAAAAAGGCGATAATACACTGTTGGTAGCATCTGCTACATGTTGGTTATTTACTTTGGTGGCAAGGTTTTGCTGCGAAGCAAAATCCTCTGGAAGAACGTTGCGTGCCATAAAAAAAGGGTTTTAATTGGTTGTTTTATAGGGCTAATGTAATACATGTTTTATAAAACCCAACATCGTTTATAAATTTTTTTCAAAAAAATTATTTTTTAAAAAATAGGGCTTATCGTTTACGGTAAACCCTAATAATATTTTAGTACACATTTACTGTTTATCTGCCTACACCTGGTACTACAGGTAAGCTTTCGTTACCATCGTTACCTACGCTTTGTACTGCAAAAAAATAATTGTCTTTACTGTAGGGCAATTTGTATGCAAGTTGGGTAGTAAAAAACTTTTTTTGCCATACCGCACTGGTGGTTTCACGCATCAATATGTAATAGCCTTTTGCAGTGCCTGTTTTAGGTTGTTTCCAATAGAGGTAGCTGTAGTTGGTAAGTTTTTTTACATCAATTTTTACTTCTTCGGGCATGGCTGGGGCTTTAGCTAGGTTAGCCAAATTACATAAGTTAACAGCCGTGTTTTTACGCAAATATTCAAAGTCCATAAACTCGGGTAAGTCGCCATATTGAATGTTATTTTCTAAGCGAACATCTTGGTGTTGGTGATAATAGTTTTCATTCATTTCTGTAAAACGAACGGCGGCAAAGCCATTTTCTACATAAGGGGTATGGTCGCCACCACGAAGAAATCGGTCGTTTCTATAAACCATTACCACCTCAATATTTTCTACATAGCGTTCGCCAATTTCTTTTATGTAGCGGGCTAGTTGTCGGGCTTTGCCATCATTCTCTAAGCCAAGCTGGCGAATGTTTCTAGCAATTTTGCCAGTATCTAAAACAGATAAGCCTTCGCTAAAAACACGAATGTGCGTATTGTCTATAATATTGGTTTCGCTACTGTTATTGCTGCCCATAATATCGTTGTTTAACACAGCTTCAATACTGGCATTAGCGGCTTTCATTTTATTAGCCATGTAAGCTGCGCCCAACAAGCCTTGTTCTTCGCCACTTACTGTAATAAAAATAATGGTTGCAGAAAAATTGTGTTTGCTCATAATTCTTGCACACTCAATTACAGTAGCGCAGCCGCTAGCATCGTCATTTGCACCTGGTGCATCATTCACTCTATCCATTACATTGGTACGCATATTATCTAGATGGCCGCTAACTATAAAGATGCGTTTATCATTAGGGTCGGTGCCTTTTAACGTAGCTACTACATTACCCAAAATAATGGTGCTATCAATACGTTTACCATCTGCTTTGTAAGTGGTAGTATCTATTATGGCAGTTAGTTTACCATTACTTTGCTTGGCAAATTCGTTAAACTTATTAAGCACCCAAAGCCTTGCAGCACCAATACCACGTTTAGTATTAGTTTGTGTACTTAGGGTATTTCGTGTGCCAAAAGCCACCATTTGTTTAATGTACAATTGCAACGAATCGGCCGATACTTCTTTTACCATTTTATCAATCTCAACATCTCTGTTAATAATGGTTTGGGCCGAAATAATACTTGTAAAACCAATGGCTAAGGCCAAAAGAAATTGTTTACGCATAGCTATTTTGTTAAGGCTTGAAGGTAATAACCTTGCAGATAAGGCAACAGAATTTTGGATAAATGGAAGAAGTATTTTTTTTAGTGGAAAGCATAGTAAGGTAAACAAACCACCTAGCAATAAAGCAAAGAAGCATATAAACCTAAGCCTTCTCTGTTGCTTCTTTGCTCTGTGGTATAATAGTCTATGCTGCGGTAATCAGCCACATTTGCGCCAAAACTAGTGCTTGCAAAAGGCTTTAATTCGCTCAGTTACATTGTCTCTTATACTTAGGTAATACAAGTTGTAGTCTGCTATGTGATAGTTTTTACTGGTGTAAAAAATACTACCAAAAAAGTGTGGCTTGCTGGTCCAAAGTATATTACCTGTAATGTTGGCATCTGCAACCTTAGGCACTAGTTTATTAAAGTTGAGCAGTATTGAGCCCTTGTTTATAACCCTTGCTGCCAAAGGCTTTGAGCTATCCCAAGTTAATGGGTTGGTAATAATTACCGATGGCTCTTTTGCTACATAATTTGGCCGATAACCATCTTTAAAAGTACGCCAACTACATACACAGCCTGTTTGTGTTGGTGTTTCGCAAGGTTTAATATTTGTAAGCAAATTTGTTTCTACAGGTATGCCTACCAAGTAAGCGGCTATTAATTTGTTTTGCAAAGGTTTACCATCAAACAATTCTTTCAATAAACGCTTAGCATGTGTGGTGCCTTGGCTATGCGAAGCAACGATAATTGGCCTACTATTATTGTAGTGCAACAAGTAGTAGTTAAATGCAGTTTTGATGTCTTGATAAGCAAGCTCAAATGCAGCAATGGCTTCAGTGGTATCGCTACTTGTTTTAGGAAAATAGGCTTGCAAGTTTGCTTGGCGGTATCTTGGCGCAAATACACGACCAGCTTGATTAAAAACACTTGCTTGATACAAGATGGTAGAGTAATCGGTTTTAGCGTTCAAGTACGCATTATCTATTGGTGCGTTGTTGCCAAATTCTTTATTGGTAGATGTATAAGTTGTTGGGTGGATAAAGAACACATCAACGGTGCTATCGAAAGTGCTTGTAGCCCTCAATGGCTTTGGTATGCTGTCGCTTGGGTTGTGCTTGTAAGGGTGTGCTGCCCAATAGTTTAGCTGGCTATAATTTGGTTTGCCTTCGTTAGCGGTAAATTGATAATTGCTTGCAAATCGATGGTATTTATTGGCGCAGCCAAATAAGCAAAACAAGGCTAGGCAATAGTAGATATGATGGTACTTCATGGTTTAAAAATAGTGAATGATTGTAAAGGAAATAACTATTCAAGCTAAGGTAAAAATGATGGGTATCATTTTAATCATTTTATCAATGATAATTTTTGTAATTTCAGCCATTAAATTAAACAGATTATGTCAATACCAGTAGTTGATTTGTCAGATTTTTTAAGTGGAGTGCCAGAGAAAAAAGCGGCATTTGTGCAGTTGTTGGGGCAAGCTTATGAAACAGTTGGTTTTGTTGCAGTAAAAAATCATGGTTTACCAGACCATTTAATTGGCGAGTTGTACGAGTATGTACAACAGTTTTTTTCGTTGCCGTTAGAGAAAAAATTAAATTACGAAATACCCAATTTGGCTGGTCAGCGAGGCTATACAAGTTTTGGTAGAGAACATGCAAAAGGCTCCGATGCACCAGATTTAAAAGAGTTTTTTCAGTTTGGGCAAATGGTAACCGATGCAGATGCTATTAAGGAAGAATATCCTGATAATGTGCAGGTAAATGAGTTGCAAAAATTTAACCCTACACTAGAAGAAGCCTATAGAAATTATGAGAAAAGTGGTAAAGCATTGTTACAAGCAATTGCGTTATACTTAGGCCTTGATGAGCATTTTTTTGATAGCCATATTTACAATGGTAATTCTATTCTTCGCTGTATTCATTACCCACCAATTACTGTAGAACCAAAGAGTGCAATAAGAGCAGAACAGCATGAAGATATTAACCTCATCACCTTGCTTGTAGGTGCTTCGGCAGATGGCTTAGAAATATTAACGAAACAAGGCGATTGGGTAGGCGTAACATCGCTACCAGAGCAGATTGTAGTAAATGTAGGCGATATGTTGCAACGCCTTACTAACAATAAACTAAAGAGTACAACACATCGTGTAGTTAATCCTAAAAGAGAACATTGGCATACGTCTCGTTTCTCTATGCCGTTCTTCTTACATCCACGAAGTGAGATGAGTTTGGCTTGTTTAGAAAGTTGTATAGATGCGCATCATCCAAAAGCGTATGAAGATGCCACCGCAGGTGCGTATTTAGATGAGCGCTTAAGAGAGATAGGGTTGAAAAAATAAAATTTGAGAAGCATGTTTTAAAGGGGGTGTCATTGGTAAAATGGCATCCTCTTTTTATTGCTAGATGCTCTCGATTAAAGCAATCACTTCTACCATTTTCATCACTGGTTTAAAATGCAAGAAGGTCAACAAGACTGCTGACCCTCTTACTTACTAACCCATTAAATTCTAGTGCTAAAATACTTAAATGGCTGAGATTGACAAATTAATTTTTGGCGAGACTTTAATTACTTATAGAGAAAAAATAATTTTTTTAATGACGGTGTATTCAATTTATAGCAATATAAAAGTGTAAGGCTAAAAACTTGCATGATCTGCTGTGTTTTATCCTATTTTCAAAAATTTTTTTTTTTGAGTTAAATAAATGTTATTAATTTGGCTTTGATTTAACCATTTATTAACTAATTTCTTTAACCCAAAAACATGAGATTATGAGAAAACTATGCACACTAGTATTGTGCTTTCTAATGGCTGTCTCGCAGCTATTAGCGCAAACAAACACTGTCACAGGAAAAGTTGTTGACGACAAGGGAGCGCCTGTGCCTAGTGCAACTATTTTAGAAAAAGGAACCAAAAATGGTGTAAGTGCTGGTTCTGATGGCGCATTTACCATCAAAGTGAAAGCCGGTGCAACATTGGTAATTACAGCCATTGGATTTGCATCACAACAAGTTAAAGCTAGTTCAAACATAGCAATATCTTTAGTTGCAGATAATGCATCACTTGAAGAAGTAGTAGTTACTGGTTACGGTACTCAGATTAAAAAAGATGTAACTGGTAATATAGCAAAGATAAAGGGCAAGGATATTGAAAATATGCCCACACCTTCTGTAGATGCGGCTTTACAGGGTAGAGCAGCAGGTGTTTATGTAAACACCCAATCAGGAAAATTAGGTCAGGCAGTAAGCGTAAGAATTAGAGGAAATTCTTCAATAAGTGCTGGTAATCAACCGCTTTATGTGTTAGATGGTGTGCCAATTACTACAAACAGCCAATCTAGTTATGGCGGAGCTACAAACCCTTTAGTTGATTTAAACCCTAACGATATTGAAAATATTGAAATATTAAAAGATGCATCGGCTGGTGCTATTTATGGGGCAAGAGCTGCCAATGGTGTTGTTTTAATTACAACAAAGAAAGGCAAATCAGGGAAAACAAGTATATCGGTAAATTTTCAATCTGGTAATTCTCAATCTTCAAGAAGAGTTCCTTTCTTAAATTCTACACAGTACGCTGAACTTTTATTGGAGGGGGCAAACTACATTGATGATTTTTATGGCACACCTTATAATGATCCTACCAGTGAAACGGTTTACGCTAAGGATTGGATGGATTATTACAGTTTTGGAAAGTGGAGTAAAGACACTGCTAAAACTTATGAATGGCAAGATGTAGTTTTTCAAAAAGGTCAATATAATCAGGTGGATTTACAATTAAGTGGTGGAAATGATAAAACAAAGTTTTTTTTGTCAGGTCAATACCTAAATCAAAAAGGAATTATTATTGGAAATCAACTAGAAAGGATTTCTGCTAGATTAAACTTAGATCATAAAGCTACAAGTTGGCTCAACCTTGGATTAACAATGAACATAGCTAGAACCTTAAACAATAGGTTGCCAGATGATAATGCTTTCTCAAATCCTTTGCAGTCTGTTGCTTTAATGCCAATGACACCTTCAATTGACCCAAATACAGGTTTGCCGGCTGGTACCCCTCCAGGCGATGTTAATATACCAATGTATTACAATCCATTGATTACAGTAAACTATGCAGATTACAATGACGAGTCGTTTAGAAATTTTTCAAATGGATACGCAACCATTAACTTGGCTAAAGGATTAGTTTTTCAAAGTGATTTTGGTTTAGATATATTAAGTCAAAATGAAGAAGGGTATTTTCAATCAGAAACAGTAAGAAACCAAACTAGAGCTGGTCGTGGTCTTGGCACAAACAGAAGCACTTTTATTACTAATTATAATACCAACAACTATTTTAATTACAAGACAAGTTTTAAAAGACATGATATTAGTGCAACACTAGGTATGCAATATCAACAATCAAAAGGTAAAGCGTCATTTGTTGAAGGTACTGATTTTCCTTCTAACTCTTATCAAAAAATTGCTAGTGCTGCTACAATTTCTGATGGTGGTTCTACGGAAAATAATTTTAGATTCTTGTCTTATTTCTTTAGATCCAATTATAAATTTGATGATAAATATTTAGTTTCAGTAAGTGGAAGAATTGACGGTTCTTCAAGATTTGGTTCAAATATTCGTTATGGTTTCTTCCCTTCTGTTTCCGCTGGATGGATTATCTCTAAAGAAAATTTCTTCAAGAAAATAGAGTCAGTGAGTTTCTTAAAGTTAAGAGCTAGTTATGGTATAGTAGGAAATGCTGAAATTGGTAATTTCCCTCAATTAGGTTTATTGACAGGTAGTTCAAGCTACTCTGGTGTTGGTGGTCAAACGCCTTCACAAATTGGTAACCCCGATTTAAAGTGGGAAATCAATAAACAGGTTGATTTGGGGTTAGATTTTGGCTTATTCAACAATAGAATTACTGGTGAAATTGATTACTATTATAGAAAATCACAAGATTTATTGTTGAATGTTAATATTCCGACTTCAACAGGGTTTAATTCTGTGGTAAAAAATTTAGGTACAATGGAAAACAAAGGCTTTGAATTTGTACTTAATACCCAAAATCTAATTGGTAAATTGAAATGGTCAACCTCATTTAACTTTTCTGCTAATCAAAATAAAATATTAAATATAAATGGTCAAGTTATTGAAGGTGGTGTTGGTAGTTTAAATAGAGCAATGGAAGGACAGCCTTTGGGGGTTTTCTTTACTGTACAGTACGCAGGTGTAAATCCTGTTAATGGTGACGCTCAGTTTTATAAAAATTCAACCAATTCTGACGGCTCATTAGATAAAACTATTTTAAGCAATTCTCAATATAATCAAGCACAAAGGGTTGTTGTTGGCGATCCAAACCCAGATTTTATTGCTGGGATTACAAACAATTTTTCGTACAAAAATTTTGATTTATCATTTTTATTTAATGGCGTTTTCGGTAATCAAGTGTCTGTTTATGGCATGGGGCAATACTCAATGGCAAACATGATTTATGAAGATAACCAAACTGCCGATCAAATGAATAGATGGCGCAAACCAGGAGATGTAACAAATGTGCCGCAAGCAAGATATTGGTTTGGTAATGGTAATCAGAGAAGCAGTAGATTTATTGTAGATGGTTCTTTTGTTAGATTAAGAAACGTAACTTTCGGATACAATTTGCCTCAAAGTATTTTAAAGCATGCTAAACTTGAGAGATTGAGATTCTATGTATCAGCTACAAATTTATTTACATTTACAAACAAATATCCATTGTGGGATCCTGAGGTAAACGCTGATTCTTTTGATTCAAATATTTCAAAAGGAAATGATTTTTATACTCCGCCTCAACCAAGAACAATTTTAGTTGGGTTGAATATCGGATTTTAATTTTAATATTATTAATTTAATAACATGAATAACAAAACTTTTTTATCATTAGTAATAATGGGCTTTTCGGTTTTTATTTCATCTTGTAATAAGAAGCTTGATGTTGTACCAACACAAAGTTTAACCCCACAAGTAGGTATTAAAACCGAAGGAGATTTAGTTGGCTTGCTCATAGGTGCATACGACAACTTGGGAAATTCATCTTCCTATGGTGGTGATGTTCAATTAATGGCAGACTTATGGGCAAACAGACAGTATCAAAGATTTAGAGGCACTTTTGGAGGATTATTAGAAATCGGAAGTATCACTACAACAAGTAATACCATACTTGTAAATAATGCTTGGGCAGCTTCTCTTTGGAGGAATGCCTACACTAGCATAAACACTTGTAATCTTGTATTAGAAAATCTGAATTTAAGCAAGAACTCTATTAGACCAACAAATTCGGTAGAGGGGGAAGCATTGTTTATTAGAGGATCAATGTATTTCGAATTAGCGAGGCTTTATGGTAAAACTTGGGGTGATGGTAATAATGCTTCTAATCTCGCCGTACCCCTTGTTCTTAAATCCTCACCTTTTGATGTAAGTGGTTTAACTGGTGCAAATTATCCTGCAAGAAATACAGTAGAGCAAGTTTATAATCAGGCAAAAGCAGATCTTCAAAAAGCCGTTACATTACTACCAATTAGTAATTTACATTATGCTACAAAATGGGCTGCTATGGCTCAGCTAAGTAGAATAGCTTTAATGCAAGGAGATTATGCTACGGCTAGAGACATGGCTAATAATGTAATCAATAGTAACAGTTTTTCGTTAGCTACCAACTTTAAAGATTTGTATTATTCTTACATTAACTTTAATGGTGTTGCACCTAAAGAATATGTTTTTTACATGAGAAATACAACCCAAGATGCTTCTAATAGTTTAAATAACTATTATGGACAAACTGTTAGTTCTATACCTGGTACTGCTGGAAGAGGAGATATGGATATCCAAACTGCTTGGATTAACTTACATGAAATTGGCGACGACAGAGGCGTATTCTTTCTTACCACAAATAGACGACTAACACAGAAACACTTAGACAGATTTGGTCATGTTCCTGTAATACGTTTAGCGGAAATGTATTTGACTAGAGCAGAGGCTAACTTTAGACTAGGAACAACAATTGGAGCAAGCCCTTTAACCGATATAAATACAATTAGAACAAGAACTCGTCTAGCGGCTTTAGCTACAGTTACATTAACAAATATTTTGAAAGAGCGGGATATTGAGTTGGCCTTCGAAGGACATTTTTTACACGACATCAAGCGTAATAGACTTAATGCACGTGGTTCTAATGGAACAAATGGTCCAGCTTGGAATAGCCCTCGATTAATTATGCCAATTCCTCAAGCAGAAATAGATGTAAATAAGAACTTAGTTCAGAACGAAGGTTATTAGTTTATAAAATATTATTTAAAATACATCAAGAAGGTCATGTTGGGTGAATCTAACATGGCCTTTTTAATAGTCGGAAACATAAATGCAATCGACCTTGAATATTAAATAAGGCTTACTATTTCAATTCCTTACAAATCTTCTTCACTATTCCTGCCCCTTCGTACACAAAACCCGTCCACACTTGCGCTAAACTTGCGCCTGCATTTAATTTTTCTTTTACGTGAGTGCCTGTAAAAATACCGCCACTAGCTATTATGGGTACTTTGCCTGCGGTTTGTTGATGTAAATAGTTTACTACTTCTGTACTTCTTTTGGTTAAGGGTTTACCACTTAAACCGCCTGCACCAATGGCTTTAATTTCTTGAGTATTGGTTACTAAGTTTTCTCTACTTATGGTGGTATTTGTGGCTACTAAACCCGCAAGGTTTACTTCAAAAGCTAGCGTTACAATGTCATCTAATTGCTGGTTGGTTAAATCGGGGGCAATTTTTAGTAACAATGGTTTTGGTTTTGCCTTGCCTTCATTAATATTTTGAAGCCGTGATAATATTTTTTGTAAAGAAGCTTTTTCTTGTAATTCACGTAAGCCTGGCGTATTGGGGCTACTCACATTTACCACAAAATAATCTGCATAGTCAAATAATTCTGTAAAGCAAAGCTCATAATCTTTCCACGCATCTTCGTTGGCAGTAACTTTATTTTTACCAATATTGCCACCAACAATTAGGCGACCATCAACTGCCGACCGTTGACCGTCAAACCATTTGTCTAATCTTCTTTTTACAACTTCAACACCATCATTGTTAAAGCCCATTCTGTTGATAAGGGCTTTATCTTTTGGTAAGCGAAACAGCCTTGGTTTATCGTTACCAGCCTGTGCTTTAGGCGTTACTGTGCCTATTTCTACAAAGCCAAAACCAAGTGCTTCTAATTCATTTAAGTACAAAGCATTTTTATCAAAACCCGCACCTAAACCAATGGGATTTTTAAACGTTAAACCAAAAACTTCCTTTTGTAAGGCTGCATTTTTTGGAGTAAAATTGGCACTAATTATTTGCTTGCCAATTTTGCTACTACATAGCAACTTTAGCTGATTCATGCTAAAATGATGTACCGCTTCTGGATTGAACTTGAATAGAATATCTCTTACTAAAGAATACAATTGTTTTTTTTTGAGAATTAATAATTAGTAATTAATAATTAATAATTAATAATTAATAATTAATAATTGAGAATTGAAAATGGCAATTGGTTTAAAAATCAATGCCTATCCACTTACGTTTGCTTTTTTCGTACTTGGCAAAGTTAAATTTATACAATTTACCTGGTCTGTGTGGTACATCTGCTTCCATTTCACCCACATCTATCAGCAAATCCATTGAGGCAAATTTCTTTCTAAAATTGCGTCTATCTAGTTTGGTGTTTAAGATGGCTTCGTATAAATTTTGTAATTCTCGCAATGAGAATTTATCTGGCAATAAATTAAAACCAAGCGGATGTTCTTGAATACGTTTTTGCAACCACTTATAACATTCGTCTAAAATTTCTTTGTGGTCAAATGATAGTTCTGTAATGCCTTGAAAGCTATGCCAGTGTAACTCGTGGTCGGTAATTTTTAATTGGTGATGATTAATGTTTAGCAAAGAACAGTAGGCAACTGTAAGTACTCTACCGCCAGGGTGACGGTTGATGCCGCTAAAAGTTCCCACTTGATCAAGGTACACATCATCCATACCGGTTCGCTCCTTTAAAATTCTATAGGCGGCTTCATCTAAGGTTTCGTGTGGTAACATCAATTCGCCCAACAAACTCCACATACCTTTAAAATATTCTAAATCGGCTCTAATTAGCAGTACTTTCAGTTCGTTCTCATCAAAACCAAATATCACACAGTCAACCGTTACAGGTACACTATTGTAGGTTTCTATTAGGGCTTTTGCGTTCTTTAATAATTCTTCTTTCGATTTTATAGTTAGGTATTTGTTTGCTTTTTTCATGCAGAAAATTCAACGGAAATTTAACAATTGCTTGGTTTTCGAGCGGCGTAAAAATAAGTAGCTTTCAATAAACTATTTGGAAAGCTTTACACAAAGTATGCTATAACCTTTGCTACAATTATCTTTATGTTTTATTAGCAATTATGTACAGCAATTCACAAATTCACAATTATCAAGCAAGCACACAGCAGTTCTTGCAAATGCTTACCAATACCGAAGCCGTATTACCTAAAGTAGAAGATTTGCGCAGCGTGCTTCGTTTTCACGAACACCGTTATTATGTTTTAAGCGAGCCGCTTATAAATGATGAGGACTACGATAAATTATACAAGCTGTTAGAAGCTGTAGAAAAAGCGCATCCAGAAATAATTACCAAAGATTCGCCAACCCAAAGGGTAGGTACAAGCTTAAACAGTGGCTTTGAAACAGTGCAACATTTGGTGCCAATGTTAAGCCTTGAAAATAGCTACAACTCAGATGATTTGCTAGACTGGGATAGAAAAGTGAAAGAGTTGTGTGGCCTAGATAATATTGAGTACTGTGTAGAGCCAAAGTTTGATGGGGCAAGCATTTCGTTGATTTATGAACATGATATGCTTGTGCGTGCAGCCACCCGTGGCGATGGTGTAGCAGGTGATGATATAACGAACAATATCAAGCAAATTCGCTCTATTCCTTTATCGGCTAATTTCTCTCAATATGGTATTCAGCAAATAGAAATTAGGGGTGAAGTGGTAATGACTAAAGCCGCCTTTGATACCTACAACGAAGGTTTAGTAGCGCAAGGTTTAAGCCCTCTTGCCAATCCTCGAAATGCCGCTAGTGGTAGCTTACGCATGAAAGATCCTAAAGAAGTTGCAAGAAGAAATTTAGAAGCGTTTTTGTATCATGTTAGCTATTATGCCAATAGTCAGTTATCAATAGTGCATGATAGCGCAGCTAAAACTGATTCTGAAATTCTCCTTTTGGGAGGTGTGGGGGCATCTCACTCTGGCGCATTACAACTACTTTGGAATTTGGGTTTTCGTTCGCCACAAAAAGAAAAAAAAGTAGTTTTAGGTATTGAGGCTGTAATACAATATGTAAACGAGTTTGAAGCCTTGAGAGATACGTTGCCATACGAAATAGATGGCATGGTAATTAAGGTAAATGATGTTGCCTTGCAAGATAAATTGGGCATGACAACCCACCATCCTCGATGGGCAATTGCCTTTAAGTTTAAAGCACGGCAAGCCACTACAAAGCTGCGTGGTATTGAGTTTCAGGTGGGTAGAACTGGTGCTGTAACACCTGTTGCTAAGCTAGATCCGGTGCAGGTTGGTGGCGTTACGGTAAGTAGCATTTCGGTACATAATGAAGAATACATTAAAGAGAAAGACTTACAAATAAATGATACCGTAGTAATAGAACGGGCAGGTGATGTAATACCGCAAATTGTAAAAAGCTTACCCGAATTGCGTGATGGTTTACAAACGCCAATTGTATTTGTAAAAGAATGTCCATCGTGTAACCAACCGTTAATTAAAGATGAAGCAGAAGCGGTGTGGCGCTGTGTAAATGGTAATTGTACCGAACAGTTGATGCTAGCAATAATCCATTTTGTAAGTAAAGATGCAATGGATATAAAAAGCTTTGGCGAAGCCAATGTGCGGCGTTTTTACAAAATGGGTTTACTTGCAGATATACCAAGTGTGTACACACTTGATTTTGATAAATTGAGCAATCAAAAAGGTATTGGTGCTAAAAGCATAGATAACCTAAAAGATGCCATAGAAGCCTCTAAAATACAGCCTTTACATCGGTTAATTTATGGCTTGGGTATTCGCTTTGTGGGTGAAAATACTGCTAAAGTATTAGCCAATTATGTGAGCAATATTTTTGAATTTGCCAGTAAAACAGAAGAAGATTTACAACTGCTAGATGATGTAGGTGTAAAAGTGGCTAAAAGCATTTATGAATACTTTAGCAACAATAAAAATACTGCCATGTTAAGGCAATTAGAAGGGCTTGGCTTGCAACTGGTAAATACTAAAAAAGATGCCATTGCCGAAGGTGGTTTAGCCGGGCAAACCTTTTTATTTACAGGTACATTGAATAAGCTGAAACGTAATGATGCCGAGGCTTTGGCCGAACAACAAGGTGGTAAAATAGTAAGTGGTGTAAGTAGTAAATTGAACTACTTGGTAGTAGGTGACGATGCAGGTAGTAAGCTAGAAAAAGCCAAGAAAATTAACACCATAAAAATAATTAGCGAAGATGAGTTTTTAGCCTTAGTTAATACCAATAAGCAAGCATAGTTTTAGTACATTTACAACATAACATTTGCACCTTTAAAACCTACCACTATGCTTAAAAAAATTATTACCTGTGGCTTATTAGCGGGTGTGTTATTATTTATAGTAAGCTATGGTGGGTTGTATTTATCCATCAAATTTTTTCCATCGTTTTTTGTGGCTTATAACAATCCGTTGTTTAATTCTGACGGTAGTAGAGATGCCTTTTTTTATAGCCATGCTTTTGTAATTAGCTTCTCGCTGTCGTGGTTTTGGGAGCGTTTTAAAAGTTTAATTAAAGGCAATATGGTGCTTAGAGGCCTTGAGTTTGGGGCTATATTTAGCTTGGTAGCTATGTTGCCAGTAATGTGGATTACCTACAGTACCCTAGATGTAACCTTGGTAATGATTGGTAGTTGGTTTGCCTACGGTGCTTTGCAAGCTACCATTGCGGGTATGTTATTTGCAAAAATTAACCCATAGAGGCGAGCCGCAGTGCGTCTCTATGGGTTAATTTACAATGTATTTAGCGTTAGTTCAAACTCAACATCTAATCTTTCGTTAGTTTTTATCATGCCGCCTAGTTTTCTTGGTGGTTTTAGGTTAAAGTCTGAGAAGTTCACATCTTTTTTGCCTGTAAGGCGAAAATTATCTTTGGTAAAAGCGGTGAAACTATAGTTTACTAAAATGCGTTTTTTTACCCCGGCTAGTTCTATGTCTACCAAGCCTGTAATATCTGTATTGGGTGTCGAAGGGTCGGGTAGTTTACTTAAAGAAATAAAGTTGATAATGAGCTTAGGAAAATCTTTGTATTTGAGGGTTTTGCGTAAATCGCTTGTCATTATTGGATTACCACAATTAAAGGCTGCAATGTTTAGGCTAATTTTACCACCCATTATTGGCAAGCTAATGTCTTTGTTACGGGTAATGGTAAGTGTATCGGGTGTGTTGTAGTTAATAATGTGGCAAGTGAATTTATTAATATTGGTTGAGCCATCTACTTTTAGTGAGCTACCACCTTGTACCACCCATTTGGTAGTTGTTTTTTGCTGCGCAAATGTGTGTTGCCAAAGCAATTGCCAGCAAACAAAAAATAGTATGGCAAATACTTGTACACGCATTTGTGGCAAATAATTTTGGGTAGATATAAAAACAGTCAGAATGAAACTACATTCTGACTGTTTAAAGTTATGAGAAATAACGTTTAAAATCCTACAACGGCTTCAATAACTAAGCCTTTGAATTTACCACCATTTCTGTAGTCAGTTACGGCAAAGTCTTTGTATTGTTGAGTTACGTATTCTGCTTTCATCATTACATTTTTAGTAATAAACCAGCCACCAGCCACTGCAAATCTGTTCACTGTTACATCTTGTGTAGCACCTGCAAGTGCAGCTTTTACAGTATTGTAACGTAATCCAAAGAACACGTTTTCTGCTTTACCAACTCTGTACACTGCGTCACCAGCAAGTTGTGTCATTTTACGGTTAGCAGTTTCAGTTTTAGTTCTACCACTTGCAGTTTCGTAAGTACCAAATAATTCTAAGCCTTTTATTTTTAAAAAACCATTCAACATAAAGGCATCTACTTTTTTGCTAAAACCTGGGTTTAATCTACCAGAAAAAGCTACTGCTGTAGAAGCTGGTAAAGCGCCTGGTACACCTTTCTCTATTACGTTTTGATAGTTAGAACCAGTACGGTCGCCACCATACAATGTTAAACCACTACCTGCGGCACTACTATTGTGGTAGAAGCTACCTGTTACTCTTACACGTGCAATATCGCCAAGGCTTTTATCAACACCACCTTTTAAGTATAGTGATGGAGATCTGTTAGTGTTATCGTCTTGTACAGTTGCAAATACCGAATCAATATGACCTTTAATCATACCATTGGTTGCGGCAATCATACCAAAGAAACCATTTTTTTGCAAGTACACTTCACCACCAATTTCTGTGGCATAGGCATCTGCAATATTGCCCTCCATAAATGGATTGTATAAAGCTTGTCCACCATCACTTCTACGAAAATGTGCATCACCATAGTTCACTTCAAAGTGCCCGATTTTGATGGTTGCAATTTTCATTAAATTATCCCAAAACTGACCTTTGAAAGGCACTTTATCAAATTGGATATAGCCTCCTTTTACCCAAGTTTCGTTGTGGTGTCGGCTAGATAGGTAGCTTGTTAGATTAAGTTTAATACCATCAGCCAATTGTACATCCATAAACAAGTTGGCTTGTGCAGTCATAAAACCAGGTGCAATAGGGTACAGTCTGTTAACCCCTGCAGAGCCAGTACCTGAGTTATTTACTGCTGTGTTTTCGTGTGTTAAGCTTTGGTATTGTTGGGTAAAACCTGCGCCCCATCTTACTTTTAAGCCATCAAATTTTGCAGTATCGCTTTTTGAAGTTTCAAATACATTGATACCAGATTTATCGTAAGCTCTAAAATTGGCTATTTTAGGTTGTTGTGCCATTGCAAATAGTGGCAGTACAAAGGTTGCAATTAACAGTGCCACTCTGTATTTTCTAATAAACGTTTTCATAATTGTTCTGTTTTGTTGTTACTTAAATAAATTAACGATTTGAGGAAAGGAAATTGGATACTTA
>JASGCX010000076.1 GCA_030053925.1 Flavobacterium sp.
ATTCACTATTCACTATTCACTATTCACTATTCACTTTTCACTTTTCACTATTCACTATTCACTATTCACTTTTCACTTTTCACTATTCACTATTCACTTTTCACTTTTCACTATTCACTATTCACTTTTCACTTTTCACCTCTCACTAAATCTTATCTTCGTTACATGGCTTCACCGCAGCGCTATATTGCCCATTTAGATTTAGATAGTTTCTTTTTTAGTGTAGAAGCTATTCTTAATCCATCGCTTAAAGGCAAGGCGGTAATTGTTGGTGGGGCTAGTTTGCGTGGTGTGGTTACTACTTGCAGCTACGAAGCTAGAAAGTTTGGTGTACACAGTGCGATGCCTATGAAAAAAGCGATGCAATTGTGTCCTCATGCAATTGTAGTTGGCAGCACTAGAGGCGAATACAGTCGCTATAGCCGTTGGGTAACTGATATTATTGCAGCAAAAGCACCATTATTTGAAAAAGCGAGCATTGACGAATTTTACATTGACCTTACTGGTATGGATAAATTTTTTGACCCTTACCAATGGACTATCGATTTGCGACAAGAGATAATGACGCAAACAGAACTACCTATTTCTTTTGGGCTTGCTAGTAATAAAATGATAGCCAAGATAGCTACTGACGAGGCCAAGCCTAATGGCTATTTGTTTGTTCAGCCTGGTATGGAACAGCAATTTCTAGTGCCACTACCTGTAAATAAATTTTCTGGTGTAGGCAAGCAAACCTATGAGACGCTAAAAAACATGGGTATTTTTTATATTGGCGATATTTTAAAATATCCTGTAGAAATGCTTGAAAAAACATTGGGTAAATGGGGCAGCGATTTGTACTTAAAGGCGCAAGGCATTCACACAAGTGCGGTGCATCCATTTCACGAAGCCAAATCTATTTCTACCGAAAATACATTTGAGGATAATAAAACCGACATGAATTTTCTACTGAGCGAACTAGTGCGTATGACAGAAAAGGTAGCATATGAATTGCGCCAAGATGAGAAAATGACTGGCTGTATTGCTGTGAAAATTCGTTACCCAAATTTTGAAACTACCAGCAAGCAAACCACTATTGATTATACATTTAGAGACGATGAACTGATTCCTGCTGCTATGCAATTGTTTCACCAATTGTACCGTAAAGGACAGCCCATAAGATTATTAGGCGTAAGACTTAGCGATTTTACCAATCATGCACTGCAAGGCAGTTTGTTTGATGACAACGAGAAGAAAAATAACCTGTACAAAGCCATTGACAGCGTGAAGAATAAATATGGTAAAGCTGCCTTAAAAAAAGCAAGAACTATAACTAAATAAATGCCACGAATGCACTAATAAACACAAATGCTTGTTGTACGTTTTAACGCTTGAAGCTACTAATTTCTCTAAACCCTTTAATGCCTATAATGCAAAATAAAAATGCACCAATAAACACAAGTATTTAACTCTATTAGTGTTTATTAGTGCATTCGTGGCTATTAACTCAGAAACCACATGAACGTGAAAATACGTTGTGCAACTTTGTGACGCAGTGCCGTTGTGGTTATATGCCGTTGTGGCTATACGGCTATTAAAAATATTCTACCAACCGAAGTAATTCTTAGCGTTGTAGTAGCAAATATCTTGTACTACTTTACCGGTCCAGGCAATGTCGTTTGGCAATTCGCCATTTTCAATTTCATCGCCTAAAAGGTTACACAATATTCTTCTAAAATACTCGTGGCGAGGGAATGATAGGAAGCTTCTACTATCTGTTAACATACCTACAAACTTGCTTAGTAAGCCCATGTTTGATAAAGCATTCATTTGCTTAACCATGCCATCTTTTTGGTCTAAAAACCACCAACCGCTGCCCCACTGTACTTTACCTGGTGTGCTACCATCGTTAAAGTTGCCAATCATGGTTGCAAACAACTCGTTATCGGCTGGGTTTAAATTGTATAAAATGGTTTTAGCCAGTTTATTATTTGTATCAAGTTTGCTTAAGAAAGAAGATAATGCACGACCTTGTTTAAAATCGCCAATAGAATCCCAACCTGTATCTGGGCCAAGGGTATTCATCATTCTACCATTGTTGTTGCGTAAAGCGCCAAGGTGAAATTGTTGTATCCATCCTTTTTCGCAATCCCATTCGGCAAAGTGCAGTAGCATGGCACTTTTAAATTTCAGTTGCTCGGTTATGCTTAATGCTTTACCTGCAAATACTTTTGTAAAAATGGTTTCAATTTCGCTGTGGGTAAACTCTTCGGCATAAATTTCTTCTAAGCCATGATCGCTTAGTTTACAACCCATTGATGCAAAGAAGCTATGACGATTTTGTAAAGCCGCCAAGAAGGTATTGAAGTTTGAAATGCTAATACTACTAGCTGCTTCAAGCTTTTTTGCGTAAGCAACAAATGTCTTTGGGTTGCTTACATCCATAGCTTTATCTGGGCGAAATGCTGGCAGAATAGGAATTTCAAAACCATCATTTTTTAGTTGCTTGTGAAAAGCTAAATCATCAATAGGATCGTCGGTAGTACATACAGTAGCAACGTTCATTTTGCGTAGAATATTTTTAACGCTGTAAGCAGGTGTTTGCAGCTTTGCAGAACAGTCATCGTAAATACGCTTTGCCGATTTTGGATTTAAAATTTCATGTACATCAAAGTAGCGCTGTAACTCTAAATGTGTCCAATGGTACAATGGATTACGCAATGTATAAGGCACGGTAGCAGCCCATTGTTCAAACTTTTGGTAGTCGGTAGCATCACCTGTACAAAATTTTTCGTTTACACCATTGGTGCGCATTGCACGCCATTTGTAATGGTCGCCGTATAGCCAAATTTGTGTAAGATTTTCAAAATTTTTATCCTCTGCTATTTGCTGTTGTGGCAGGTGGCAGTGATAATCTATTATGGGCATTTCTTTGGCGAATTGATGATACAAGCTTTGCGCTGTAGTGGTTTTTAAAAGAAAATTCTCATCTAAAAAGGGTTTCATAAAACTGTTTATTTAAAGATACTTGCTATTGCAAAAAAAACATTAGAGCGTAACACCTGTTTTAAAAATGGCTATTTCTTTAAAGCCAGTTTTTTCATGCTTCAATAATTTGCCGTTGCAGGTTTCTACTATAAAATTGATAAATCTGTCTAGGGCTGCTTCTTTTGTTTCGCCTTCTAATAAGCTGCCAGCATTAAAGTCTATCCAACCTGTTTTAAAGTTAAACAATTTAGAGTTGGTAGAAATTTTCATGGTAGGTACAAAACTGCCAAATGGGGTACCACGCCCTGTGGTGAACAATACTAACTGACAACCAGATAGCCCCAAAGCTGTAGAAGCTACTAAATCGTTACCAGGTGCGTTTAACAAGTTCAAGCCATGTACTTTTACAGGTTCGGTATAATCTAGTACAGCAACCACCTCGCTATTGCCACCTTTTTGTGTACAGCCAAGCGATTTATCTTCTAGTGTAGAAATACCGCCAGCTTTATTTCCTGGTGATGGATTTTCATAAATGGGTTGCTCGCTCCTACGGAAATAATCTTTAAAATCATTGATTAAATCTACACTATCATGAAACACATCTTCGGTAACACAGCGGTTCATTAAAATAGTTTCTGCGCCAAACATTTCTGGCACTTCTGTAAGTATGGTTGTACCGCCTTGTGCTATTAACCAATCGGAAAACTGGCCCAGTAATGGGTTGGCAGTAATGCCACTAAAACCATCGCTACCACCGCATTTTAAGCCTATTTTTAAAACAGACAATGGCATTTCTACACGCTTATCTGTACGCATTTTTTCTACCAGTTCTTTCATCATTTCAAAGCCAGATTCAATTTCGTCTGACACTTGCTGAGAAATAACAAACTTCACTCTGTCTTCATCAAAATTGCCCATTGCAACTCTAAATTCTGATTGCTGATTGTTTTCGCAACCAAGGCTCATTACAAAAATGCCACCGGCATTTGGATGCTTGGTTAAAGCCGCTAAAGCAGCTTTGGTATTTTCGTGGTCATCGCCTAATTGCGAGCATCCATAGTTGTGTGTGTACACACGAATGTCATCTATGTGCAACACATCCAACTCTGTTTTTAAACGGTTCACAATCATTTGTGCTTGGCCATTTACACAACCAACGGTAGGCACAATCCACAACTCGTTTCTTATACCATAGTTACCATCGGCTCTAGGGTACACGTGTACCTTAATATCGCTTTTAGGTATATCAAGCTTTGGATGCACTGGATGATAGGCATATTCGAGATTATCGTGTAAGTTGGTTTTAATGTTTTGCGTATGTACGTGTTCACCTTGTGCAATGTGTGTAGTGGCGTGGCCAATGGCATAACCATACTTAATGATGTTTTGGTTTTGAGCGATTGGTACAATTGCAATTTTGTGGCCGGTGGGTATAGGATTCTTAATTACGATGGCTACACCATCTACAGTTAATAAATCGCCTTCTACTAAATCTTCGATGGCCACTACCACATTATCTGTTGGGTTAATTTTTAAAAACTTGTTCATAACCTCTGTTTATCGTTTGTTTAAAATAGTTGTGATGGCTTACAAAAGCGTTGCCAATGCGGCTTTCATGCCATTGTTTAAAATCAACGTTACATAGCTTGCTACGTTGCTTGCGAAGAAGGGTACAGTTGTAAAATCTTCTTTCCAAATTCTTTTATTGCTTACAATACCTTGTACCCAAGTTGTAATGTCGTTGGCGTTAAAGGTAGCCTGTATAAACTCTACAAATTCTGGTGTATCGTTTGGTGTAAATGCAGTAGCCGCCGATTTGCCGCTATACAATACCAATAAAGCTGCAAAAGAGAAAGTAACCAATTTAGCGGTTTCATTCTTTTGAGTAAAGTTGTCCTTCACCGTAGGAAAATCTCTTGTTTCCCATTTAGATAATGCGTTTAACGAAATATCTTTTAGGTAGTGTTTTAAGTAAGGATTGTAGAAGCGCTCAAGAATTTTTGCAGCAAATATTTTCAGTTCTTCGGGGTCTTCATTAATAACGGGCAGCACTTCTGTAGCTACCATTTTATTAATAAACTGCTCTACCTGGGGCGTGTTAAAAGCATCCATTACTGTTTGGCAACCAAGCTGTAATGCAACAGGCACCATTGCAGTGTGCGAGCCATTTAGGATGCGTACTTTTTTAGCTCTAAAATCATGAATATCATCCATAAAAAGTACATTGTAACCAGCTTTATCTAAAGGTAGTTTTTGTGCAATACTGCTATCGCCACCAATAGCCCAAACGTGAAAATATTCGCCTTTTACAACTAGGTTGTCATCAAAACCAATTTCTGCTTTAATTTCATTAATGGTTTCTTTTGGAAAACCTGGTACAATACGATCTACCAAAGTATCGTAGAAGAAGCAATGATTTTTAACCCAATTTTCAAAGGCTTCGCCTAAATTATTTGCAGCAGCATGTTGTAAAATATATTGGCGCAAGGTGGAGCCGTTATCTTCTATCAATTCGCAACAAACTACCGATAAACCTTTGCTAGCATTGCCATTAAACTTAGTGAAACGCTTAAACAACAAACTCGTCATTTTAGCAGGAAAAGATGTAGGCGGTTGTGCATAAATATCATCACCTGCTTCGTAGCGAATACCTGCTTCTGTTGTGTTAGAGAAAATAAATTCTAAGGCATCGCTTAAAAATAATTCTTCGTAAGCTTTGTAATCTGAATAAGGATTAAGGACACGTGTAATGCTCTTAATTAATGCTACTTCTTTTACAGGTTGCTTATCTTTTATTCCTTCTAAATACACATGGTATAGGTTGTTTTGCTGATTGAAAATATTTCTAACAAAATCGCCTTGATTAATAGGCTGCACCACAGCAATCCCATGACTCATAATACCTTTTTCATTAGCACCATCAATCATCCAATCAACAAAGGCACGCAAAAAATTTCCTTCGCCAAACTGTAGTATCTTCTCTGTTAATTGTGGTTTTTTAACGGTGGTTGCGTTTAGTGGTTTCATCTTGTTCTATTTATTATTTAGTAGTTGTGTGTACAAATCAATATGCAGTTCTTTTAAGCCTTCTGCGGCTAGTTGGGCCATTTGCTGCGCACCTGCGGGGCTAAAATGTGTGTTGTCTTTTATGCCATCGGGATAATTGGGATGGGCAGCTTTTTCTAATTGGTTAAACCATTTATGCGAGGCTTCTGCGCCAATTTTTTGCATCAATATTTTTGTTTTCACGTGCATATCTATCAAAGGCACATTGTAGGCTTTTGCTAGGTCTCTTACTGCATCGGGGTAAGCACCATGTGTATCTTGAAAAAAACCAAGGCTATCAAACTTCCACCTGTTCACGGGTGTTAATAAAATGGGTGTTGCGCTTGCAGCCCTTGTTTCGGTAATAAATTTTATCAAATTGCTTTTAAACTCTTCGATAGAAGTTCCCACAGTTGGTTTATCTATCTTCTCATCGTTGTGCCCAAATTCTATAAAAACGTAGTCGCCTTCTTTTAAGGCATCTACAATTGGCTGCCAGCGTTTTTCGTTAATAAAACTCTTGGTGCTTCTGCCATTTATAGAACGGTTATCTACCGTAACAGATGGGTTAAACATTTTACTAAAAGGCATGCCCCAACCGGTTTCAGGAAACTTGTTTGGTTGTTTATTGGCCATGGTAGAGTCGCCAATCATGTACACAGTTGTATGCTTCTGTGGCATTGACAGGTATAAGGTGATGAGTAATATTGATAGCAACTTAGTTGACATTTGCAAGTAGTTGTTTTAAAGCGTTCCATTTATTATTAAATACCCAATTTGCATTTATAGCTGTTGGTGTTGGTGTGCCTTTAGCTGTTTGTAAATTATTTGCAAACCATTTATAGTTACCTGCTTTTCTATGGCAGTTGAAATAGTAAATTCTTTCGCCCCACTGAATGGTATTAGTAGTAGCCACCCGATAAATATTTTGGTCTTTCATGTTATCGGCAAATGCACAATTGAGTAAATAAAACTGAGCATCTTTATGGTAGCGGCCAAGGTTAAAACCATCAAAACCTTTAAACGAACAATTGTTTAATACGGTTTTAGAGTCTTCGTATTTAGAGCCATCGTGCCAAATACTTGCAAGGCCTGTATGTGCTATAAACACACAATTTTCTGCGTAAGCCCAACCTCTTGGGCAATAAAAATCTACGCCGCCTTCTATGGTACAATCTTTAAAATAAAACATACCGTCTTCAATATTCCAAGGGCTTACGGTATCGCCGGCATAAGCTTTTAGCAAGCAATTAATTACGGCTAAACGTGTAGTGCTAAAACTACGAAGTGCCATTTGGTGGCTGTCTTTTTTTACAAGTTTTGTATGCGTAACGGTATCGTTGGGGCAAGGTATTGTAATGCTAGTAGTGTTATCGAAACCGTAGGTGTTTTGAATAGTAAGATTAAGCAAAGTAATATCGTTGCCTTTTAAGTTAAGTGTTGCAGCGCCCCAGTCGTCATTATGTGTACAGCGAAAAGCATCTCTAGCAATAGCTTGCGTAAGAATAGTGTTCTCTCTGCTTTCGCCTTTTAAAACAATATTGTTTTTAGAAATAAACACTTGCTCGTTGTACACGCCGTTTTTAATGATGATAATTCTTGGGGCTGTAGCATCATTAGATAAACTATTGATAGCGGCTTGAATGGTTGTATAATTACCATTACCGGTTGGGTCTACCACAATTTTTTGCGCACACACCAAACAATGCTGTAAAAGAATTACTACTAGCAGTAAACAACAATGGGCAATATGCTTTTTTTGATAAACCATCTACTGATTTTTTGAAACCCAGCTAGGATATTTTTTGGCTAATAATTGTGCAGGCCAAGTACCATACCAAGCATAGCCGTTGCGTCTTTCGTACTCTATATCTTTTACGTCTTTCTTCTTTTGGCTGTCTCTACCAGAGAAAAAAGGTTCGTTGGTTTCAATATCATAAAACCTAGCCCAAATGGTAGAAGTAGTGTCTCGCACTAATATTCTATCTTTTCCTTTAGGTGTGCCAGGTGCAGGTGTATCTACAAAGTTGTAGCCCACAATTTTAGAGGCATTAAACCAAGCTACCGCATTATTTACAGCCTCTTTTATGGCTTGCGATGGGTTGGATTGTTGCATTAAAAACTCAACAATACCAACGCTTTCACTACCACTTAATGCTATTAACTCAAATGCCCTAGCTTTTGCTGGTTTTAATGAAGTGGCATTGTATTGTGCACACCACACTGTAAGCTTACCTTTTACCCTAACCTGTGTTTTTAAAATACAATCTATCCCTTTTTCTATAGCCGCTTTTGATGGTGCTAGTAACGAGGCATCTACAATGTCTAAATCGTTGCGTTTAAGTGTTACATCCTGCAATACTTTCAGCACATTTATCATGGCGTTGTCGTTGTAAGTAATTTCACTTCTATACAAACTAGCATCGGGAAAATATTGCGGCCAGCCACCGTTTTTATTTTGCGCTTTCAGCAAATAACGAACGCCATTTTCAACAGCAGTTAAATACTTAGTATTGTGGTATTGCTTGTACATTTTTGCCAAAAACCAAATCTCTTTAGTAGTAGCACCATTATCTATTGTCGCATCATTTTTATCAATGTTAGATGCTATTACAGCTTTTTCGGCATCAGAAAATGTGTGCTTATAGTTGATAGCTTTTTCGTGAAAATGTTTAGGCCAGCCACCATAGCTACGTTGAAATAGCAACATATTATCTGCCACAGCATCTTGTGCTACCACTGCTTGGTTTAGCAACATGAATACTATACTAAACCCTATAAATACTTTATTTAGTTTTACCATCATCAACAATTACTTAGCACGCTTCTTTTTTGTTTGTTCAATAGCCCATTTTACCAAATCGTTAGCGGCTTTAAAATTTTCAAAGTCAGCAGGTAGCTTTCTCCCATCGGTATATTCGTTGTACAACCAAGGGTCGCCTACTGCAAATACGGCACCTTTACCTAGTGTACTTACAGCCATTATTACATCTCCTTTATCGTTAAAAATGCTTGTAGCAGGTGCCGATAGTTTTAGCGTACTTATTTCTTTTAAGTACACTTTTTTAGGCGATGAAAAAATGGGTTGTGCAGAATTAAAATTGAAAGCCCCCATTTCAAATTGCGAACCTGTTACTTGGTTACGGCTATCTACATTAAAATGAATACCGAATTTTTCGGCCAAAATGTTAAAGTGTTCAAACTCTGCATTTGGCTTATCGTTGTGCAGCAAAATCAATACACCACCTGTTTTTACCCATTCGTACACAGCGGCAGCAGCAGTCTCGTTTACTAAATTCATTTTGGGATTGTCTGAGTAATTATCTGCATCAACAACAATGTAGATGTCTGATTTTTTAAGATTGCTTGCCGTAGGTGCTGTAAATAAAGTTTCTGTTTTTACGCCATAACTGTTAAACACACGACCTAATAATGAGAACCCATTATTATCCATTTCTTCCCACACATAGTGAAAAGGTTTTTCTACGCCAATAATATCTTTTTTTACTTCGCTATTAAAGTAATGATCTAGTGTTACCGTTTTGCCTTTACCAATTGCCAAAGCAGGTATTGCTTCCATTTCATTAGCGGCTTGAATAAATGCCCCCACACCTTTAGGATCGTTCACTATTACTTTCTCGCTCATGTAATAGTTGTAGCTACCATCTCTATAAGGCTTACCACCAAGGCCACTTACGCTTACTGTGCCTTTTAAATTGGTTTGTCCATTGGCATCAGTTTCTATAAATGTTTTCAAAATGCCATTGTACCCTTTTTTAGACACGGCTAAATAACTAGTAGGCAATACACCTAGGCGCACAGCTTTTGCCAAAGCATATACAAACATTGAACTTGCAGAGGCTTCTAAGTAGTTGCCTTTACCTGTAGGCATATCTAGTATATCGTACCACAAACCAGTTTTAGCGTCTTGCACTTTTTGCACCGCTGCAGAAAAGCGTTTTAAAATATTTACCAGTGTATCTCTTTTCTTGTACGATGCAGGTATTTGCTCTATCGCATCTACCAATGCATTGCCATACCAGCCCATGGCTCTTGCCCAAAAATTAGGCGAAGTACCAGTGGTTTTATTGGCCCATTGTTGCTCTTTGCTTTCATCCCAACCATGATATAGTAACCCAGTTTTTGCATCTCTGCTATGCTTTTCCATCCAAGCAAATTGGTTCACAATATCATTGTATGCAGCAGTGTCAGCAAAGGTTGTAGACCATTCGGCGTAAAAAGGCTCGCCCATATACAAGCCATCTAGCCACATTTGATTGGGGTATATTTTTTTGTGCCAAAAACCACCTTCTTTAGTACGTGGTTGTGTGTTTAGTTGGTTGCGTAAAGTAGCGGCGGCTTTATAATATTTATCTTTACCAGTTACTTTAAAAAGGGTTAGTAAAATTCTGCCGCATAGCACATTGTCTATGTTATAATCTTCTTTTTTGTAGGTTCTTATCACGCCTTTATCATCTACAAAAAAGTCCATGCATTTTTGCATGTAGTCAAAGTATTTTTTATCAGCCGTTTGCAACCACAAGCCTTCAATACCTTTTAAAATTACCCCTTGATCGTAACTCCATTTTTGTGGCAATTTATTAGGGCTAGCAGCACTAGTATCTGCCCACAAAGTCATAGCAGTTTTTGCAAGCTTTGCGCTGTAACCCTCTTGTGCAAAGGCTTTTAAGCTTGCACAGGCCAAACCTATAATCAGTAATTTTTTCATTTTGTAACCAGCTTTTGTAATTATATGTATTGTTGCCCGTACCGAGGTATTGATGTATTTACACTGCAACTTTTAAATTATTTAATAGTGAATACTTTGTCTGTTGCACCTGCTGTAAATGCTACTTTATTTTTTGGTTTAGTAACATCGGTATTTACAACAGTTACGGCTTTAGTATTAGCACCTTTAATGCTAAATAATAATTCTGCGCCACTATTATAACCCAGTTTATCAAAAGCAATATTTACACCGTTCTGAATAGCCACCACAGGGTTTGTTTCAGCAAGTACCAACTGAACATTTTTAAAAGAAATAGCCTCAGCTTCTTCGCAAATAATGCCTTTCTTAGCTTTAATTAGCATATTTTCCATGGCAATATTTTTAATGCTCATTTCAGGTAAACCCCTTATAAACACTGCCTTTTCAGCACCATCGCACACAATATTTTTAACCAAGAAATTTTTAAACTGAGGCGTACCTTCTGTTACAGGCAATAGTTCTACTTTTGGTGCCTCTCGTTGTTCACCAGCTAATGGCACGGGGTCTTTTGCCATATAATACATGTCAAACAAAATGGCTTCACCAGCAATGTCTTTCATGTTAATGTTATCGCAGTAAATATTTTCAACTACACCACCTCTACCTCTTGTGGTTTTAAAGCGCAAGCCAATATCTGTACCTATAAATGTGCAGTTAGTAACGTTGATGTTTTTAGCACCACCACTCATTTCGCTACCTATTACAAAGCCACCATGTGCATGATATACCACACAATTTTTCACGGTAACATTTTCGGTAGGCATGCCACGTTTACGGCCTTCTTCATTTTTACCACTTTTTATACAAATACCATCGTCACCTACATCAAATGTGCTATTTTCTAAAAGTACATTTTTGCAGCTTTCAATATCTATACCATCGCCATTTTGTGCATACCAAGGGTTTTTGGCGTAAATATTTCTTACAGTTACGTTTTCGCACATTAAAGGATGCAAATTCCAAGCAGGTGAGTTTTGAAATGTAACGCCATCAAGCAGTACATTTTTACACTTAGTGAATACTACTAAATTAGGTCGAAGGAAGTCTTTAATATCTTCAAAATCTTTAGCTGTTTTAGTGCCATTTAGCACACCGGCATCTTTAGTAGTAGCACCCTTAAAAGATGATGCAGAAGGATACCATATTTTTTTATCTTCAGATAAAATACCGCCACTTGCCAACAGCTTTTTCCACTGAGTTTCTGTTAGCTTGTCTTTTTTTACGGCACGCCAAGCATCGCCATTACCATCTATTATACCAGAGCCAGTAATGGCAATATTAGTAGCCCCTACAGCCGAAATAGGCGATTGATTTCTTGCCGCAGCTACGCCTTCCCAAAAGCTTTCTAATAAATGAAATTGTGTTTTATCGGATGTAAATTGTAGCAACGCATTTTTACTTAAATACAAGTTTACATTGCTTTGCAACACCACAGGGCCCGAGAGCCAAAAACCATTAGGCACCAACACCACACCACCCCCATTTTTACTACAAGCACTTACGGCATTGTTAATGGCATTTGTATTTAAAAACAAGCCATCAGCCTTAGCACCAAACTTCACAATATCAAAAGTGTCTTTCTTAAACTTTGGCACAGGTACAGGCAGCAATTTTGCTTGCGCCATTAAACCAGAAACCGTAACCAACGAGGCAAATACCAATAAACAACGTTTCATAAAGCCAAAATGGTTTAAGCGTAAAATTAGTAGACAATGCTAAACACTAAACGCCTTTACAAGCCCAATAGAATTATTTATTTACGCAAACGATGCCAATTAGTTATAAGCAGGTAACTACATGACAGTAGTTTTAAAAAGGTTTTGTAAGTTGAGTTTTAAGCTATCTCGCATCTACAAAAATTTAGCCGTTGTTGGTATGCCAAACAGGTTTTGTTGGTGAAAGCAACACCAACAAGGGCGAAAAAAACAATTGGCAAAAGGCTTTCTTAATTAAAAAGCTTAATTTGCCTATTATTAAAAAAAATCTAAAATGAACGGGGTAAAACATATAGAAGGCATAAATTCTTTACGTTTCATCGCTTTCGCAGTTGTATTTTTATCCCACACAATTCCTAATACGAAGTTTTGTTACTTAGGCATTGATTTATTCTTTGTTATATCAAGTTTTTTACTTACTAAACTTGCATTTGATGAAATAGAAATTACTGGGGGGTTCTCCAAAAAGAATTTTTTTATACGACGTAGTTTAAGAATATATCCATTGTATTATGCGGTTGTCCTTTTTTGCTTTTTGACAATACCTGTCTTAAAGAAAAGCAGCACCCCTTTAGAAAATCATTGGATGTACTTAGTATTTTTATCCAATTTTGATACATCAAATAATCCCTTCCCGTTAAAACTGCTTTGGTCAATTGCCGTAGAAGAACAATTTTATTTACTTTTCATTATTATAAGTCCGTTGTTTAAAAAATTCTTATATTTAGTTGTTGCCTCCATGATTTTAACTTCGTTAACCCTTACAGCACTCCTTTTAAAAATAAACGTAAATATATATCCTTTAATTTCTACTTACCTTTTAGACTTTTCTGTAGGTATGTTCTTTGGCTACATTTTTTTTAAGCAAAAAAAAATAAATAGTCTGCTAATAGTTATGTATCTTTTAGTTGCCCTGCCTATATTATTCTATATTTTCACTCAAAATAACTACATCGATAATTATTTAAATCTGCCAATATGTATAGGATTTGGACTAACAACTTACATAACGGCTTCAATATCAAAAAGTAAATGGGTCAATAGGCTATTATTTTTTCGGGTCTTAGAGTATTTAGGAAAATATACCTACGGGCTTTACGTATTAAGTGGTTTAACAATTACATTAGTTATTGGATTCATTCCTTTAAAAAACAATATTATATCAATGTTATTAAAGTTATTTTTGTTAATACCAGTAACTTTTATTAGTTATCACTTTTTTGAAAAGCCATTTTTAAAATTAAAAGAGCAATTTCGCAATAAATAGATTTATATAAAGTCATATCTTATAAATACTCAAATTTTCCACCCACCAAAAATATTCACTAGCGTATATTTTTTCGCTTCTCTTTTACTTAATTGCTTGCTCCATTTTACCCTGTTTTCTGCATTGGCACCTTCACCAGTTGAATGGTATTCTGCAAACAGTGTCGTCTTTTCGTTATCTGCATTGCGCCAGTTATCCCAACCTTCTTTTAAAATATGGCTGCCCATTTCGGTATTAATAAACACCACTTTGGCATTTGGTCGCCATGGCCTACCGAGATACACTTTTTTAGCCGCTGTATCGGCAATTAGTTTACAATCAAAAAACACAAAGCCAAATTGATGACTAGGCCTTGTAGAAGCAGCGGTAATAAATGAATTGGTAAGGCTTTTAATGGTGCAGCTTTGAAACACACAAGTTGCCTCGCCAAAAATAAAATCGGTAGTGCCTTCTATGTAGCAGTTGTTGTAGTACTGACGGCTATTTTCAGTAGCTGCATACAGTGTATCTTGATTACCAAGCAGCCTACAATCCTTTATCATAAATCTATCGCCTTCTACATGCAAAGCCACAGCCTGCCCTATTCTGCCAGCAGTGTTCTGTATGGTTAAGTTTTCAATAGCAATATCGTTGCCTTGTACCAATACCGTGTACGATGTGTAAGTACTAAACTTGGTAGCACCAGTATTATCTTTTGTGGGCAATGGCTTTTGCGAATAATCGTTGCCTGTAATAATGGTACTGTCTTTATTCTCGCCTATCAGCGAAATATTGGTTTTCCAACTTGGTATCACCAACTTCTCTTTGTACACCCCATTTTTAATGTAAATTTTTACTTGCACTTGCGATAAATCTCTCACACTATTCACCGCTTCTTGTATGGTTTTAAAATCGCCGCTACCATCAAGTGCCACTTTAAATTGTGTTGGGTAAGGTGGCCCCGGTGGGTTGTATTGTGCCACTGCAATTTGCCCCATAAACAATATCAGCGTTACAAGCAATACTGTTTTTTTTATGTAACCAGCAGTAGTAATGCTTTTCAGCGTTGTTTGGCTTGGGGCGCACACTGCAACGTTTAGTTCTTTATTCATCATCGTTTTAAGTTCTTAATTTTAGCTTCACTTATTAGTTATTGTGAAGAATGGGACTACTGACAATACGGATGTAATGGATTTTCACAAATTTTACTAGAACTAACAAAACGTTTATTGCTTCTCTGTTGTGGTAGATGTTATCATATTTTATCGGCTCAATCAGCGTCATCTGTGTGCCAATTTTCACCTTACACTTCTTACTTAACTGGCTCTACTCTAAACCAATCAAAATCGGCAAAACCAGAGTCGTTAATTTGTGTTTGGCGGGTACAAAAAATACCCACTTTAGCGCCAATCCATCGGCCCACTTCTGCGGTAAAAACCTCACCCACTTTTGTAAAGTTTGTACCATCAAAACTGTAAGCAAACTGACACAAACCGCCTTTAGTTACAGACACGCTACAGTACACCGTAGCAGATGGTACTTTCATAATTTCGGTTTCTTTTTCGGGCTTGCCTTTATCTGCATCTTTACACAAAGTGTGTACTACATAAATACCGTCTTTCTTGCTTTTTAGGCCAATACTTGCATAACTAAAACCCATTACAGTTAAGCCCGTTTTTTCGTTTTCTAGTTTAGGGTTTGGTGTAAATGTGAGCTTGGTTGTTACCAAAAATTCTTCGGCAGCAAACTTTTGTAACAGCACATTTGGTGCGCCCCAAAGGTTAGCGATGCTATCCGTTTTATCAGAAAATAAGCGCAGCGAGCCATTGCTCGTATTGGCGAAAGCCCAAGTAGATTTTGGGTTAGCCATCCATTGCCATTGCAAGCCCAAAGTATTGCTGTTAAATTCATCGCTATGGGCAGGTGTAGCTATTGGATATGTTTTGCCAACATTTGGTTTTTTGTACACCATCACTGGTTCGCCAATACCATCACCATCTTTATCAACACCCATTACTGGCCAATTATTTACCCATTTCATTGGCTGTAAATGCAGTATGCGACCGTAGGCATCTTTATCTTGAAAATGCAAGAACCAATCTTCGCCAGTTTGTGTACTAACCCATGCACCTTGGTGTGGGCCATTGGTGGTAGATGTACCTTGCGCCAACACCACTTTTCGCTCGTAAGGACCATAAATATTTTTAGAGCGTAACGCCAACTGCCAGCCTGTAGCCACACCACCTGATGGTGCAAAAATGTAGTAGTAGCCATTGCGTTTATAAAATTTGGGACCCTCTACAGTGGGATCTTGTTGGTGCCCATCAAACACTAGCTTGCCATCGTCTAAAACCTTAGTACCATCATTGCTTAAACGCTTTACTACCAAAATGCTTTTAATGCCTGCACGGCTACCTGCATAGGCATGTACTAAATAAGTTTTGCCATCATCATCCCACAAAGGGCAAGGGTCTATTAAACCTTTACCAGCCTCAACCATAATGGGTAAAGACCAGGGACCAGCAGGATTTTTGGCTTTTACTACATAAATACCAAAGTCGGGATCGGGGTAATAAATATAAAACTCACCGTTGTGAAAACGGATGCTTGGTGCCCAAACACCACCCCCATGTTGCGGTTTAGAAAACACATTGTAAGGTGGCTGTTTTAATAAAGCATGACCAATAATTGTCCAATTCACTAAGTCTTTAGAATGTAATATTGGCAAGCCTGGTATATCTTCAAAAGAAGAAGCTACAAGGTAGAAATCGTTGCCTACACGTATGGCATCAGGGTCAGAATAATCGGCATGAATGATTGGGTTTTTATACGTGCCGTTACCATTATCGGCTACCCAAACTTTAGAAACAGATTGACTTTGCGAGATAGCATGTAAGCCACCGAGCAATAAAAAAAACGAGAGGGAAAACTGCTTATACATGTTGTATTGACATTTATTCATTAGGTATCCAACCATCAAATATATTCTCGATTGTGCACTTGAAGCTGCCGTTTAATGTAACTGTGTTGATAACGCCAAAGAAGCGAATGTAGAGACATTCGCTTCTTTGTAACATTTGTATCTAAAGAGATTATTGTACGCTAATTGTTTTATAAATTTTGGTAACTCCATTAGTTACAGACAGCCTGTATAAGCCAGCATTAACACTTGTAGGTAATTGTAAACTTAATGATGTTGTACCGCCATCAAATTGAATGGCTTTAGCCAATATAGCTTGCCCTAAATTGTTGAATACTTCAACATTGTAGCTACCCTTATTTAAGTTAGATATTTGCACATTAACTAGCTTGTTAGTAATAGGGTTAGGATACACTGTTACACTTGCAGTTTGCTTATCGCCTGTTGTAAACACAACTGCACTATAAGCGAAAGAACCATCTTTATCTATGGCTTTAATGCGGTAGTAATTTGTTGCATCGAAAGATGAAGCATCTATGTAATTGTACTTACCTGCATTGGTAGCTGTAACAGAACCTATTGCAGAAAAAATAGCCCCATTAATAGAACGTTCAACAACATAGTTAGCGGTATTAATTTCCGACTCAATATTCCAACTTATTTTAGTCAATCCATTGGCTTTACTTGCAGAAACGTTAGTAAACTTTACAGGTAAAATCTCCGTTACACTAGTAAGGTAAACACTATCTATATCTACATCTAAACCAGGTCTAGTTACTATCTTCAACCTTTTTGCTGTTGCGTTACCAATAACAACTGTTGTATCTGCGCAAGTAGTATTAGCCCAACTTGGCAAAAGTGCAACGAGGGTCCAACTTGATGTTAAGGCTGATGTGTCTGAAGTTACCCAAATTGAGTATGTTCTTGATGCCCTTGCTCTTAGAAAATGAAATTCTTGAATACCGAAGTTTACAACTGGTGTTACTAAAGCACCAGAATCAAATGTACCGGTTCCCATATTTTTAAATCTTGGATGATTATTACCAACTGGACAACCTGTACCAGTTGTGCTATAAACATTTCTACCCCACCAGCTACCTCCTACACCACTGAAATAGTAGTCAACATTTGTAGTTGTCGTAATGCTTGTAGGATTTGTAGTTGGTAATGTAGAACCCTGTTCTGACTGAAAACCTTCACGCCAGTATTCTTGATTCTGAGCTTGTAATTTTGAAGTATAAAAAACATTAACAAAAAATAGCAAGGTTGCTACGATAAGTAGTCTTTTTTTCATAATAGCATAATTTAATTATTAGATACAGCAAAGAAAATTTATTTAAGGAATTGGATGGCATTAGAAGTAATGAACCTACGCAAACGATGCCAAATATTATAAACAAAAATGAGGCTGTTCCAAAACAAAAAAAGGGCAGCCTCTTTTTTATGGATTTTATT
>JASGCX010000077.1 GCA_030053925.1 Flavobacterium sp.
TATCCAAGCATAGTTGGCGTTTCCTGTGGGTGGTGTTAGTTTTTCGCCTAATACTTTCCATCTTGCATCATCACGCAACAATTCGCCACTCCAATCGCTGTCATTAAAAGGTGGGTTGGCTATGATGTAATCTGCTTTCAAATCTTTGTGAGCATCATTTAAAAAACTGCCTTCGTTGTTCCATTTTACATTAGTGCTATCAATGCCCCGAATTGATAAATTCATTTTTGCCAAACGCCAAGTAGTTTGGTTGCTCTCTTGTCCGTATATAGAAATACGGTCGGCAGGGTTTAATGCCAAACCAACCTTGCCTTTTTGCTTATAATTATCTTGATGCGATTTTATAAATTTTTCGCTTTGCACAAACATACCACCGCTGCCACAGCAAGGGTCAAAAACTCGTCCTTCATAAGGTTCAAGCATCTCAACCAACAATTTCACAACGCTTTGTGGTGTGTAAAACTGTCCACCTTTTTTACCTTCTGCTAATGCAAATTCGCCCAAGAAAAACTCAAATACTTGTCCTAATAAATCTTTGCTTTGTGCGTCTTTCGTTCCTAAAGTTGCCGAACCTACAAGGTTTACAAGTCCGCCCAAACTGGCTTTGTCCAGTTTTTCTTGTGCAAATACTTTTGGTAAAACACCACGTAAAGAAGGATTGTCTTTTTCAATAGCGTCCATTGCATCGTCAATGTCTTTGCCAATGGACGGTTGTGTTGCTCTGCCTTGTATGTAAGCCCAACGAGCCATAACAGGAACAAAAAATATTTTGTCTGCCAAGTATTCGTTTTTGTCTTCGGGGTCTGCACCTTCATTTTTTTGAGCAACCAATTTTTGATATTGTTCTTCAAAAGCGTCTGATATATATTTCAGGAATATCAAACCTAAAGCAACGTGTTTGTATTCGGCAGCATCCATATTTTTACGGAGCTTGTCGGCTGCTTTCCACAGTTTTTTCTCCAGTGGTTCTTCCTGTTCTGTTTTTGCTGTTTTAGCCATTATTTTCTTTTAATATTTTGTTCACTTTTAGGTCGTAAAGTTAGTTTATTAAAGCCTGATATTGTCAAAAGTTACCTTCAAAGTGTCAACCGTCCATTTTTCGGATGGTGGGTGGGCTTTGGGTGCGGTTGGGCAAAATTAAATAAAGCAGGTGTAAGATGGCTAATGGAAGGTGGAAGGTGAAAGATGGCAAAAGGTTAGTTATAGATGGCTAAAGGAAGGTGTAAGATGGCAAAAGGAAGGTTAAACCTAACAGAAGGTTAGTTGTAGATGGCAAAAGGAAGATAAAACATGACAGAAGGTTAGTTATAGATGGCAAAAGGAAGGTTAAACCTGACAGAAGGTTAGTTGTAGATGGCTAAAGGAAGGTTAAACCTGACAGAAGGGTAGTTGTAGATGGCAAAAGGAAGGTTAAACCTGACAGAAGGGTAGTTGTAGATGGCTAAAGGAAGATTAAACATGACAGAAGGGTAGTTGTAGATGGTTAAAGGAAGATAAAACATGACAGAAGGTTAGTTGTAGATGGCTAAAGGAAGATAAAACATGACAGAAGGTTAGTTGTAGATGGCTAAAGGAAGGTTAAACCTAACAGAAGGTTAGTTGCAGATGGCAAAAGGAAGGTGTAAGATGGCTAAAGGAAGGTGTAAGATGGCAAAAGGAAGGTTAAACCTAACAGAAGATTAGTTGTAGATGGTAAAAGGAAGGTGTAAGATGGCTAAAGGAAGGTTAAACCTAACAGAAGGTTAGTTGTAGATGGTAAAAGGAAGGTGTAAGATGGCTAAAGGAAGGTTAAACCTAACAGAAGGTTAGTTGCAGATGGTAAAAGGAAGGTGTAAGATGGCTAAAGAGAGTATAAACTAGATTGTGTAAACAGCTTTAGATTCTGCATCTAGCATCAAATATAATTAGCTATTGATTGAGTACAAAAAAGCCCCACAAAATTTGTGAGGCCTTCTCTTTTATTCAACATCCCAAAAAAAACTATTTATTACCGCCACCTTGAGGGCGGCCACCGCCTGAACGTTGTTGTGCCAATACGTCTTTTACTTTTTGTGCCATATCTTTTGGTAAAGCAGCGTCTAACCTTTTATCTCTTGCCTCAGTAGATTTTTTCATAGCCGCTTGTCTATCTTCCTCACTCATATCTTTCATGCCTCTCATACCACTACGTGAATCTATTACAATATTTACTACCGAATCTAACTGCACTGGTGTAAGAAAACTCATAGATTCTTTGTACCTGTTTTTCATCATTTCTTTCATTTGTGCAGGGTCAAAACCGCCTTGTGGTGGTTGAGCATTTACGTTGGTAATAGCTGCTAATACAATAGCAAGTAATGCAATAATTTTTTTCATAATTGTGTGTGTGAGTTAAATGTTAGTGTGAATGTAAAAGATTATTGCGTATTTATTGCTTTTTGTGCTTCTTTTTTGGTTGTAATTCGGCGAATTTGGCTTTTTGGTCGGTGGTTAATATGCTTTCTACTTTTTTGCGTTCCGCTTGTTTCATTTTATTTAGTTCAGCTTTCTTTTGTGCCTCGGTTAATGCCAAATTATTTTTAATGCTATCAGCTTGGGCTTTACCATTTTTACGTATGGTAGCCATCGTTTTCTTCTGTGCCTCATCTAGGTTTAAGGCTTTTGCTAAATTGGCTTTTTTCTTTTTTTCGGTGGTAGGTGTACTTGGTGTACTAGTGGTTTGGGCTTGTGTTGCATAACCAAAGCCTACAAGGCATAGTGCCAAAATAAGTTGTTTCATCTGTTTAATTTTTAATTGCAGTAATTGACTAGTATTGGTTGCTGTAGGTTTAAATGGTGGTTTGCAATTTTTGTTAATAGTACTATAAAATACAAAAGCCATCCAATTGTTTGGGTGGCTTTTGTAAATGCGTTTATGGTATTTTAAAACTTAATTTCTTCTTCGTTTTCGTCGTAAAACTTAAACTCAATTAAATGAAAATTATTATTGGCTTCAATAGATAATTTGGTTTTGTGTTTGCGTTTCCATCGTTTAAAAATAGAAGTAAAAATGCCTTTGCTCAGGTGCGAGTACACAATTGGGTGTACCATTAGCAATAAGTTTTTGTGCGAATGGCTAATTAAATATTGTAAGCGTTTTTCTATTTCGTCTTCAAGTAATAGGGTAGACGATATTTTACCAGTACCACTACACACAGGGCAAACTTCCAATGTGTTGATGCTTAGTTCGGGGCGCATACGCTGCCTAGTTAATTGCATCAAGCCAAATTTAGAAATAGGCAACACAGCATGTTTAGCACGGTCGGTTTGCATAAACATTTCCATAGCTTCTTGCAATTGCTTTTTATTATCTGGCAATTTCATGTCTATAAAATCTACCACTATAATACCGCCAATATCACGTAAGCGCAACTGACGAGCAATTTCTTCTACAGCTTCTAAATTGGTATGTAAAGCGTTTTCTTCCTGACTATTACTCACACTTTTGTAGCCACTATTTACATCTATTACGTGTAAAGCCTCGGTGTGTTCTATTATTAAATAAGCACCGCTTGGTAGGTTTACAGTTTTGCCAAAAGCGCTTTTCACCTGCTTGGTTACACCATAAGTATCAAATATTGGTTGGGGACCATTGTGGTAGCTTACAATATCTGTTTTGTCTGGTGCAATTTTATCAATATAGCTTTTGGTATCGTTGTAAATGTTTTTATCGTTTACAACAATGCGGTTAAAATCTGCACTTAGCAAGTCGCGTAAAATGCTAGTAGCACGGTTTTGTTCGCTTAAAATTTTAGTGGGTGCTACTGCATTTTTTAAATTGGCTTGTATACCGCTCCAAGTATCTATTAAGCTCAATAAATCTTGATGAATTTCTACAGTGCTTTTGCCTTCGGCAGCAGTACGTACAATTACACCAAAGTTTTTCGGACGAATAGATTCTACAATTTTTTGCAAGCGTCTTCTTTCTTCGCCAGAATGAATTTTTTTAGATACAGCAACAATCTCGTTAAATGGCGTAACTACAATAAATCTGCCTGGTAAGCTTAATTCGCAACTAAGGCGTGGCCCTTTTGCACCTATTGGTTCTTTTAAAATTTGAACCAATACACTAGGCTTGCCATTTAACACCTCATTTATTTTACCTGTTTTTACTATTTCAGGCTCAATGTTAAATTTCGAAAAATCAAAGCCATTTTCATCCTTATCTGTTATGGCCTGTTGTGTAAATTTCAATAACGATTTTACATAAGGCGATAAATCAGTATAGTGCAAAAAGGCATCTTTTTCAAAACCAACATCAATAAATGCTGCGTTTAAACCAGGAATTAATTTTTTTACCTTACCAAGATATAAATCACCAACACCAAAGTTGGCATCAGATTTTTCGTTGTGCAGTTCTACCAGCTTCTTTTCTTCTAAAAATGCAATTTCTACGCCCAATGGGCTAGCATTTATAATTAGTTCTTTGTTCACAAAATTTGCAACTTTAATATAAATAAAATCAACAACACCCCAACTAATTAATTGCGGTGCATATTTCCAACTATTAAGGCTTGCTACTTACTATTGAAGATGAGGTAGAGGAATAGATAAAGTTGCGTAAGATAGAAACAATAGTAACAAGCCTAATAATGTGTAAATGGCGCAGTACATGCGTACTGCACCATTTTATAAAGTCAAAATAAGAAAAATTTATTTTTTCTTATGACGATTTTTTCTTAAACGTTTTTTACGTTTGTGCGTAGCAATTTTATGACGTTTTCTCTTTTTACCACAAGGCATACGAAGACATTTTTAATTTGTTAAAAAAATAAATTTATGAGTATAAATAACGCACTAAACGATTGTTACTTATTGGGTCAACTGTTTTATTCTATTGGTTAGTTCCTTTTGAGCCTCCTCATTAGGGATTCTCATTTTCACTTCGGTGTACCATTTTACTGCATTGGCTTTATCGCCTTTTGCATCGTAACATTCTGCTAAGTTTAAAAGACCTTCAAGGTCATCGGGCTTTTCTGTTACAATTACAGTAAAACGTTCTATTGCTTTATCGTACTGGCCACTTCTTTTACCACCTAAGCCCAAAATTAATTGTGCGTATAAGTTTTTAGGGTTCTTATCGGCAATCTGCTTTATGGGTAAAATACCCTGCATTGGATTGTTAGAAATATTACCTAAAATGTAGCAAGCACCAAGCCCAATAACGGTACTATCATTCGCAGGATTTAGTTTTAAAGCCTGCTCAAAAAGAACTTTTGCGTTGGTGGCAAGCCATGTTTGCATAGCGTGGTCACCTTCTACCATCAAGTTATCTAAAAATTGATGGGCGGCAAAAGTGAGGTTTTTTTCTGAATTTTCCAACTTTGCTGCTTCGGCTGTGTAAAATATATATGGTTCAAGCACTTTGGCCGAATCTTTCCAAAAGCGAGCAAGCTGATGATAGATGTGTAATTGCTGTTCTTTTACATCGCCACGTGTTACGCTATTCTCTAGTTTTGTAATGCGTTCGTTCTGTTCGGGAGTAAGTCTTTGTTTGGCTTTGGCCAATAAATTAGTAAAATTTACAGCAGTAGAAGCCTGCTGGTTTTGGGCAGGGGCAGTTTTTGTTACATTGGTTTTGTTTGGAGGAACTGTTTTACCAAAAATAAATAAAGCCAATATAGCAGCAATGCCACTGCCTATAAATATAGATTGTTGTTTAGTCACAATAAAAAATTTGCTACAAAATTAGCTTACTTGCTCTTTGCAATTTTCTTTAACTTCTATAATAAATTCTTTAGCAGGTTTAAATGATGGAATAAAGTGTTCTGGAATATTTACGGCTACATTTTTTTTGATATTTCTACCAACTTTTGCAGCTCTTCTTTTTGGGTAAAAGCTACCAAAACCACGTATATAAATACTTTCGCCTTTTATAATATTTTCTTTAACTTCTTTGAACATGGTTTCTAAAGTTACTAAAACATCTACTTTAGGAATGCCTGTTCTGTCGGCAATTTGATTGATTAAATCTTGTTTTCTCATTGTTGTTAATTTTGATTGAAGCGTTATAGGTTATAAAAATAAAACAAATGGGGCATAATTAAAACTAAAATTACTAACTATTTTCTATTTTGTACTATTTACTTGGTCAATTAATCTTACGTAATACTTGTGCTAAAGTTGCAATATTATAATTTAATTAGTTAAAAAAACGAAAAAAAATAATTATAGTATGTTGTTGTATTAAGTAAAAATGGATTGCTAAGTAATTAATTTACTATGCAATCCATTATTAAAAATCTAAGACTATCAATTGGGTTTAGGGTTCAAAACAACTAATGATTAAACAATAGCTTTAGCAATAGTACTTTACTAAATTTTTCAATACCTAATTTTTCTAAAAAAAAATGCTTCAAATATTTGATTTGAAGCATTTTGTAATTAAGCGTTTATTTTTTACTTGTAATAATAGTTGATAATCAATTATTATTACGCATCTTTACTGTGTGATTTTTTTAAATAATCTTTTGGCGAACAACCTTCAAATTTAGAAAATGCCCTAGAAAATGTAGCCCTAGAACTAAAGCCAGCCTTTTTTGAGATAGCTTCTAGCGTATATAAATTTGATTCGGGCATTTCTAAAATAGCTTTTACATAATCAATTCTATATTTATTTACTAACTCATTAAAATTTAAGTTATACTCTTGGTTAATTATTGTAGATAAATAAGTGTAAGGTATATTTGTAATATCACTAAGGTCTTTTAAACTAAAACCTTCCTGTAAAAATGGTTTTAGTTCGTTCATTTTTAGTTCAATTATTTTTAAATACTGTTCTTTTTTTTCTGTTGCAATTACAAGCGACTTGCTATCAAGTTTACCTGCGGTTTCATCTTTTTGTTCTACTGACTCTGTGTTTTGTATGGTATTATATGTTAATGGTATGCCGTAAAGTATATTTGGGTGAAAAAACAAAGTAATACCTATTGCTATCAATAAGCAACTCGTTTCAATTAGGTTGGTTAAAAAAACATTGTAGTTGTTTAAAAATTTGGCTGTACAAATATGAAATCCTAGAGTACAAAAAAGTAATACATTAAAAGACAAGAATAAATTAAGCCATTTGTACATCAAAATATCAATTGTACCATTTTTGTTGATAAGGCTTTTTTTAGTGCGTGCAATAAGCTGGTAGCTATATAAAATACATGCTGCGGAAAGTATAAATACAAGTATCGGATGTACATAGCCTGAAAAAAAGCCTCCATAATTTTTTAAACTAGAGTTCATGTCTTTAAAAAACATGGCCACTTGTTGCTTTTTGGTAACTTTATCGGTAAAGTAAAAAGGTAATAGTTCTGCAAAATGTAATACAGTAGGTAAAAAAAGAAGATAGTCTTTTTTTTGAAGCGATTGTTCGTGTTTAACAGTTGCCCTTACATACAAATACAAAAATACGCTTGGTAAATAATGTAGTGCTTTGGTACATCTAAAGGCATAAGGCAACTGGGTAAGTAGTCCTGTAACTACCAAAAAATTATGTGCTGCAAACAAAGAGAAAACAAGTATGTAGCTAGCTAGTAGCCTGCTGCTATGTTTTTGTGTTGCATTTTTAAAAAACAACGCAAAAAAAATCAAAATCCCTAAAAAGGTGGCAATAATAAAAATAAAGCTTATAAAGCTAAATTGCATAGTTCGTATTTGGTATTACAATATCTTACATTTTTTCTAAAAACTAGGATACTGTTTATTACAAATAGAAATGTAATTGATTTTAGCTAGAATAGACTTAGCAAAAAAGAGGCTGACTCATAAATAACTTTTTTTCAGAATTTCTTATAATCTCTGTTGAAGAACTGAGGTCATTTAAGTAACTCTAAAAGCGTTCATTTATTAATGAGACAGCCTCTTTTTGGTCGGGAAGACAGGATTCGAACCTGCGACCCCCTGGTCCCAAACCAGGTGCGCTACCGGCCTGCGCTACTTCCCGATTGTGGTTTTGCTAAACCTCAGCGGTGAGGAAGGGATTCGAACCCTTGGTACAGTTTAACCCGTACGGCAGTTTAGCAAACTACTGATTTCAGCCACTCATCCACCTCACCTCCTTTCTCTCATTTGTATGAAAGGGCTGCAAATATAGAGAGCTGATTTTTAAATGCCAAAACAAAATTTGAGATTTTTGAAAATATATTTTTGCCATTGCAATTTGCCCTGCATCACAATTGTTGCATTATGTATTGTTGCTAGTTAAAACCTTTGTTTAACAGGCATTGTAGTTACATTTTAGTAATTTACTTTGGCTATGCAAAAAGCCCAAAATCGAAGATTGATTTTGGGCTTTAGCAAATAATTTTTAAAGATATTACATAGCTGCTAACTGTACTTTTTGTGTTAGTTCCATCACATTTTCACGGAAAATAGAATCTGTATCCATTAAATCTTTTACTGTTTGGCAAGAGTGAATAACGGTGGTGTGATCTCTGCCGCCAAAATGCTCACCAATAGTTTTAAGCGAGTTTTTGGTAAAAGCTTTTGCTAAGTACATGGTTATTTGACGAGCTTGTACTATTTCACGCTTACGTGTTTTTTGTAACAATTTGTCATAGCTTACTGTAAAGTATTCGCACACCATTTTTTGAATGGCATCAATAGTAATTTCTTTGCTGCTTGTTTTAACAAAATTGCGTAATACTTTTTTTGCCAAATCAAGGTCAATTTCTTTTCTGTTTAACGATGATTGTGCTAATAAGGAAATTAGCGCACCTTCAAGTTCACGAACATTAGTAGTAATATTATAAGCAACATATTTTACAACTTCCTTACTCATATCAAGTCCATCATTCTTCATTTTGCGCTCTAAAATCTCTATTCTTGTTTCGTAGTCAGGCAATTGAATGTCGGCACTCAAGCCCCATCGAAAACGGCTTAATAAGCGTTCTTGAAGGCCATCTAAATCTTTTGGTGCTTTATCGCTTGTAAGTACCAATTGCTTACCGCTTTGGTGTAAATGGTTGAAGATGGCAAAGAAGGCATCTTGGCTTTTTTCGGCACGAGCAAAAAATTGTACGTCATCTATAATTAATACATCTATCAACTGATAAAAGTGGATAAAGTCGTTAATAGCATTGTTACGGCTATGATCTTGAAATTGATTGATAAATTTCTCGCTGCTTACATACAACACCACTTTGTTAGGGTGTAATCTTTTCACCTCATTACCTATTGCTTGGCCAAGGTGCGTTTTACCCAAACCTACACCGCCGTAAATTACTAGTGGGTTAAAAGAGTTAGAACCAGGTTTCTCTGCTACAGTTTTGCCAGCTCGTCTTGCCACACGGTTGCTATCGCCTTCTACATAGCTATCAAAAGTATAGTTATGGTTTAATTGTGGGTCTATTTGCATTTTCTTTAAGCCTGGTATTACAAAAGGATTTTTTACCGGATTATCTATTACCAATGGAAAATTCATTTCGTTATGGCTAAACGTTTTTTGATTGCTAGCAGGTATATCCATGCTACCATTGCGGCCATTGCCACTATCTACCAAAATGCGGTATTCTAAACGAGCGTCTTTGCCTAATTCACGTTTTAAAGTTTTAGCCAAAAGGTTCACATAATGTTCTTCAAGATACTCGTAAAAAAACTGACTCGGCACTTGAATCATTAACACACTACCTTTTATTTCTACTGGTGCTATTGGCTCAAACCACGTTTTAAAGTGCTGCCATTCTACAATATCCTTAATTATTTTTAAGCAATTGCTCCATACACTCTCAGCAGTTTTTGCAACGTTGTTTGCCATGTTAGTTAATCAATTTATATAGTTAGTTAAGCTATTTCTGTTCTAGATTATCGCATAAGTGTTTGCAACGTTTTAGCTGCAAAAAAGTTATACAGGGCTGCGAATATGTACACTTTATGTTGAAAAAAAAATTTTTTATTCTCTTGTTTTTCGCTCCATTAATACAGTGTTGGCTTTCAAGAGTTATTTATTTTTTCGACCCTCAAATTTATAGTCTAATCTACCCAAACTTAGGCCGCCCCACCCTACTTTATTCACCAAAGTGTTGCCACCATTCTTATTGGTGTATTTGCGTGGTTGGCTAAAAAACGATGTGTGAGACCGCCAATAATTAAATCTATATCGTAGCAATTTTTGGCCAATACCTCGTCACTTACCTTATTATCTTCATATTTAACGCCAAGATGCGATAGGCAAATAATCATATCGCAGCCTGCCTGCTTTACTATTTTGGTAGTAGCGTTTACGCTTTCTATGGGGTTCATATAAATGGTATAAGTAGCCGAAGTATCTAAAAAATTATCTTCTACCATTATATTGATGGCTTTTTATCTTTTATGCCAAAACTAATGCCACTTATTGGCCAGCCATTTCTTTGGGCAATGGTGTTTAAAAAACTTTGTACACTATCGCCTTTAACATCTTGCAGCACCACTACATTTTCAAATCGCATTAGCTCAAACATTTTGCCCACAGTAATATCTTCTTTGGGTAAAAAAAAGCGTACACCACCATCATTTACAAAGGCTGCATGTACGTGTTTTTTAAATTGTTTTTCGCTCGTTAATCGCATGGCATCGGTTATAAAATTACCCAAGTCAATTTCTGGTTGTTTTTTGGTAAGCCCTTCGATAGAAAAACCAATAACAGTGTTCATGGTGTTGTTAAGGCTGTTTTTATAGGGGGCTAGTAGGCTGTTGGTACTAGTATTTGCTACAACACCGCTTTTAATAGAATAATTACCATAAGCAACATGTAGCTTTTGGCACCAAGCAATAGTTCAACAAAAAATTCCAATAGCAAGCATTTTTACAAAACGGTACATGATAAAATGGCTAGTGAAAGTGTTGGTACAAGTTTTATATGCTTGATAATTAATTTTTTGATGCCAAGCCTCTAAGCTAAAACGTTACATTTGCCCCATAAAAATTTATTGACCATGAGTTATGAAATTACGGGAAAACTAATTGCTAAATACGATACCGTACAGCGTACCGAAACCTTTAAAACCCGCGAATTTGTAATAGAAAAAAATGAAGATATTGGCGGTAGAATAATTACTAACTACGTTAAGTTTCAATGTGTACAAGATAAAACCGCTATACTTGATAGATACAATATTGGCGACGATATAAAAGTACAGTTTAACATTAAGGGTACTAAATGGAATAAAAGCGGGGTAGATAACTATATTACTAATTTAGACGCTTGGCGTATTGAAGCTGTAAAATTAGGCGGCCCAGAAGCGGCGGCTGACGTAAACTATAACAATATACCACCTACAGGCGATGATGGTGTTGATAATTTACCATTCTAAGACCACTGGTTTAAGTGATTTGAATGATGCAACGATGATTTGCGGATAACATTAAATCAGATTTTTCTTTAATCATTATGTTCATTAAAATCATTTCAATTAGTGATAAAACAACTCTCTCTAAAACTAAAGCCCGCCGAAGCTTTAGATGATGCTATTATAAAAGATTATATTGCTCAGTTGCTTGGTAAGCAAAGTGCTACTATTATTGGCTTTCATAAACTGAAACAATCTATAGATGCAAGAAGTAAACGGCAAGTTTGGATTAATGTTACCCTAAACGCCTTTATAGATGAACCATTTGCGCAGCGCAACATAAATACGGTATTGCTGCAAGAAGTTGCTAACGCCAATAAAAAAGTAATTATTATTGGTGCTGGCCCGGCAGGTTTATTTGCTGCGCTTAAATTGATTGAACTAGGTATTAAACCCATTATTTTAGAGCGTGGTAAAGATGTACGTGCAAGGCGTAGAGACCTTGCTGCGCTTAATAAAGAAGGCATTGTAAACCCAGAAAGTAATTACTGCTTTGGCGAGGGCGGTGCAGGTACTTATAGCGATGGTAAATTGTACACTCGTAGCAATAAGCGTGGCAATATTAACCGCATTTTAAACCTATTTGTACAGTTTGGTGCCGAAGAAAAAATATTGTACGAAGCGCATCCACATATTGGTACTAATAAGCTGCCGCAAATTATTACTGCCATGCGTGAAGCCATAATAGGCTTTGGCGGGCAGTTTTTATTTGAGCAAAAAGTAACCAATTTTATTGTTAAAAATAATGTAATTAAAGGCGTTACTACACAAGCTGGCTTTAGCTTTTATGCAAATGCGGTGATACTAGCCACAGGCCACTCTGCAAGAGATATTTTTGAACTTCTGTACGCAAAAAATATATTAATAGAAGCCAAGCCTTTTGCGCTAGGTGTACGTATTGAGCATCCACAACAAATTATTGACAGCATACAATACCACTGCGTTAGTAGAGGCAATGGGCTGCCGCCATCATCTTACAGCTTGGTACATCAGGTAAATGGCAGAGGCGTATTTAGTTTTTGTATGTGCCCAGGCGGTATTATTGCGCCAGCAGCTACCAACCCTAACGAATTAGTAGTAAATGGTTGGAGCCCCAGCAAGCGCAACAACCCTTACGCCAATAGCGGCATGGTGGTAAGTGTTGAATTGGCAGATGCGGTGAAAACATTGTTGAACAACGACCGACCGCCGATGACCGATGACCGCCAACTGTTGACCGTTAACCCCCTAACCCTAATGTATTTTCAGCAAGCCATAGAAGCCCAAGCATATACTATTGGTGGTGGCAAGTTTGTAGCACCTGCACAGCGTATGGTAGACTTTTGTAACAATACCGTTTCGGCTTGTTTACCAGATAATAGTTATTTACCTGGGCTTAACTCGGTAAGTATGGCTGATGTATTGCCGCCATTTATTAATACAACCTTGCAAGAAGGTTTTAAAGTTTTTGGCAAAAAAATGAAAGGGTATTATACCAACGAAGCGGTGGTGGTAGCAACGGAAAGCCGTACATCTTCGCCGGTACGCATACCACGAGATGCCATTAGCTTGCAGCACCCACAAATAGCCAATTTATACCCTTGTGGCGAAGGTGCCGGCTATGCAGGTGGTATTGTAAGTGCTGCCATGGATGGCGAAAGAGTTGCCGCTATGATTGCTGAGGTGGTGGGTGTAAATACATAGTTGCAGCACCAATTTTTTTTTATGGTTGAATACAAGGTGTGCTAATACTTTTTGTAGTTTGTGTACCTATTTGAATGAAATAATAAATTTAGATATTTATAACTAGCTAAAATTACGTTTAAAATTTTTATTTTAAAGGTTAGAAGCTATGTATTTGAGGTAATGTTTCACCAAAAAGCATACAACAATAGCCCTGTGATAGATAACATTAAGCCATTGAAACATTACAATATAGCCTTGCGATACAACAATGCTAAATAGTCAACCAACTTTAAAACAATGCTAGTTAGCATTAATACAAATTGATACAACAATGCTTTAATGCTGTATGAATTTAAAGCAATGTCATACAACATTGCATCTATGTTATACCCCACTGGTGCAGGTTTGTATAGCAAGGCAAAGCGTGTGGGTAAAAGTGAGAGCGTGGCGTTAGTGTGGGTGATAATAATGTAAACTTGCATAAAGGTACATCATGCAAATGGTTAGTGAGAACACGAAACAAGGCAGAGATGGGTAAGAATAGTAAAATAAAAAGACGAATTTGGATGATTGTTGTATAGCCAAAAACCCACTAAAAATAAAAATGTACATAAGGTGAAAGCGATACACTTTCTGCAATATCTGCTGTAATATTATAATGAAATTTAGTGGCTACCCCCACGTAAACTTTAGGTTGTATTTTATAATCGTATGTGCATCCTAATACAGCATCTAAATCTACAAGCTTAAATCGCTTTGCATCGCGTTCTTCAATGTTTATGGCTCTGCCACCAATTAATATATCAATTTCATTTTGTCTAAAGCGCATATAGCTTGCACCCAAAGAAATACCCAATCTGTTTTTTTTCTTTTCGTAGTACCTTGTCAATTCTAAATCCCAAAAATTATTGAAATGCCTAATAGTAGTATTAATGTTTAAGATATAATTGGGATAAGCTTTTATAAAATTCACATCTCGTTTGTTTTCTTGGCGCGTATATGCCAAAGATAATTTCCACTTTTTATTAAAGTAATAGCCCGTATTAATTTGAAGGTTAGAACCAATGAAGTTTTTTTTAAAAAAATTTGCATCGTTCAAGATACCAATACTACTTGTTTCGTCATAAGATTGAACAAAGAAATTACCAGTGAGGCCATAGTGGGCTTCAAATGAAAAGTTGCCCTTTTTAATTTGGGCTTTTAGATTAGTAGTAATTATGCCAATTGAAAAAAATAAGATAAGATATTTCATGTGTAAAAAATTTTAATACACCTTAGTACAAAATTAATGTAATAAGGGGTAAAGTAAAATTGGATTAATAAGTATTATACGGCCAAGTATATTCAAATATTGTTCCGCAGCGGCTGATGTTTTATTCGTAAGCCAAATATATAACGTGCTGCCCGAACTGAAGTACAATAAAGAACAAATGCACATTGTTATTTCTTCTGCCCAACTTGCACAAAACCCCATGTTGTGGGAAGCCTTTATAGAGTAATATAATCAAACTCCTAAAGTTTAAATTTTACTGACAAGTCTATACTCCTTCCAAATAATAAATAGCTAGTATTGTTTTGAAATTGCGGACTAATATTAAATTGGTTATAGTTTCTTTGATTTAATAAATTCTTAGCTAAAATTTCTAATTGACAGTTACTTTTTGGTATTGAATAACTAATTTCAAAGTCAATAAAATTTAAACGCAATGGTTCGTTATTTATATTTAAATTGTAATTAGAATAAAATATTGAAATATTGCTTGTATTTTTATATTTGTAAAATACTTTAGTGAAGTATATTAATGAAATATTTGTAAAGTTGTTTAAAACAGTTGAGTTTAAATAACGTGAACTGTTTGAATTAATAAATTTAGTTCCAACCTCTCCATTTAATTTAGTTTTAAATACAGTTAAATATTTTAACTCTATTGTTGTTGTTACACTTTTAAATCGTGAATAAAGATTTTCTTTCTCATAGAATGGTAAAGATTGACTAAGAACTGAACTACTTAATTCAATTCTACTTTTCAGTTTTAATATTGGTGATTTTGATTGAAGAGTAATAAATTTTGAGCTATTTGATAAAGATTCGAATTTATTCTGAATAAAATTTAATGAGTTTGATAAATTATTTGAGGCTATAAAACCCTGTGGTTGATATGAAAATCCGCTATTAAGTGAAATAAATAGTAATTTTCTATTTATTAAAAACAAGTTCAAACCTAAATTGTACTGGTCGTTTAATAAATTTATTGAAGTGTATCGCATTAATTCATTATTACTTATTAGCATAAACGAGTCATTCAACATGTGATTGTTGTTATATATTCGTTTTGCACTTGCTATAATTGAAACTGAAACATATTTGCTAATTCGTTGTGAAAGATTCAATTCTAGATTACCTATAAAACCTATTTTTCTATTTTTTATCAATTCAAGGTTATTGTCCCAATTAATGTATCCTATTTCAAGAGAATTAATGAATTTCATTCCATTGTGTTTATATGTCCCTTTGTAACCAATTTTAGTAGTTATTACAATGTTTTTATCAGATTGCTCAGATGCTTTAAAAATACTATCGTTTGAGGTATTTGACTCTAGAGTTAATAAATTATTTCTTTCCGTAAAGTTTCCTTGTATATCAAAATATGTGCTGCTTACATAATTGTTTTTTTTATTAAGCATTTGAAATTGTGTTCCAATAAGTGAGTTTTGTGAATAATTTTTTTGATTAATAGGATTATAATCATTGATACCTAAAAGACTTAAACCAAAATTATCAGATATGACTTTATAATTTTGATTTAAAACTTTAAAACTAAAGTAGGAATTAATTAAAACTATATTATTTTGATTTAATATTTTAGCATAATCCATCAGCATAAAATAAGATTGTAAGTTGTTCTTAAGCTGACCTATATTTATCGAATTTACATTAAGTTGATTATTTAATTGTGTATTGAAAAAATTATTTTTATTCAAATCAAATTGCATAATTAACCGAAGTTGGCTGTTATTAGAAATATCGAAATCATTTTGTAAATTAACTTTTAATTTTATTGGCTTAAATTGATTACTAATAGTATCAGTTATATTAAAATTTAGAGCTTGCTGAAAATAATTAGATTGTCTATTGAAATTTAATTTCACGTCATCATTTTGAAATGATGTTGATAATTTTGTTTTTATTTTTTTTGATAAATTGAAATTTGTTTGGTTATTGAAATTTATTTGGTTATTAAAAAACCAACGCTGGGATGGTAAAGGCAATGATGATAGATAAGGACTAATTATGTTTTCAGGTAAATTAACGATATTATGAAAATTAAAATTTGATATTTTTTGTAATGCATCATCACTATCAATGTTTAAACTAGCTACTTGAATGTTATCTTTCCCAATATTATTATAATTCGCTATTGTAGCTGATTTTGTTTTATTCAATAGCGAAAAGATTATTGCATTATAATCGTGCCGTTTTGGAATACCTACCGATAAACTCAATTCTCCAAATGCTACTTTTAACTTCCGCTTATTTAATTTTAAATTCATGACTGTCTGGTCGCCTTGATTAAAACCTTTTAGGATTTTATTATCATTATAGTTTTCTATAACTTGTATATTATCTAGTAAATCGGCAGGGAAATTTTTCGTTAGTAATTTTGTTTTATTTGAAAGTAAATCTTCACCCTCAATTAGAATTTTTGTTAACCTTTTTCCTTTAAATGATAATGAGCCATCATCATTCACTATCATACCTGGTAACTTTTTTGCTACATCTTCTAAAGTTTTTTCTGTTCCATTAGTAAATGCTTTTAATCGATAAGTTGTAGTATCATCATTCACATTTATTGGTAACGCTTTTACAACCACTTCCTGTAATGAGTTTTCTTTGCTTAAGTTTAATACAATTTTCAACTTGCTAAATTTCCACTCCTTCGTATCAATTTCTAATTCTTGCTTTTTGAACGATATATGGCTTACAATTAGTTTGATTTTTTGTGTTGTGTCTGTGTTTGATAGGTAAAAAAAGTTACCATTCTTATCGCTTAGAACAGTTTTTAATAAGAGGTCTGATTTTTTAATTTGAATTGTAGCTCTATCCACAGGGTTGTTAAAACTATCAATTACAATTCCTTCAAGTTTGCTCTGACTAAAAACTTGAAAGGATATGAATACACAAAAAAAAATGAAGATCAGTTTTATCATTGCTGAGTTTGGTTCTGTTTGTTATTTTGCTCCATAATTAGTCTAACACGCTCTTTTCTTTCTTTTTCAATCTTTTCGTAATCTTTTTTATTATAAATTTTGACACTTTTTAACTCTTCGGGGTATAAAAATTTATTTTCAAGGGTTGCACCTAAATTAATTTCCTGCAATGTATATTTTTGCGTATCGTTTTCAGCAATCAATTCAACTATAAGCCCAGGTAAGTGAGAAAACCTCCAAGGCCCATCTGTGAAGGGTGTGTTTAAATCAATCCAAGCCGTCCAATTTGTATTGTAGAATGATTTTAAAAAAAACTTGGTACATTTTCTATTATTTATTATAGAATCATTTGTAGTACTTTCCCAATTTTGAATTCTAATTGTATCTTTTAAAAAATTTCCTAACCTGCCTTGTACTCCCGAAAAAGAATAAACTACTTCATTAGATAGATAGTTTTTGTATACAATTGATTGTGTTTTTTCAATGTCTACAGGAATAACTGTAATAGCACCGTTTGATAGCCTTTTTTCATCGTTTTGTGTTTTTATTTCACCGCTAATTTCTTTATATAAAATCTCGTTGCCTTTATAATAAAGTACTGCTGAATAATTTTTTGTGTCGTAAAGCTCTTTTGTACCACTAGGCATTTCGTGAAAATAATTTTTTACCACATTGTATTTTAAAAATCCTTGTGATGTGTCTTGGCCTTTTGATTTTGCAATTATTATAATTGATAATATCATTAAAGTTAAATTTTTCATTTTTTTTAATTTTAATTTTTAAAAAAACAGTACTTGCCGAATGTTTTCAAAACAAATAACTAATTGTCAAGTTTCACAACATTGTTGATGTAAATTGACTATTTTATCGTTCAAATTTAGGATTATATTTTTAAAA
>JASGCX010000130.1:0-1156 GCA_030053925.1 Flavobacterium sp.
ATTTTAGACAAAATTAGCTAAAATTGTTAGATTTTCCAAATAACGGATAGTCATTCAATCTCTGTTATACTTTATTCTTTTCTGGATTTGATAGTTTTGAAAAAAAACATAGCGTTGATTTAGCAGAATTTGTAAAACATATTAAGCAAGCAAGAGAAAAACATCAAGAGGGCACTAAAACTTTTGTAATTAAACAAGAAGACAAAGAACACAAGGTTGAACTAAATTTTAATTATAAACCATTCTCTGGACATTTATCAAGGTTAGGACATTATTTTAGACACCTTTTTTTAATTGTAACATCAATTGTATATAATGATGTGGTAACAGAATACAAAGAGCAAATGCGATATTTGAAAATACTAAGAGCACAACTATCAAATCACGAACAAATATTTTTGTTTTACAATTGGCTTAGTGATTATGGCGGTGAGTGGGAAAATTTTGATAATATGTTTTTTACGGAATATTGTATGGTTCACAATTTATGGTACGACGAACTTTTCGAAAATGGCTTTATTAAAACTTATGTTGACTATTTAAGAGACAAAAGTGTTGTACTTAGAAAAGGGAATATGTATGAAATTGATTAATTAATAAAGCAAGAATGGGCAATCGCCCAACACTAGCTTTGGCATTATTGCAGCTTCACAAATATTGCCTCAACATTTGAACTACTATTTGGCTTTAGTTTCAGCTAGGCGTTTTAAATTGGACTTAACAGCAAAACATCATCCGCAGCGGCGGAAATCATTTGGCTTCAGTTGCTGGGCAGACACAGCAACAATCCCAGCCCTGTAGCAAACCCTGCCCGTTGGTAGTAATCCTTTGACTACCAACAGAGCTAACATAAAACAACAAGAAATGCCAACCGCACAAAATACCACATTTGGTTTTGCCCAACCCCACAACCCAACGCTTTGCAAAACCAAAAGAGCCTTTTTTTTGCCACCACACCTACAAACAAAAATTGTAACTTACAACTGAAAATTAACAATATAATAAATGACTTTAGACCAGTACATAAACAATATAAAGCAACGTTACAAACTTGGAAATGCCACCGAGCACACTTTTAGGGGCGACTTGCAGACGCTTATTGAAAAAGACCCGACAGGTTTTCAAAACCTGTCGGGGTCTAACCGATACTTTTGCA
>JASGCX010000130.1:1256-4114 GCA_030053925.1 Flavobacterium sp.
CATTTATTAGAAAGCCCAGTAGTTGAAAAATACATAACGCAATATCCCATAGACGACATTGAACAAATTAAAATTTCCAAAGCCTAAAATTATGCCAACCCTTTGCAGTCAAACACATTTGCAAGGCACACAAAGCCGCTACACATAAGCCAACCTTGCAAAAGCGCCTGCCTGCCCTACCGCACAAGGACACCGCAAACCTGTAACAGAAAAGAACAACGAAGGCATAACAGCACCTACCCAAAAGGCGAGGTTTTGTGTTCCAAAAACAGTTTTGTGGTTAATTAAAGTTTGGTTATCTGCATCAACATTTGTTGCAAAATTCCCCCACCTTCGCAAATCCATGCCCGTTTAGGTACTTTATTGCCCATTTATATTAAAAAATACAAAGCACACAATGCGTATAAACTTGTGTTGCTTTGCGTGAAACTATCAATCAAACATTGTTTCTGCAAGCACAATATTTTCGGGCTTACCTACATCTATAAATTTACTATTAGAGTGATCAAAGCTTTTAATGATGTGGCTTGGGGCCAAATTTAGGTACACATCAACCATAGAAAATTTACCTTCTTGCGTTATTAATGGTAGTAACTTGCTGCTAATAATATGCATGCCACTAAAGGCTTTTTTATTTGCAACAGTAGTTGGTTTAGATATGCGTTGTTCACCAGTTTTATCGTTCATCCAACCGCACAATTCATCGGCTTCATTAAACAAAAAATAGCGTGACGATTTGCGATTGCTTGTGGCCAAAGTAGCTAGCGGTTGTTGTGCTTTGTGGCTTTGCAACATGGCTGTTAGGTTTAAATCTGTTAGTATATCTACATTAATTACTACAAAATCATCCACATTGGCAAAAAAGCTGCTTGCACGTTTTAAACCCCCACCTGTTTCTAGTACTTCGTCTGTTTCGTCGCTTATACATACTTGGCTACCCCAACCATTATTGTGTTCTATGGCATCAATTATTTGGCTAGCAAAGTGGTGCACATTTACAATTATATTGGTAATACCATGTTGCTGTAAGTATTCAATATTGCGTTGTAATAATGGCTTGCCATTAACCACTGCCAATGCTTTAGGATGCTTATTGGTAAAGGGTTTTAGCCTTGTACCAAGCCCTGCGGCAAAAATAATTGCAGCCCCCTTGCCCCCCAAGGGAGTAGTAGTATAGTTGCTATTAAATTGATGAGTCATTTTTAAAAATTAGGGGTTATTATTACGCCTCCTTTGGGGGCTGTGGGGCTTTTATCCAGTTATTTTTATTGGTGTGTGTAAGCGTTACTGCTACTTTAAATTTATTGCGCAAGTGGCGGGCTGTTTGTTCGGCAGCATACACACTTCTATGTTGGCCACCTGTACAGCCAAAATTTATCATTAAGCTGCTAAAGCCACGCTTAATGTAATCTTCAACGGTAATATCTACCAAATCCCAAACACTATTTAAAAAGGTGTTCATCTTGGTACGGTGTTCTAAAAAATCTTGTACTGCCTTATCTTGCCCACTCAATTGTTTATATTCATCAAAGCGGCCTGGGTTTAAAATACCACGCATATCAAACACATAACCACCACCGTTGTTGCTAGTGTCGTTAGGAATACCTTTTTTATAGCTAAAACTATTAATGGTAATGTGCAATGGTGTTTCTGCATTTGCCTGTACCGATGTAAATCGCTCAATAATTTCATTGCTACCTATTAGCTTCAACATTTTATCTAACTCGGGTGTAATAATGCCCACACGCTTGTGTTCTATAAAAAATTTTAGGTTTTGCAATGCTAGTGGTATGCTCGATAAAAAGTGGGCTTTTCTTTCAAACAACCCTCTAAAACCATACGCACCTAATACTTGCAACAAGCGTATTAGTACATAACCATTGTATTGACTTACAAATGTGTTTCGGTCTATTTGCCTGTGTAGCAGAGCATCCACTTGGTCCATGTAATAGTTTAGCAAACGGTCTTTCCAGTCTTCTGTTAGTTGTGCTTTTGCTTGCCACAATAAACTTGCTACATCGTACTGCAGAGCACCTTTCATACCACCTTGAAAGTCAATAAAATACACATCGTCTTTCTCTACCAAAATGTTGCGGCTTTGAAAGTCACGAAACATAAAATACTTATTCTCTGTTTTGGTTAAATAAGTACTGAGTGCTTCAAAATCGTCAAACATGGCTTGCTTGTCGTAAGGCAGTTGCAGTGTATCTAAAAAGTAGTATTTAAAATACAAGAGGTCGCTTAAAATAGCTTGCTTACCAAACTCTTTTGCCGTAAGGCATTGGCTGTAATTAAGGCCATCGTCACCTTTTATTTGTATGCTAGCGAGGGCTTTTAAACTTTTTTCAAATAAGCCATACGCATAGCTTTTGTGGCCGTGCTGTTCTAATTTATTAAGCAAGCTTTCGGTACCTAAATCTTCTTGTATATAAATTGTTTGCGCATCATTTACACAAAACACTGTAGGCACAGGCAAGCCACTGGCTTTAAAATGTTTACTAAAATAAATAAACGTGCGGTTTTCTTTTACATTTAAGTTGTGAGTAGCAATAAATGTAGCGTTGTTGCTTGCGTAAATTCTAAAATAAACTCTATCGCTACCGCTTTGTGGTAGTTTTTCTATGCGTGAGGCAGCCTGATTTGTGTACCATTGATACAGCTTACCAATAGCATCAATAATTGCATCCATTTGGTTCGTTTGTTTTTTGTGCAAGCGAAAGTAGCGGTAATCGTGAAAAGTGTAAGGAGATAGTTGGTGGGGGGTGGGTGATGGGGTGATGGTTCATGGTTGATGGTTCATGGGTGATGGTTCATGGTTGATGGTTCATGGTTGATGGTTCATGGTTGATGGTTCATGG
>JASGCX010000078.1 GCA_030053925.1 Flavobacterium sp.
ATATGGATATATTTTTTCCTCATTTTGGACTAATTAATATTTCAAATTGGTATAATATGCTCGTCTGTTGGGTAAATTTCTGCGGTAAAGGTTCTATTGGTAATGTCAAATAATTTGGTAAGTCTGTTAGAGGCAGTTTCATCTGGGCCAAATACTCTAAAATGATGTTTATTGCTATTTGCCTGCATTACATCTCGCAAAAAAGCACCCATTACCAGCGTTGCTTCTGCTTTTATAGTACCGGGTTTTAGAACTTCAATAGCATTGTTTGTAAAGTTTGGCATTAGTAAATTGTGCAGCAATAAGCCACCATTGGCGTGTGGATTTGCCCCCATCCGTTTATTGCCTGTAGGTGCCAATGCTGCTAATTCGGGCATCAATTTACCCTGCTCATCAAACAAAATTTCTGGCTGATAACTTTTCATCCATTGCTCTAAAATGGTGATATGATTGGGCTTTGTTGCCAATTCTGATAAGGGTACTTGGTGTGCCCGCCATGTACCTTCTATTTTTATGCCATCTACGTCTTTTGGGCCTGTCCATCCTTTGGGGCTGTTAAACACAATCATTGGCCACTGTGGCCTTTTGGTAAAACCATTGGTTCTAGCATCGGTTTGTATTTGTTGTATCTCGGCCACCACTGCATCTAAAGTAGTTGCTAGTAATTGGTGCATCAGTTCGGGTTCGTTGCCTTCAACAAAAAAGGGTTTGTAGCCATAGCCTACTAGCAAGGCTTCCAATTCATTTTTGGGTATGCGAGCCAATACGGTTGGGTTGGCAATTTTGTAGCCATTCAAATGCAATATGGGCAATACCGCCCCATCGCACACAGGGTTTAAAAATTTATTACTGTGCCAGCTAGTAGCAAGTGCACCTGTTTCGGCTTCACCATCGCCTATTACGCAAGCCACTATTAGGTTAGGATTATCGAAAGCAGCCCCAAAAGCATGTACTAGCGAGTAGCCCAACTCGCCCCCTTCGTGAATAGAACCAGGTGTTTCGGGCGCTACATGGCTTGGTATGCCACCAGGAAAAGAAAACTGCTTAAACAATTGTTGCAAGCCGGCTGCATCTTGGGTAATATTTGGATACAATTCGGAATAAGTACCTTCTAAATACGTATTGGCTACCAAACCTGGTCCACCATGCCCTGGCCCTGCTATATAAATAATGTTGAGGTGGTATTGATTAATAATTCGGTTAAGATGCACATAAATAAAATTGAGCCCCGGTGTGGTGCCCCAATGGCCCAATAATCTTGGCTTAATATGCGCCAAACTGAGCGGCTGTTTTAGCAAAGGATTATTGTACAAATAAATTTGCCCTACCGACAAGTAATTGGCCGCATGCCAATACAAATTCATTTGCTGGAGTAATGTAATTGATAGTGTTGATGTTGTTTCGGTTTGTTGCATACCCATGTGCTTTGTTGTACTAGCACTTGTGTAAATATGCACTATCTGTAACCGCTGCCGTTACACCTAAACGGTTAATAGTTGCATCATTCACAGGTTGGTAAGTTTGCTATGTAATAATTGGTGTTATTACTATTGGCAAAATTTGCATGAACAATACCAACAAAGCAACATGCTACTTTAAAAATGAGCTAACACGAACTAGCAATTGTGTGTTTTACCAATTCAAACAACAAGCTGCTAGCATTTTCAATAGCATACTGTTCTGTGATTGTGTTATTTTTTAAGGCAAAAATATTTTTAAAAGCATCGTTAAAGCTGTTGTTACTTGCATTAACACCACAATAGGCAATACATGGTTTTCTATGAAATTTTGCAATGCTAGCAATGCTTGATACCACTTTTCCATGAAGGCTTTGATTGTCAATTTTGCCTTCACCTGTAATTAATAAATCGGCTTTTGCAGCTAGGTTTAAAAGATTACTTTGTTCTAAAACTAAATCAATACCCTTTCTAATTTTAGCATTAAAGAAAGATAGTAATGCAACCGGAATACCGCCTGCTGCACCACAACCTTTTGTTTCGCTATAATCTATGCCACATTGTAGCATTAACAATTTTGCTAAATGCTGCAAGCCTTCGTCCAGATAAGCAATTTCAATTTTGCTTGCCCCTTTTTGTGCAGCATATACATGTGCAGCACCACTTTGGCCATACAACACATTATCTACATCGCAAGCAAGTTCAAACTCAATGTTGGTAAAACCATTGCTTGGCTTTTTAATAAAACTAACTGCACTAAGGTTAAGGCCAATAGGCGCTAAAATATAGCCAGAGGCATCTAAAAATTGAAAACCAAGCGCCGATAAAATACCAATGCCACCATCGTTGGTAGCACTACCTCCTAAACCAAGCATAATTTTTTTAGCACCACTTTTTATAGCATATTTTATTAAAAGCCCAGTGCCGTATGTGGTGGTATGTAAAGGGTTTAGTTGGTGCTTGGCAAGCTGTTGCATACCGCTAGCCTTTGCTACTTCTATCAATGCCATACTGTTTTTATCGTTCCATTGATAGTTGCTTGTAATAGGCTCTAGCAGTGCATTTACAGTAGGTACAATTACTGTTTTTGTTTGTAAATAATGTTGCATTACATCCGAAAATCCATCACCACCATCGGCCATAGGAAAGTTGTAAATGGTAGATGTTGGATAAACTTGTTTAATTGCCTTGTGTACAATTTCGTTGGCTTGAAAAGTAGTTAGGCTTCCTTTAAATTTATCTAAAGCAACAAGTATTGTCATTATTAAAGCTTAAACGAAAATGAAGTAATGTACAAGCACAAACACAATATGGCTACGAAAAAAGAAAGTAAATAGAGTGTATATTTTGAAAAAAAATGCTTACCAAAATTGATGTTTCCTAAACCAAGTTTCACTTCAATTTTAGGCGATGTATCTAAATAATGAACGGCTGCGGTAACTAACAATGCCGTACTAAAACCTATCACATTCCACCAAAACCAAAATACATTTTTACAAAAAATCCAGAAAAAAAGATTGATTAATACGCCTGCTACCAAGCCAATATTTGCAGCAGTTGCTTTTACCGATTTTGTAAAAATGGCTATAAAAAATATGGCTACTATTGGGCCATAAAATACCGAACCAATTTTATTAATGGCTTCAATTACTGTTTTAGCAATATTGCCCATAAAAAAAGCTAACACTACTGTAATTAAGCCCCAAATTAGCCCCACCATTTTAGAGTAACCTACGTACTTATTTTCTTTTACTTCTATTCTCTTTGTAACAAAATCTTCCATTGTTACTGCTGTAAGCGAATTAATATTGGAACTAAAAGAAGACATGGCAGCAGCTATTATGGCCACTACAATAATGCCAATAATACCGTGTGGCAAATAATTAGTAACAAAAATTGGAATCATTAAATCGGGTTTATTTTCAGGAATTTTTGCTGCAAATTCGGCATTTTGAGCTACAAAAACACCCAATATTAAACCACCAATACAATAGCAAAATGTGATGGGAAATCTAAAAAGACCATTAAACAATAAGAGCTTTTTAACGGTAGTTTCATCCTTTGCCGATAATATTCTTTGTACTTGTGATTGATCGGTACCATAATAAGAACAGTATAAAAAAATACCGCCTAGCATCATTGGCCAAAAACCATATTCAGAACCATCAAATCCTGATTTTTGAAAGTTGATAATATTTAGCCGAGAATAATCTAAATGCGTTTTTATTACTTCCCAACCACCTGCATAGCGGTAGCCAAAAAATATGATGATACCAATACCCGATACCTTTATCAGCATCTGTGCTACTTCGCTATATACAATGGCTTTCATGCCACCTTCGAGTGAGTAAAAAATGGTTACCACCGATATGATAATGATGGTGTAAATAAAGGATAAATTTAGGATTGAAGTTAGAATAAGTGTAACCGCATAAATGGTTACCGATGTAGCAAATGAGCGACTGATTAAAAAGACAATACTCACCAAAAGTCTTGAAGACCGATTGAATCTTTTTTCTAAAAACTCATACACACTTACCACACCCGAACGGTAAAGTACAGGTGCTATAAATGCAATTAAAATAATCATAGCAATGGGTACACCAAACTCAAATGTTAGCCATTGCATACCACCACCCTTTCGTAAGCCTACAAATGCAGGTGCCGAAATAAAGCTAATTACAGAGAGTTGTGTGGCCATGGTAGATAAACACAATGCAAACCAACCAAATTGTTTACCGCCCAAAAAGTAGTCGGTATTTAACTTGCTTTTTTTAAACATAAAACCCAACACTATCATTACAATGAAGTAAGCTATTACCATTAAATAATCAACGTAGTTCATACTTAAAAATGGGTTTTGTTTAATTGAAAATCAATGTATAAAGCCGCCGACCACGAAAACAAATCTGCACCAATGCCTTTTTTAGTTTCGTAAAGTGCAGTGGGTCTTGGATCGAAATACTCGAAGCAGCCATAATTTGACATTAAAGCCAAACTATCGGTTTTTATTTGTGCAGCAAGTTCGGTAAAACCGTATTGCAACAAGCCATTGTACAGCATCCAATTAACATTAATCCACACAGGGCCACGCCAATACTTAAGTGGGTTAAAAGATGGCTCGGTAAAAGCACAAGAAGGGCAAAGCTGCCAATCATCTTTTTTAAAATGTTGTTGTAAATTATTTACTAGAATTTGGGCTTGTGCTTTGCTGCAAATACCTGCAAACAATGGCATAAAACAAGAAGATACTTTACAAGCAATTTGCTGCTCAGTTTTTAAGTCGTAAGCCAAATAGTAACCCGATGTTTCATCCCAAAGTTTTGTATTGATACTGTTAATACTTTTCTCATTCCATAAGGCAATTTCATCGGTATTAATGCCTAGTAACTCGCCTATAAAAATTAGCGACTTGTTAGATTTTATCAGCATCGAATTAAACAACACATCCTGTATTGCAAAAGGCGTATGCTTAAATATTTGTTCATCGTTGTAATGATGTTTACTAAATAAATCTACCAAGAAAATATACTTTTTGTAGTGCTCGTTGGTTGGTCGTTCGGCAGCATCTACATTTTTGTTATCACGCCTTAATCCCGATACATCTCTTGCATTAGTAACATCAATTTTTTCAAAAGCATCGTCCCATAGTGGCGAATTATCGGTGCCGCTTTCCCAGTTGTGGTGAATGTACACAAGCCCTTCGTTAAAGGGGTCTCTATGGGTATATAAATACCTATGAAATGCAACAATTTTTGGAAAAATATCTCTTAAAAAGGGCAGCCATTCTAAATTATTTTGCATTTGAGCATGCATGCGTTCTAAAGCAAAACCAAACACGGGCGGCTGTGTAATGCCCGATGTGGCAACAGTATTTGGTGCTAAATTTTGCGTATTCCAAACATCAAGGCCAGGAAAATAATTAGGATTTAGCTGATGAAAGTTAATATGTGGTAGCATACCATTTTGCCACTGCCCCTTAAACATGTTGCTTATTTCGTTCATGGCTTTTTGTTCATCAAAATAGCTGTAACCTATTGCAATAAAGCCAGAGTCCCAATTCCATTGAAAAGGATAAAGCCTTGCACTTGGTATAGTATAGCCATCACGCCAATTGTTTAGAAGTACTTGTTTGGCATCTTCTAAAACATGAGTATCGTTCATATTTGTTTTGCTTTAAGAAGTAAGCAATAAACCAGTTGCCTAAGTTTTAGGCAACTGGTTTAAAAGTGGGAGGATATTAAAAACTAAGCGTAGCTCTTAAATAAGTGGCTCTAGGAAGTATGGGCCTTCCTACAAAGTAGTCGCCAGTATTAGACTGTGTATCGCCAGCACGAGGATTGCCTTCGGTAATACCTTCGGAATTAAACACGTTGAAAACACCACCGCTAATTCTAAGCGATGTTTGCTTGTCAAGCATAAAATTATAACCAGCAGATAATCTTGAAATAGAATAAGGATCTAACGCTACCGCATTACTTGCATTACCATATCTTTTACCAGCGTAGTTGTTACTAAAGCTAATATCGAAAGATTGGTTGTTGTAGTAAATACCAGCATCGTACATAAATCTTGGTTGACGCTCTACCCATTTACCTTCGTTTGCGGGTGTTGTTTCGTCTTTGGTATAAGTTGCTTGCTGAGATGTTACAGAACCTGTAAGGTGTAAGTGTTTTGCAAAAGTCCAGTCGAAGCTACTTTCTATACCAGAAGATTTTGTGTTTACATACTTAGAAATTTCTTGTACACTACCGTTTACATTTAAGTAGTTTACTTGCAATCTATCATTCAAGTTTTCTGAGAAATATGCTAACGTAAATGTTAATTTAGTAAGGTTTAATTTAACACCAGCCTCGTATTGGTTTATTTTTTCTGGTTGATATTTTGGATAAGCTGCAATGCCGCTAGTGTATTTTACACTTACACCACGCAATTCTGGAAAAAAGTAACCCTTAGAATAGTTCACATAGCCAAATACATTTTTTGCAACAGCATAGTTTGCTGCAAGTGCCAAAGCCCAATCGCTGGTAGAAACACTAAATCTATCAAATGCGCCAGTACCCCATGCTACGTTAATGCCATCGGCATTTTTGGCAGTTGCAGTTTTTTCAATGCTGCCATCACCTGTAATACTTTCTATACGAAAACCTGCATCTAATCTTAGCTTACCTATTTTAGCTTCATCAGAAACATAAAATGCCTTTTTCTTACTAGAAATTGTTTTGTTAGTATAGCCAGGTAACGAAACAACACCATTATTGGTAAACTTAGTTACAGTGCTTGCAGCATCGGTATAAGATAGGTTCAATAATCTTGGTCTATCTTTAAATTCGCTTAAATATCTAAACTGAATGTTTAAGTCGCCAGCCTCTGTTCTTGCACCAAATGCACCAAAAGTTATATTATGCTCAACTTTACCTGTTTGAAAAGCTTTGTTTAAGGTAATTAAAGTTGATAATTCGGTTAATGGTCTTATTCTGTCTGTAATATTATTTTGCAGTACCAAAGCACTACTACTAAGTGGCGCATTATCGTTTGCAAAAGTGTAAGTACCACTAACAGCAGATGGTGCTATCACTTTTAAGAAGTTAGCTTGCGTGGCAGGATTGATACCGCTACCATCTGTACCAAAAAAGTTAAACTGGTGTTGGTAACGTGCAGAACGCACTTTGGCATTAAACTTCCAACCTTTACCAAACTCTTTTTGAAAATCTAACATGAAATAACCACCCTTAGTAAGTACACCATTATTGGCTTGACTTTGATAAATACCATTTGGCGTTTTTGCAGATAGCAATACCACATCGCTTGTTTGTAAAGTATTAATAGTTACACCATCGTAGCCAACTGGTCTTGTTCTATTAGCAGTAAGTGGGTAAGGCAAAAAGAATTGGGCCTTATCATCAATGTATTGGAAGTAAAAAGTGAGTGAACCATCGTTTAGCACTTTTTTCAAGTTGCCTCGTAGTTGATAGCCATTAGATGGCAATCCTGTAACCACCGGCCCTTCATCGTAGCGATAGGTACCACTGAGGTTGTAAAACAAACTGTTTTCGGTAATAGCGCCACCTGTGTTAAAGTCAAACTTAGTTTTACCAGGCGTAGCTACTTCGGTTTCTATAATGGTTTTTGAAGTATTAGAACCTACTTTACTGGTATAGTTAATAATACCTGCCACAGAACCAGCACCGTATAATGTAGATGAACCACCACGTACAAACTCAATGTTGTTAATACCCAAATCGTTTCGGTAGTAAACATCGGCTGCAGACGAGTTAAGCCCCATTGTGCTTATTACAGGCATACCATCAATTTGCAGCGGTGTAAATTGATATTGACCACCAGAAGGTAAGCCTCTTACAAAAATGTTAGAAGCAACATCGCCACCACCGCCTTCTGCCGAAATACCTGGTACGGTTCTTAAAATGTCGGCATTACTGTTAAACTTTAAATTACTCAACTTAGTTTGGCCAAAAGTAGCTACCGAAATTGGTAACTCCATTTGGCTTCTACGAGAGTTATTGGCAGTAACTACTACACCTGCAAGCGAGCTGCCAGCCTCCTTTAACACAACATTGTAGCTTGTTGATGCAGATGTAATTTCCACCGTTGCATCATCGTAACCAATAGATGAAATTGTTAAAACTGCTTTGTCTAAAGTTTTAACCGATAAACTAAAGTTACCATCATTATCGGTAATTGTTGCAACAGTAGCACCTTTAACTTTAACGGGCGCACCGGCTATAGGTAGCCCCTTACTATCTTTTACGGTACCCTTAATTACATTTTGTGCATTTGCAATTAATACAAACCACATTAAGCAGCAGAATACAATACTCGACTTGCTTGTGAAGTTCAATTTTTTCATATAGTAGCATAATTTTAGGCAACAAAAATGTTCATTTAAGCAACATAAAAATTAGAACACAATCAATCTTGCATTGATAAAGCAACCGTAACGGATTGTGTAACCGATTACGGTGGAGAATATTTTTAAGAAAAAATTTCTTGCAGAGTAATTTTAAAAATTATTGCCAACAAATGATAAAAAAGAGAACCACTTTAAAAGATATTGCTGAAAAACTAGGCATCTCGGTAGCAACCGCTTCTAGGGCTTTAAGAAACCATCCAGAAATAAGCCAAAGAATTAAAGACCAAGTAGCATTATTGGTAGAAACAATGCACTACAGGCCCAATTCGTTTGCAATACAGTTACGCAAGCAACGTTCTGGTATTATAGGTGTTATTATTCCAAAAATTGTGCACTTCTACTCTTCTACTATTATTAAAGGCATCATATCTAAAGCACATGAACACAATTACCAAGTACTTATTTGCGAGTCGGGCAACGATGAAAACTCCGAAAAAGAACATGCCGTATCGCTACTAAATATGGGTATAGATGGCTTATTAGTATCGCTTTCAAACGATAATTTTAGCGAGGATTATTTTGGCGAAATACAATCCGAAGGTTTTCCCATTGTTTTTTTTGACAAGGTGCCAAATACCATTTCTGCTAACAAAGTGCTTACCAACGATTTTATTGGTGCCTTTACTGCTACCGAGCATCTCATACAAAATGGCTATAAAAAAATAGCGCATTTTAAAGGGCAAAAAGGGGCAAGAAATACATCACCACGCTTATCGGGCTATTTAAAAGCACTTGAAAAATATCAGCTTGCCGCAGAAGAAGATTTAATTATTGAGTGTAAAAAATGTACCGAAGAAGAAGGCTTTGCTACAACCCTACAACTCATGCAACAGACTAATTTGCCCGATGCTGTTTTTTGTGTGAACGATGAACTAGCTATAGGCACTTTAGCAGCTTTAAGAAAACTAAATATTAACGTGCCTAACGAAGTAGGCGTAGTAGGCTTTAGTAATTCTACTGCGGGCCAATACATGTATCCATCACTCACCACATTGGCACAATCGGGCACCGAAATTGGTAAAAAAGCCACACAAATTTTGATCAATAGCATACAAAAAGATACAGAACTAAAACTTGAGGATAAGTATGTACAGTACATAATAGAACCCACAATTATTGTAAGAGAATCATCGCAAAAACCACAATTGTTGTAGCTAAAGTTGGGTACAATAAAAAGCCACTAACAAAAACTTGGTTACAACTATACAGCCCCAAAAAAAACTTTCTAATTTAATAACAAAACACATTGCCTTGTGTTATACATTGCAGCCATCATTTTAAAAATATAATAACCATGAGTATTGCAATTGGCACCCAAGCCCCCGATTTTACACTATTTGATAGCGACAAAAACCCAGTAACCTTGTTTGAATTGAAAGGTAAAAATGTGGTGTTGCTGTTTTTTCCATTGGCTTTTACTGGCGTTTGTACAACCGAACTTTGCAATGTAAGAGACAATATTGCTGCTTACAACAACACTAATGCAGTGGTTTTAGGCATTTCGGTAGATAGTTTATTTACGCTTGATAAATTTAAAAAAGAGCAAAACTTAAATTTTCAATTGTTGAGCGATTTTAACAAAACTGCTGCTACTGCTTACCAGGTACTATACCAAACTTTCCCTGCTTTTGGTATGCTAGGCGTAAGCAAACGTGCCGCTTTTGTAATTGATACCGAAGGTGTTGTAAAATACGCAGAAGTTTGCCCTACACCCGGCGATTTACCAAGTTTTGAGGGTATTAAAGCTACTTTAAATAGCCTTAACTAGTAGTTTAATAGTAACAATTATTGCTGTGCACTAGCATTTCTTATAAATTTAAGCACTATTACGCAGCAATAATTTGTTTATAAAAAGCGTTTGCCTACTTTTGCGCTTTCCCTATTTTAAAATGAAGAAATTTTACCTATTTTTTGTTCTATTATCTATAATGGCTACTGGCAGTTTTGCTCAGTTGGTTGATTGTGCTACAAATAATAATAACCTGGATGTAATTGTAAAAATTACAAAATTCTATCCCAACCCAGCCACTTCTGTTATCAACTTCGAGTTTGAGGGTTTAAATAAATCTTACACATTTCAGATTTATAACTTTTTAGGTAAAAAAATGGTCGACGAGCCTATAAGTGCTACTAAACTAAGCTACAATTTAGACAATTATTACCGTGGCTTGTACATATTTCAAGTACGAGACAGAGGTGGTAACATTGTAGAAAGTGGCAAATTTCAGGTAGTTAAGTAATAACAATATTTGCATTTGGAAAACCACCCACCTAAGCCCATTTTTCATTCTCCTTCTTCTTATATTTTCTTGTACACTAGGTAATTGTAGCCCATTAACTCAAAGGTTTCTTGCACGTTAAAGTTAAACTGCATTTCAGAAAACAGATTCACAAACTTGCCATGTAGCCATTTGTGTTCTACCGATAATTTAATTTTATCATCGCCAGAAAAATTGAGCAATACCAGTACCACTTCACCATGGTAATGTCTTAAAAAAGCCATCACTTTATCATGATTGGTAGGTAAGTTGAAAGTTTCGCCTAGTGCAATAGCATTGGTTTTGTGCAAAGCCAATAAGGTTTTGTAAAACTGGTGCAACTGCGGTTGTGGCTGCCAATCTATTTGATCTTTATTGAAAAATGCTAACCGTTTTAAATTCATATTTTCTTGCCCGCTATAAATTAAAGGCACACCATTGCTCCATGTAGCAGTAAATACCGCAAAGGCTTTGGCAGCATTGCCATATTTTTCATATTCTGTGCCGTTCCAGCTATTTTCATCGTGGTTGCTAGTAAAAAATAGTTTTTTAGCCCCTTTAGGATATTGCGAATAACTGTGTAGCACGTTGTAAATGGCATTAATGTCTGCTTCATTTTTAGCAAACTTTTCGGTAGCATGCATAAAAGCCCAAGCGTAACTTACATCGTACACAGCATGGTAAGCCGCTTCTTCACATTCGGCTAGCCAAAACAAATGTTTTAGTTCATCGCAAGCGGTACGAGCCTGCACCCAAAAGTCAAGCGGTACTAAATGTGCCATATCGCATCTAAAGCCATCAATATCGCAATCATTTACCCAAAACTGCATGGCTTTAATCATGGTTTGGCGCATGTTGTAATTGTCATAATCTAAGTCAATTACATCTTGCCAGCCATTGCGCTCTGTAAAATTACCGGCTGCATCTTTTTTATAAAAGTCGCAATTATTAAGCGTCCATTCATGATCCCAACCGGTATGATTGGCCACCCAATCAATAATTATTTTCATGCCCAAACCATGCACTTCATTAACCAATTGTTTAAAATCGGCTAGCGTACCAAATTCAGGATTTACTTGCACATAACTGCTACAAGCATAATAGCTACCCAAACTGCCTAAACGCTCCTTCACACTTATAGGCGTTATTGGCATTAACCATAAAATTTCTACCCCCATATTTTTTAGGCGCGGCAAATGCTTGGCAAATGCTGCAAAAGTGCCTTCTGACGTGTATTGGCGAATATTGACTTCGTAAATATTGCTGCCTTCTGCCCAATTGACTGTTGTGAATGTTGATGCCATGTGCTAATGTGCTGATGTGGTTAATGTGCTGATGTGATAATGTGATGATGTGATGATGTGCTAATGTGCTAATGTGCTAATGTGCTGAGGTGCTGATGTGCTGATGTGATGATGTGATGATGTGATGATGTGATGATGTGGTTAATGTGCTGATGTGCTGATGTGCTAATGTGATGATGTGATGATGTGATAATGTGATGATGTGATAATGTGATGATGTGCTAATGTGCTGATGTGCTGATGTGATGATGTGCTAATGTAATTTTCGTTGTGAAACTTTGTGTCGTTATGCCGTTGTGGTTATTCTGCCGTTGTGGTTAATGTGCTGATGTGATAATGTGATAATGTGGTTAATCTGCCGTTGTGAAACTTTGTGTCGTTGTGCCGTTGTGGCTAAAGTGCCGTTGTGGCTAAAGTGCCGTTGTGGCTAATCTGCCGTTGTGAAACTTTGTGTCGTTGGCTTCTTGCTTTGTCTTATAAGCACCAACAACTTCACATTCCTTAATTATCAGAAACATGCCATTGTATTTCTTTACAAGGTCTTTTTGATTATCTAAATAATATTTGAAGTCTTTTTCTAACATAGTGGGTAAAATTAAATTGAATTTACAAATTAAACGGTAATAATCATAACGGTTTGGGAAACTTTTAATTGAGTATCAATTTTTTTTTTGTGTCTAACGGCAAGATTTCAGCCCTTTTCTGTCAAGTTTCTGTGTCAAGCGAAAGTGCTAAAATGTGTGAAGCCAAAGAAACAGAGCAGAATTAAAACAATTTGAAAACCAAAAGCTGCTTGTTTTGTGTTGCTGTTTAGTAAACGGTCATACACGGCGGACGGTTTGCAGGCAACCCCAATTTTAGCGAATTACCCAAACAAGCCAAGCAAGCAATTACTTAAATTTTGTTAAACCCGCATATCTGTTGCAGCCAATAGCAAATATTTACCGTCTTTCGCTTTAAACAAAAACATCTATTTATGACAAAACAATTACTTTTTGCTGCATTATTAATTATTGGATGTAATGCCTCAGCACAGTTTACCAAAGGTGAGAAAGTATTAAATGGCAATTTATCGTTTAGTACAAGTAAGTATAACAATGTTAATCAGACTACAAACAGCTTATTTATTGGTGCTGGTTTAGGTTGGGTAAAATCAGATAAAAAAATAGTGGGTGTTAGTTTATCCTATGGATATTCTAGTTATAACAACACACCTACAAGTTCTGCAAGTAGCAACTCTGCATTTGTGGGTGTTTATCTTCAAAATATCAAAAACATTAAAGGCAATTTTTTTGGCATTTTAAATACTAGCTTAAATAGTGGTTATCATAAACAGATATACGAAGATATAAACACTTCTTCTAGCTATAGTTCAAATGGTTTTTCAGTTGGTGCAAACAGTAGCCTTGGTATTGGCTATCGCATATCTAAAAGATTCGTTGCAAATATGACATTAACAAATCTTGTATCGGTACAATACGCACAAGACAAAAGAAAAAATGATGGTTTTAACGCAACTAGTAACGCTTCTAGCTTCATTATTTCTACTGGGCTTACATCCTTGAGTCTTAATAATACAGCTATTGGTTTTAGTTGGGTGTTTCAATAAACCTTTACTTTAGCAGTATGATACAACGCACGTTTATGTTGGCAGCAATGCTATTGGTAATGGCTTCTACCCTTTTGGCACAAACACCACAGCAAATTGCAACTTTAAAAGCACAGGCTAATGCCATGGCAACAGCTATTAAAAAGCAAGACTTTAAAACGGTGATTAAAATGACAAACCCCAAAGTAGTGGCTGCGGCTGGTGGCGAAGCGAAATTGCTAGAACAACTAAGTAAAGGCATGGGAATGATGAAGGCGAAGGGCATGAATATGAGCATCAGCAATGTGGTTATAGGCGAGCCTTCGCCCTTTATAAAAGTGAAAAAGCAATTGCAATGTACCGTACCAGATAAACTAGAAGTTAAGATGATAGGCGGCACCATAAGTACCAACTCTACACTCATTGCTATTTCTGATGATGATGGCAAAACCTGGAATTTTATAGATGCCGTGGGTAAAAATATAGCGGCACTAAAAAAAGTATTGCCTAACCTTAGCGATAAATTGGTGATTGCTAAAACAGAACAACCACAGTTTGTACCTGATAAGTTGTAGAAGAAGCATGTTTAATTAATGCACTCGCAAAATGCGCAGCAATCGCTGAATTTTTGGTGTAGGCGATAGCTATTGGTGCTAGAGTTTCTGCAAGCAAAAATTGTTATAACCTAAATTTAGCGAAGTATCTAAACTGTCAATAACCACACATTTCTAAATTAAAAGCGGTTACTAACTTAAAGTTTTAGTAACCGCTTTTTATGTAATGCTGCTCTGCGAAACTTGCAGTTTTGCAAGTGCTATTAAGTTGCTTTTAGCAACAAATGTTATTACCAAAGGCAACAGCATACAATTACGAAACTACAAGTTTCTTAGAGCGAGTGGATGCTCCCCAAAAAATCGGGGCAGCCTGTGCCACTGCATAACATTGAAGCTTTGTACCCTTTGCTATCTTTATTTGGTTGCATGAAATACCTACGCTACGATAAAAGCGCCATATAGCTAATTCTTCAAGAATTTTGATGACATAAAAAGCCCTGCACATTTTACCATGCAGGGCTTTTGGCAAAACCTATAAGGTTTCTAAAACCTGATAGGTTTGCGTATCATTCTTTCCTCAGCATAACATATTTTTGGCGGCTTTTTTAAAACTTTGTTTTTGCACGTGGCTAAATTTATTTTTTATGAATAAATTTGTGATGTAAAACTAATCGTTTATTTTACTTCAAAATCAATCAACAAAACCTCAACTAACAATCGATGACTACACCAATAGTATTAACCGTACAAGCCATTGTAAATGCACCTTTAAACAAAGTATGGACGTATTGGACAAGCCCAAAACACCTTACCAAATGGAACTACGCCTCAGACGATTGGCATTGCCCTGCGGCTGAAACCAACTTAACCGTTGGCGGCAAATTTTCTGCTACCATGGCTGCAAAAGATGGCAGTTTTAGCTTTGACTTTTGGGGCACTTACAATGCTATTGAAACAGAAAAAGAACTGCATATTACCATAGGCGATGGCAGAAAATGGAGTGTTTATTTTACCGTAGAAGGCAATGCTACTAAAGTGGTACAAAACTTTGAGGCTGAAACCGAAAACCCTGTGGAAATGCAGCAAGAAGGCTGGCAAATGATACTGAACAACTTTAAAAAATACACCGAAACAAACTAACAATTTGCCACTGATTAAATGATTGGAATGATTAAAATAAATGTGGCTATTCAATTTTAGAAGACGATTTTCTTTTTAATATACACCAACAAAAACTAACGATTATGAAATCAACAAAAATCATCTACTGGGTTACAACCTTTATTCTTTTTATAACCCAAGGCTTAATAACTGCCTTAATGTTTAATAACGCCGAAAGCGCTGCTGGCTTTAAACAATTAGGCTATCCCGAATACTTTAGAGTGATGAATTCTATTTTTAAAATAGTTGGCGCATTGGTATTAATAGTACCATACTTTAAAGGTAGATATAAAGAATGGGCTTACGCAGGCTTTGGTATAGACTTTATTGCTGCCACAGTTTCTATTTGGGTAACCATGGGTTTTGGGCCAGATGTATTGCTTGTGGTTGCTTTTATGGGTATTCTTGTAGTGTCATATATCTCTTACAATAAATTACAAACTATAAAATAAAAAAAATGCTACCAATTATTGCAATTGTTATTGTAGGCATCATCGCTATTGCACTTGTAGCGGCCGCAATAATGGATAAGAAATTTACCATCACATCAGAAGTAGTAATTAATGCACCAAGAAACAGTGTATTTAATTACATAAAGTTGTTGAAAAATCAAGAACATTATAGCAAATGGGTAATGATGGATCCAAATGTAAAACTCACTTACACAGGCACAGATGGTACTGTGGGCTTCAAATCGGCTTGGGAAAGCAAAAATAAAAATGTAGGTGTGGGCGAGCAAGAAATTACCAAAATAAACGAAGGTGATGGCTATGAAGTAGAAATACGTTTTAAGAAACCTTTTGAAGGCGTAAGTACTGCCGTTACTAGTACACAAGCTATTTCTAATACGCAAACTAAAATCACCAACACGTTTTATTCGTCTAACCCTTTTCCTATGAACTTGATGATACCAATGCTGAAAAAAATGCTGAAAAAAGATATGGACGAAAGCGCAGCAAACTTGAAAAAAATACTAGAAACTAAGTAGCGCTTCTATGGCTGTAGAAATAGTTAAAACCGATATTACCGAAGAAAATGCTGTACGCAGTATTGTGTTGCATGTGCAACAGCTATTTCCTAAAGCCAATTTTAATTTTGACTTACAAGACTGCCTCAATATTCTGCGTCTTTAAAGCAAGTACTATATTATTCAACCAACAATAGCCGCAGTAAAAGCTTTGGGCTTTTACTGCGAGCTACTTGTGTAACTGAAAGTTTATTTTTAAAAATTACAGAACCACAAAGCAGTTTATCTGTTACTGCATGTTACATAACTTAGCATGAAACAGACAGTTAGTATTTTTTGGTTTAGAAGAGACCTTCGCTTACAAGATAATGCCGCCTTATACCATGCCTTAAAAAGCGGCCATCCAGTTGTACCTATTTTTATTTTTGATACCAATATTCTACACAAACTAGTAGATAAAACAGATAAACGCGTTGCATTTATTCATGCAGCTATTACCAATGTACAAACAGAGTTAATGGCACTTGGTAGCACCTTAAACGTGTTTTATACCACGCCAATAGAAGCGTTTAAACAACTGTTACTAACCCATCATATTGCAGGTGCATTTACCAACCACGATTATGAGCAATATGCCTTAGATAGAGATGCAAACATTAACCAACTATTACAAGAGAATGGCACCAGCTTGCATACGTTTAAAGACCAAGTAATTTTAGAAAAAGGTGAAGTACTAAAAGATGACGGCTTGCCGTACACAGTATTTACGCCATATAGCAGAAAATGGAAAGCCACACTAACAGATTTTCATTTAAAAGCCTACCCTACTGAAAAATATTTTGGTAATTTTTATAAACAACAAGCACAAACAGTACCTACATTAACAAGTATGGGCTTTTTAGTTACGCCTTTGGGAGTTAAGGGGCTGGCCTTTCCTGCCAAACATTTACAAGAAGAATTGATAAAAAAATACAGCACACAACGTAATTACCCTGCAATAAAAGGTACATCGCAACTAGGTGTGCATTTACGTTTTGGCACCATTAGTATTCGTGGCTTAGCTAATAGGGCAAAAGATTTAAACGAGCTATTTTTAAACGAACTCATTTGGCGAGATTTTTACCACATGATTATTTGGCATTTCCCTCATGTGGGCAAAGGCCAAGCTTTTAAAAAAGAATACGACTTAATAGAATGGCGCAATAACCAAGCAGAATTTTCAAAATGGTGCGCTGGGCAAACGGGCTACCCTATTGTAGATGCGGGCATGAGAGAACTAAATACAACAGGTTATATGCACAACAGAGTGCGTATGATTGTGGCATCGTTTCTTACCAAACATTTGCTGATAGATTGGCGTTGGGGCGAGGCTTATTTTGCACAAAAACTACTCGATTTTGACTTTGCCGCAAACAATGGCGGCTGGCAATGGGCTTCTGGTAGTGGCTGCGATGCAGCACCTTATTTTAGAGTGTTTAGCCCAAAACTACAAACCGAAAAGTTTGATAAAGAACTGAAATACATTCGTAAATGGGTGCCAGAATTTGAAAGCGTTAACTATGTAAAACCAATTGTGGTACATGAAGATGCTCGTAAGCGAGCTTTAGAAGTGTATGGCAAAGCTTTGAAGAAAAACGTATGAACCTATACCGCATAGGTATTGCTGTAGGTGGGATATTTTATCCCAAAAAGTTCAATAGAGCTATGGGGATAGGTTAATAAATGGGTATTTGATGTTATCAATATTTTGCCAT
>JASGCX010000079.1 GCA_030053925.1 Flavobacterium sp.
AAAGTATTATTAGTTAAACCCGTCAGGTTTTTAAAACCTGACGGGTTTAAAACCTAACTAGCTAGTGCAAGTCTCTTGATTGGTGCTATGCGTTACTTTTGCCTTTGTTGGTGTTGCTTTCACCAACAATTCATAAGACAAATATATAACATCAAGCACAATAAAGAACAAAGTTGGGGCAATATTGGTGAAGCCCCAAAAATGCCAAACCCTTGTTAGCAGCCGTTTTTCGTCCAAGCAAACAAAAAACGCAAACTAATTTTTGGTAAGTGTGTCTGCAAGTTTTATTGTTTCATCTTGTCGTTTAATGTAGCCTTCAAATGATTTTGTACTTGGTAAATTGTCGTGTTGATATTTCTCAATTAATGGCAAGGTCTTTACAATTTTCAAAATATTGTGAAGGTCTGCGATTGTCAAATTTTTAGTCTCTATAATTTTCAATAAGTCGTTATGCCTAACAATTGAAGAGTTGTACTTTGTCAAATTGTTAGAAATATAATGGCGCATTTTATCTCTCAACAAAGAGTCTTTTATTTCCGAGATGTGTCTATTTGCAGCACTAAAATAAGACTGGTTCTTTTCGTTGAATTTGTCGAACAAATTGACTGTGTCATTCTTGCTTTCATTGAGATTATCAATATTGTCTTCGAGTTTTTTCAAGTCAATATTCTTGGTCACAAGTTCATTGTAAAGACTTTCAACTAAGTCCTCATAACCGCGTTTTGAAAAAAGTTCATGCGAAGAATTTTTGTCCTCCAAAGCTTTTGGTGTCTCTTGTTTTGGTTTGTCTTGAGTATGCGTATTGTTACAAGAAGCAATTGTCAAAACTAAAATTGTTGATATGATTATTTTGGTTGTCATAAAATGGCTGCTAACGCTAGGGCTTTTTGCAGGTTGGGAATTAGTATTCCGTCTGCCCACAGCCGCTGCTGATTGAAAATATTTTGATGAAGTTAAAACTAGTGTTGAGGGTTGTTTTTTGCCTTTGTTGGTGTTGCTTTCACCAACAATTCATAAGACAAATATATAACATCAAGCACAATAAAGAACAAAAGTTGGGGCAATATTGGTGAAGCTCCAAAAATGCCAAACCTAATGTTGGTGGTTCGTTCTTCTTTCCTTGCCTTTTTTGCGTCTATAAATTCAACTCTTTTTCAACTCCATTGGTAACAAAATCTTCAAAACTTTTATACACAATCGGATTTATTTTATTCTTAGTTAATAATGGTTCAAGGTTCTTTGTTACAACATCTGAATTAGGGTCAACAATTACTATTTTATTTATTTTGTCTCCTTGTTGAAAAAGTTGTCTGTTAAAAGCATCTTCGTTTCCTTTCCAACCAATTATTACAAGTGTTTCAACAAAACTAAAACAATAGCGCATATTATCAAAATGTCGCAATGGCATCATAAATTCATCTTTGTCTCGGTATGGCAATAGCAATGCAGGAAAATAACCATTTAGATTATTGCTATCTATAATTTTCAGTTGCGATTTGTCAATTGTGTATTTACCCAACTGGTTTTTATTTATTTGAGATTCGTGCCCCCAAGTTGACCCACCAATCATATTAATGCGATTACCAAGTAAGGTGTAATAAAGTTGGAATAAATTAATATTGTTGTCAAATAACCAGCTTGCAGTATTCCCATTAAATTTTGTTGTATCAGGAAACTGCCAACCCCAATTATAAGAGCCGTGAGGTTTAAAAATGCAGAATGGACTATCGTTTAGGTTTACATAATCGTCCATTGAATTAATTGTCTTTTTAAAGTACTCCGAAATAAAATGCTCTAAAATTGTATCTTGATTAAATGAAACGAAAGCAAATTTTTGGGATGTAGTTATCCCTTCAATGGTTTTTACACTTGATGAATAAAGTTTCTGAAGTTTGTCTGCAAGTTTCGCATATAGATTTTTTGAAAAATAATTCTCAATTACTTTGGTACTGACATCTCTTAAAACTTCTTGTAAGTAATATAGAATGTTGATGTGTCTACTCAAAACTTCTTGGTTGTTTTCCCTTTCAATATTTTTCCATTCCTTCTCAAAAAGTTCCTCAACATCAGGGTTTGAGTCATTTTGCAAAAAATCTAATGATTGATTAACTCCTTTGAATTTTGTATAGTAATCTTCAAATCTTTTTTCAAATAATTCAGGACCTAATGGAGGCCTCAAATTGTCTTTATCAAAAATTGTTTTATCATTACCATAAACACAATTGGCTGAAGCACCAGCTCCAAATACAAACATTACTTTACAGTCATGATTTCTATTACAACTGTCACTTTGATGATGATTTTTATTAGGACTAAATTCATCGCTATTAACAATATCTTTAATTACATCATTTCTTAAAATCCAACCATAATACTCTCTGATTTTTTCAAATGTCTTGTCTTCTAATTTTAATTTATTATACTCACTAATTTTAGAGCTTTGTATTATGACTGTATAATTAGGAAAATTAGTTTCGTCCATTCTCCAACCAGCATAAACGATTCCAAAATTTGTAAAAAAGTATTGCAACATTAGTATTGTTTTTTTTTGCCTTTGTTGGTGTTGCTTTCACCAACAATTCATAAGACAAATATATAACATCAAGCACAATAAAGAACAAATGTAATTTTGCCTTTATTGGTGTTGCTTTCACCAACAATTTTCTTCCATTTAAAACACGCACCAGTATTTTAAGAGCATTAATCTTGTACTTATAAGGTGTAGTAAACACTTAGGCCCAGTTGGGGGGAATTTGGTGCGAGTGTTACCAAAATGAGCAGCGTAGTTGCAAACCACGCTAGGGGTGTTTAAAACATGGGGGATGCGTATGCTATACGCATAAAATATTGGTAGCAATTTAGGTAATATATTGTTAAGACCTGCCTTTAGGTACGGCATAAAGGCGGGCAAAATTGGCATATTGTGTACCTAAAGGCAAACCAAAAAACTAACCGATACTAGTGCTAACGAGATATTGTTTTTACAGGACTATTTACATAAAGGTTTCAAATACTTATAACCTCTTGACTTGTGCTATGCGCTACTTAGTTTTAAAACTATTAAGTACGAAGTAACAGGCAAAACCAGGCCGGCTATGCTGCATTACCTACACTACAGACCTGTGGTAGTGTGATAATTTAGAAATGAAAGTTCATAAAAAGCCCCACAACGAGGTGAACGTACAAGTTTAGAGGCCGCTATGGCGGCACAGGCTGCAACAAAATATCGTGGTAGTACCAAAGCTGGTAACATAAAAACAAAACCTCCGAAGTCTTTAACGCTTCGGGGGTTTTGGGTTACAGACTTTCCAGGTTTTTAAAACTTGGAAAGTGTAGGTAACAAACTATCTTAAAACACCTGCTGGTACTGGTTTTTCTAGCAAGTACTTGTATATAAACTTGGTTTTAAGGTTGGCAAAGTGTGTGTTGCGGGCTGGTAAATTGCCCCAACCGTGTCTGCCACCTGGGTAAAAGGTCATTTCAAAATCTTTGCCTTTGTCTTCTAAAGCGGCTACAAGCTGTAGGCTGTTTTGTAGGTGTACGTTATCGTCAATAGTGCCATGTACAATTTGTAGTACGCCTTTGTATTTATCTACGTAGGTAAATACGCTGCTGCTTTTGTAGCCATCTGGGTTTTCGTCTGGTGTATCCATAAATTTCTCTGTGTAGTGGCTATCGTACAAGTGCCAGTCTGTAACGCTACCGCCTGCCATAGCATGGGTAAATACATCGGCACCATAAGTTACTGCCATACAGCTCATATAACCACCGTAGCTAAAGCCTGTCATGCATATTTTTTTAGGGTCTGCGCCACCATTGGCTATAAACCATCTAGCCATGGTTTTGTAGTCTGTCATTTCCCAATAGCCAAGGTTGCGGTGCATGTAGTTTACGCCTTCTTTACCAAAATGGCCGCTAGCTCTATGGTCAAAAGCCACTTGAATTAAACCTTCGCTAGCATAAAATTGGCGGTTGTTGCTCCAGTTCCAAGTATCCATTACGGTACCTGCATTTGGGCCACCATAAATACTAATGAGCATTGGGTATTTTTTAGTAGGATCGTAATTAGCGGGCCAGGTAACTACTGCTGGTAATTGGTACAAGCCATCATCGCTTTTTATGCGAATCAACTCAGTTTTAGCCAAAGGATAATTGTCCATTTCGCTGCCTTTTGCATCGCCTAATTCTTTTACAATTTTACCCTTAGTATCTACCAAGGTTATTTTAGTAGGTGTGCTTACATTGCTGTAAGTGGTTATAAAGTATTTACCATTAGGCGATAGGCTAATTTGTGCATGGTTATAATCGCCAAAAGTGAGGCGTTTTAAATCGGTACCATTCATTTTTACACTGTAAAAATCTGTACGAGCCGTATTCTCTCTGCTACGTGCGGTAAAGTAAATCATGTCTGCTTTTTCGTCTATCATTTTTACATCTAGCACAGTAAACTTGCCTTGTGTAATGGCATTTTTAAATGTGCCATCCATATTGTGTAGGTACAAATGGTTCCAGCCAGTTTTATCGCTGTTTAAAATGAAGCCAGTTTTATTGTTTAAGAAAGTAATTCTGCCGCCAGCACCATCTTCTAGGTCAACCCAAGTATTTTGTTGCTCGGTATAAAACTCTTTTTTAGCACCCGTTGCAGGGTTTACATCGTACAGTTTTAAGTTGTCTTGACCACGATTAATCCATTGTACAATCAAGCTTTTGCCATCGGGCTTCCAAATAGGCCAGCCAAAATATTGGTTGTCTTTTTCGTTAAAGTTGGCCCATACTGTAGCACCACCATCTGGGTTTACAAAGCCCACTTTGGTTTCAGGGTTTTTATCGCCCACTTTAGGGTATCGGGTTTCTTCTAAGCTACCATGTTGCCCGTCGCTATTGTAAATAGGAAACATAGGCACCATGCTTTCGTTAAAGTGCATGTAGGCTAGTTTTTTGCTATCGGGGCTCCACCAAAACGCACGGTAGCGTGTAGGGCGGCCAAAAATTTCTTCGTAATACACCCAACTTGCAAAACCATTTAGTGAGGTAAAACTACCATCGGTGGTAAGCTGCGTTTCTTTGCTAGAAGCAAAATTGTAAGTGTATAAATTGTTGTTTTTGGTATAGCCTATGTAATTACTATCTGGCGAAAAGGTTGGATTTTTCTCTTCGACTTTATCGTTGGTTAAGCGTTTTTCTTCGCCATTGCTGCGCAAATACAAATCGTTGTCTTTAACATAAACAGACTTGCCACCTGCGGGTGCAGCATCTCTACCAAAGCCACGCCCAGTAGGCATTGCAGAAGAAGCAGATGGTGTAAACTGACCAGTTTTTACATCTAACACATAGTTATTAGCCGCAGAATCTGGATGGATTTTTTGGTTTAAAATCACATGTTCATCATCTACCCATTTAACCACAACTGGTAAGGTATTGTAAAAGTTTTTTGGGGTTTTATTGGCCAATAAATCGGCAGTGGTAAACTGCTTTTGCTGCGCCAATGAAGCATTTGCAACAATTGAAGCTGATACTAACAACAGCCATTTAGATGTTCTCATACGTAAACAAGGTTTGAGCAATGAAGATAAGGGGAAAAGAAATTATCATTTTATAACAATGAAAGTATTGGATGAGTGGTGGGCTTTTGTAAAATAAATTTGTGTGCAACTAAAAAAACTTGGCGTTGTGGCTGCTTTTATAAGTTCTACCTTAAACAAAAGCTGAAAAGCGTTACTGCTGTTGAGGCTTACAACGTATAGGAGCCATAAGGCAAACCTCATGTTGCACCTAGTTTTATTTCTTTGGGGTTTCTGTAGATTTTTTATTCCTAAAATTTAAGAAAGCATTTGCGGCAAATAAAATTGTGCCACCTGCAAAAATTGTACTTGTAACAACCTCTTTGTGAATCAATAGAAAATATGAAAACCACATGCCAGCTATAATAATTGCAAAAGCACTTAGCATTGATAAAATATCTAAAATAAAAAACCTAGAATTATTCTTTTCTAATAAAGACATTTTCCTGTCGTTAAAACTAATTCTTGAGTCTTGTTCTTTAGCTGTTCTTTCTTTTACCCACTCTATAATAGTAGGGTCAAGTTCCTTTAATTTTGATAGTTCGGTAGAGTCTGGCAAAAGATTGTCGTCAAAGCTTTCATGGTGTTCAAAAGATGCACCTTTACCATTAGTAGCAACAACATTTGCTCCTTTGATATGTGTTGTTTTTTTAGCCATTACTTGGTTGCGCTACCTTATGTTGATTTTTATATTCTTTAATGCTTTTCCGAAAATCATTTCTAACATTAAAGATGTCGTTCTTGATATTTATTTTGTCGTTATACGGCTCAAGTCTGTCATTAGTAGAAAAAACTTTAAAATAAATATCATTCAGTTCTTCGTCAATAAATCTATCTTTTGGCAAAAGGATGCCATTGAAGTTGAAAATAAAGTCTTTTATATTTCGGAAGATTACGCTCATAATTTGTACAAGGTTATGTTAGGATATTGAAATTCCCAAATTTCCCACAAAGAATTAACGCTTTACTAATCATTTTAGTATGTCTGTCAAAAAATTTATGTGCAACAAGCAATATTCATGCACATTTGTAATGCAAAAAACAAAAACTACATGAAGCATTATTTAGTAGGCATTTTACTAGCAGCAACTATTACAAGCAGTAAAGCGCAAAGGCATCAACTAGAAAAAATTTGGGAAACAGATACGGTAATAGCTATACCAGAATCGGTATTGCCAGATACCAAAAAAGGGTTGTTGTATGTATCGCTAATAGATGGTGCACCGTGGGCAGCCGATGGTAAAGGTGGTGTAGGTGTATTAGATGTAAATGGGAAGATTATTAATAGCAATTTTATTACCGGCCTAAATGCACCAAAAGGCTTAGGCCGCATAGGCAATAGCTTGTATGTAGCAGATATTAGCGAAGTAGTGGTGATAGATATAAAAAAAGGAACAATAAACAAGAAGATAGCAATAGATAGTGCTACAGGCTTAAACGATATTACCGTAAACGATAAAGGCGAGGTATTTGTATCTGACTCTAAAACTGCTAAAATTTGGAAAATAGTAAATGATAAAGCGAGCCTTTACCTTGAGAATATGAAAGGCGTAAATGGCTTGAAAGCAGTAAAAGATGAATTGTACATTTTATCGGGCAAAAACTTTGTAAAAGCAGATGCCAATAAACAACTAACAACCATTGTAGAACTACCTCAAGCAGGTGATGGCTTAGAACCAATAGGTAATGGTGATTTTATTGCCACATCGTGGAGCGGCTATATATTTTATGTGTATGCCGATGGCAAATTTGAAACCCTGCTAAACACGCATGTAGCTAAAGTAAACACCGCCGATATTGGTTACGATGCAGCTAAACGCCTATTGTACGTGCCTACTTTTAATGCCAAAAAAATTATCACATTTCTTGTAAAATAAAACACGTAAAAAAGCCCAATCATTTTTACGATTGGGCTTTTTACTATTTACTAGTAATTATTTCTTCTTGGTGGTGGCGTACCATTTCTTCTATCGTTATTACCATAAGATGAACCTGGTGCTTTCCTCGGTTGGTCTTCTGCTTGTTTTACAGCAATTTTTTTACCTAGCATTGCTACACCGTCTAGTAATTGCATGGCTTCTTTTGCTTCTGCCTCATGTAGCATATCTACAAAACCAAAACCTTTACTTTTACCCGTTGCTCTATCTATTATAATTTGAGATGATTTTACTTCTCCATACAATTCAAACATTTCTTTTAAATCTGCTTCATCAAAATCGCTGGTTAAGCCTGCTACAAATAGCTTCATAGTAATAAATTTTGTGTAAAATTAAAGGTAGAAAGTGGTATTCAATAGTTTTTTATACGAATGGAACCGTTAAATTCCTTGTTTAATAAAACGCTATCATAAACTGATGATTATTATACGTAGAGGCACAAAATTAAGCGGGCAGTAAGGGATTATTTCCTTTACTGCCTACTCGCACCACTTTAACCGAGGTGCATAAGTTAATAGTTTTTGCAACAATGGGCTTTGTTTAAACCCGTTTATATTACCACTAAAGCTGTGCTAGTTATTAATCACGATGTTTCACCAGGTGGTGAGTACGGTTTTTTTGGGGGATGCGGGGGTACAACACCCAAATTTTTTTCAAGAATTTCTTTACTCAATGTTCGCATTATATTGTTAATCTCTTTCTCGTAATCGTAAAAATTATCAAGCTTGTTTAACGACTGTAACTCATCGTATCGTTTAGAAAAAATTTCTAAAAATTCTGTCTTTGTCATAAAAGTTTTACACTATAACGTTTTTTTTGGAGAAAAATTATATGCACACAGAAAAAATTTTATGCACCCCTTGCAAATGGTAAAAGTGTACCAATAACATGCTCTATTTATGTATGAAGATTTGCCCAAAACAGCCATCCTTGCAGATAAAACCATTTTTAAGCAGTACAATTTACTACGCAATCTTTCAAGCGAAAAAAGCAATTCAAATAGCATACTAACAGTTTAACATCAAAAGCCGCACAGCAGATACTTACCTCAAGAAGCCGATTGATTGCAAGTGGCTACACCAGCCCATCTATGGCACTTTTAAAAAGTTGAAATAACCAAGCCTAGCAAAGTTTGCAAGCCTATCCACAAACAACAGTTGTTTAATATTATATTTGGCAGTTAAACAGAATATTTTGTTAGGTTATTACTATCAATCAGTAAAAATTTACGTAACTATTTTGATAAATAAAAAGGGTTTGATGGCTTGGTACAAACTATAGGTTGTAATACGTTCATCAATTTAAAACTGCTACTGTACATTAATATGAATATAACAGCCTATCATGCCAAATACTTTGCACACGAATTAACAAGGCGTTATGCTGCCAATAGCTTACAAAAATTCACAGCTTCTTTAGCAGATGCACAGGTTGATTTAAACCCACATCAGGTAGAAGCGGCATTGTTTGCATTTGAATCACCCAAAGACCCGTAAAACAGAAGCCCATAAAATACTCAATCTTGAACAGAAGGTAAAAGCGCAACGAATTATTAAAGATTTAGAAAAAAAATTAGCAGAAAAACGCTACAACCAATATCAAAACGAGGACGATATTGAACACAGAAAAGACAGTTTATTGGATGAAGTAGAAAAAAGGCTAAAACAAAAAACAAGTGAAAATGAGTTGTTTACCATAAGGTGGAAAATAAATTAATATGGATAATATTGAACTAAAATCTTTAATTGAGGAACTTAGAACTTTACCCAAAGAAACAGAATGGGTAGAGTTTAAAGCCAGTACAATTAAACCAAATGAAAAACTAGGTGAATATATTTCTGGTCTTTCTAATGCTGCATGTATCAATAAGCAGTCGTTTGCATATTTAGTGTTGGGTATTGATAATAACACCCATCAAGTAATTGGTACAAATTACGGTTTCGCTCATCTAAAACAAGGAAATGAAGAATTAGAATTTTGGGTTAGGCGTTACCTTTCGCCATCCATTCGGTTTCAGTATTTTACATGCCAATATACCCAAAACTGTACACTCGAAATTTTTAAAATTCCTGCGGCTGTTGGCGAACCCACTAATTTTAAAGGTAACCCATTTATTCGTATTGGCACATCGCTTACCTTATTAAAAGAATACCCTCTTTACGCAAAAGCAATTTATAATTCACAAGAAGATTGGTCAGCTAAAATTATCAATAATGCTTCCATTAGCGACCTCGACGAAAATGCAATAGCCGTAGCAAAGGAGAAGTATAAAGAAAAACAAGTTGGTAAACCTTTTTACAACGAAATAGATACTTGGAATAATATTGTTTTTTTAGACAAAGCCAAAATTACTATTGATGGCAAAATTACCACAACGGCAATCATACTTTTGGGCAAGCCCCAAGCGGCTCATTTTCTTTCGCCATCTGTGGCACAAATAACTTGGAAATTAGATACCGAAGAAAAGGCTTACGAACATTTTGAAATCCCCATTTTTACATCGGTAAATGCTGTTCTAAAGCGAATTCGTAATGTTAAATTCAAGTTTTTCCCCAATAATCAACTCATTGCTACTGAGGTTTTAAAGTACGACCCAGAGGTAATTTTAGAAGCCTTAAACAATTGTATTGCCCACCAAGATTATAGTGCCTATTCACGAATTATTTTAACCGAACAAACTGGTAAGTTAATTTTTACTAATACAGGGGCTTTTTTTGAAGGTAAGGCAGAAGACTATACTTTAGGCAATAAAACACCTAAAAAATATCGCAACCGATGGCTTGCAGATGCAATGGTAAACTTAAATATGATTGATAGCATGGGCTACGGCATTCATAAAATGTTTAAAAGCCAAAAGCAGCGTTTCTTTCCTTTACCCGATTATTCAAAATCTACATCTAACGAAGTATCACTAGAAATTTATGGCCATTCCATCAACGAAAATTATGCAAAACTATTAATTGAACTAAAAGACGATTTAACCTTAACAGAAGTAATACTACTTGACAAAATACAAAAGGATCAGGAGATTACCGAAGAAGCAGCGAAATTATTAAAAAGAAAAAGGCTTATCGAAGGGCGTAAACCCAATTACTTTATTGCTGCACACATTGCCGAAGTTACTAACCAAAAAGCTGAATACATAAGAAATAGAGGCTTTAAAGACGACCATTACAAAAAATTGGTAATAGACTTGCTCGAAAAATATGGTAAAGCCAAAAAAGAAGATATTGATAAGCTTCTTTTAGATATTTTACCCCATGTTTTAGACGAACAACAAAAGCAAAATAAAGTTAGAAACTTAATTTATGCTATGCACAATAAAGATAAAACTATTGATAATAAAGGCACTACACGTAAACCAATTTGGGTATTAAGTTTGTCTAAAACAACCTAAAATATTTTAGTTTAGTTAAACTTTTAGACAAACTTTTAGATAAATAGCACTACATAACAATGGCAAAACAACTTCAAAAACTAGAACTCACTTGGATAGGTAAAGGCAACGAACCTAAGCTAGAACCACGCATTTTAATAGAAGATACTACCAAAAGTTTTGGCGACCCCAAGAGTGAAAACATGCTGATACATGGTGATAACCTTTTGGCATTAAAAGCACTGGAACAAGACTACACTGGTAAAATAAAGTGCATTTATATTGACCCACCTTACAATACTGGCAACGCTTTTGAACATTATGATGATGGTATTGAACATAGCTTATGGTTAAGCCTAATGAAGCCCCGTTTAGAAATTTTAAAAACTTTATTAAGTGATAATGGAAGTATTTGGATAAGTATTGATGATGATGAAAGCCACTACTTAAAGGTAGTGTGTGATGAGGTTTTTGGAAGACAAAATTTTATTGCAAATGTTATTTGGGAGAAAAAATTTTCCCCACAAAATGATGCTAAATGGCTAAGTGATAGTCACGACCATATACTGGTTTATGCAAAACGTAAAGAAATTTGGCGGCCATATCTCTTACCAAGAACAGAAGCGATGGATGACAGATATAAAAACCCTGATAAAGATAAAAGAGGCCTTTGGACTTCATCAGACCTTACTGTAAAAACATATGCTGCTGCAAATGATTATCCAATAAAATTACCTTCTGGAAGAATTGTAAATCCTACAAAGCCTAGATGTTGGTCAGTAAATGAAATGAAATTTCAACAATTAGTTTTGGATAATAGGATTTGGTTTGGCGATAAAGGTGATAATATGCCTCGTTTGAAAAGATTTCTTACAGAAGTGCAAGAAGGTTCTGTTTCTAAAACAATTTGGTATAGAACCGAAGTCGGTGATAATCAGGAAGCAAAAAGAGAAGTAAAAACATTCAATGAAGAAAGTGTATTTGGAACGCCTAAACCTGAGAGATTAATTGAAAGAGTTTTATTCTTAGCTACAAAAGAAAAAGACTTAGTTCTTGATAGCTTTTTAGGCAGTAGCACTTTAGCAGCAGTTGCTCATAAAATGAACCGAAAATGGATAGGTATTGAATTAGGTGAACAAGCAAACACACATTGCTTACCCAGGTTAAAGCAAGTAGTCGCAGGTACAGATAAGGGTGGCATTACCGAAGCAGTTAATTGGCAAGGCGGTGGTGGTTTTAAATTTTACACCCTTGCCCCATCCTTAATACAAATAGACAAGTACGGCGGCGAAATCATCAACCCACAATACAACGCCAATATGCTAGCAGCAGCTATGGCAAAGCAAGAGGGCTTCCGTTACCAACCCAGCGAAAGCAGCTATTTTAAACAAGGTTTCAGTAGCGAGAAAGATTTTATTTTTACAACCACACAGTTTGTAACCATCCAAATGCTTGATAGATTGGCTGAGGAATTACAAGCAAACGAAAGCCTATTGGTTTGTTGCAAAAGTTTTGCAAAAGGTTGTACTACTAGGCATAGCAATATTACCGTTAAAAAAATACCACAAATGCTACTAGGCAGGTGCGAGTTTGGTAAAGATGATTATAGCCTAAACATTGTAAATATGCCACACGAAGAAAGCAGTTTGAACTATGATGAGAATGATGAAATGAATACTATGATAGATGATGCAGAAAATATGATTAAATCTAAAAATAGTAAAAACAAAAAAGCAAGAGACCAAAATACACAAGACAGCAGTCAGTCAGAATTGTTTTAAAATATTTATTGAACTTACCTGACAACTACAAAAAACACTATATGGAAAATCATAGCCCATCAAATAATCAAAAGAAAATCATAGTTCAAGACAAGTATCCTGAAAGCGAATTAACAGGAAAAATTATTGGCTGTGCTATTGAAGTGCATAAATTTTAGGTAATGGATTTCAAGAAGTGATATACCAAAGAGCATTAGCAATTGAGATGAACAAGCAGGGAATTGAATACAGCAGGGAGCATGAAATGGAAATATTTTACAAAGAAGAAAATATAGGAACAAGACGGGTGGATTTTTTTGTAGAAGGAAAAATAATGTTGGAGTTAAAATCAGTAATTCAAATAGAGGATGTTCACTTGGCTCAAGCCATCAATTATTTGGAAGCCTACAATATGCAGATAGGATTACTCATAAATTTTGGGAGCAAAAGTTTACAGTTTAAAAGGGTAATGAAACCAATGAGAAAATCATAGTCTACCAAGCAATCAAATAAATCACAGTTCAAGACAATTATATGAATCAAATAGCCGAAAATATTAAGCAACGCTTATCACTTCGTAAGCCCTTGCAGCAAGCCCTAGATATTCTTACACACCTTGCAGGCGAGTTAGCGTTAAAAAAAGAAGTTGACATAATTACCGAACTACAAAAAGTACAGGCATTATATCCTACTTGTACCACTTTCGAGAGAGCGTTTGTGTCTATTTGTTACAGCATTGCAACAGGTGTTGGTAAAACCCGTTTAATGGGTGCTTGTATAGCGTACTTGTATTTACAAAAAGGCATCCGCAACTTTTTTGTATTAGCCCCCAATCTTACCATTTACAATAAATTAATTGAAGATTTTGGCAATAGTAGTAACCCAAAATACGTGTTCAATGGCATTGCCGAATTTGTACACAACAAACCTGTAATCATCACAGGCGATAATTACAACCAAGTAAGTTCATTATTCAGCGAAACGGAAATAAGGATAAACATTTTCAATGTTTCAAAATTTGCAAGAGAAACCAAGCCCGTAAAAGAAGGTGGCAAAAACATGACACCACGTATAAAACGGCTGTCGGAATATTTAGGACAATCTTATTGGGATTATCTCAGCAGCTTGCAAGATTTAGTGATTTTAATGGATGAAGCCCACCGTTATCATGCAGATAAAAGTAAGGAAGCCATTAACGAATTACAACCCATTTTAGGCATAGAATTAACGGCAACGCCAAAGGACGAGAAAGGTAATACGTTTAAAAATGTGGTGTACGAATATAGTTTGGCAAAAGCCTTAACCGATGGTTTGTATGTTAAAAATCCCACCATTGCTACAAGGCGTGATTTTGCAGCACAAGGCAAAAGCGAAGAAGAAATAGAAAAAATAAAATTAGAAGATGCGGTAAGCATCCATGAAGATACTAAGCAAGCCTTAAAACTATTTGCGTTAAACACAGGCAAAAAAACAGTAAAACCCTTTATTCTAGTAGTTTGTAAAGATACCACACATGCCAAAGCAGTGTACGATTTGGTTACTTCTGTAGATTTTTATGAAGGAATATTTGCCGAAAAGGTGTTACAGATTGATAGCACCACACGTAACGAAGAATTGATAGAACAAGATTTTATATCCCTAGAGCATGAGGATAACGAAATAGAAATTGTTATCCATGTGAATATGCTTAAAGAAGGCTGGGATGTTACAAACCTATATACCATTGTGCCACTTCGTGCCGCTAATGCTTCTGTTTTGGTTGAGCAAACTATTGGAAGGGGTTTGCGCTTACCTTTTGGTGGTGAAAGAACAGGCGATGAAAAAGTAGATAAATTAACCATCGTAGCACACGACAATTTTGATAAAGTAATTGCAGCCTCAAAAGACCCTAATTCCATTTTAAACAAGCTCAACTTTGTTGAAATTGATGAAAGCCAATTAAAGCAAAAAGTAGAAGTAGTAACGGTTCAAAACACCATTACCGAAAGCCTTAAAACCGAACAGGTAATCATCAATCAAATAACAGATACAGTAGTAAAACAGCAACGCCAAAACCAAGTAGATGCTAAAAAAATATTAGTAAGCGTTATTCCATTCTTCAACACCAATTCATCAGTAAAAAAAGTAGAAGATTTAAATAAGCCCGAAGTAAAACAGCAGGTAATGGAAGCTGTACGCAAAGAATTAAATACAGGGCAAGGCAATTTATTTGCAGAAAATATAGTAGCCGAAGCAGAGGTAGTGTATGAGAAATTAGTGGCTGATTTTAAGAAAAACATCATTGAAATTCCAAGAATGGATTTGGTACAAGGTGAGGTTACAGCCAGTTTCGATGATTTTGATTTAGATGCAAATGGCTTCACTTACGAGCAGTTAAATGATGAAATTGTAAGAGTAGGTTTAGTTGACAAAAGCTTAGATGTTATTGAGGTTAAAAGTGGTGTCAACTTTGGTAATCCTGTAAAATTGTTAATTTCAGAATTAATAAACTTTTCAGAAATTGATTATGATAGTAATGCCGATTTATTGTACAAACTAGCACAACAAGCAGTTACCCAATTAGAAAGCAACATCAAGGAAGACGAAGACATTTGTAAACTCATGTTTCAGTGGCGTACCATCATTGCAAATAGGGTGTATCAGCAAATGATGCAGCACTTTCGTTTGCAAGAACCTGAGTATATAAAACCCGATGTAAGACCATTTACAAAAATCGAAGATTGGAATTTTACCACTTTTGCAGGTGCAGGTCGCAAAGATTATAGAGACGAGAATTTCCCAGCAATACAAGTACCTAAATTTGTTTTTAGTGGCTTTGAAAAAAGTTGCCATTTTGAGTACAAGTTCGATAGTAGACCAGAGCAAACCTTCTCATTCATTTTAGAAAACGATGCAACAGTTCTAAAATGGTTACGTCCTGCTTCAAATCAGTTTCGTATTTATTGGCAACACAACAACCGTATTTACGAACCTGATTTTATTGCCGAAACAGCCGATTGCATTTACATGATAGAAGTAAAAGCCGCCAACGAAATGCTAGACACTGACGTACAAGCAAAAGCAGTAGCAGCGTTAAAATATTGCAACTACGCAACCGAATACACCGCAGAACACGGTGGCAAACAATGGAAATACGCAATTATACCGCATGATAAAGTAGCTAAAAATAACAGTTTTAAAGGGGTGGTTTTAGCAAATGTTATGAAAAAGTTTCAATATGCATTATTTTGTTAATTTGATAAAATTACCACCATATAGAAATGCTATTTCAATCAATCACAAACTATCAACCGATGGTAATGAGCCATTATTAATTATTGCAGATGATTATTGCCCTTATTATGTAAAGAATAGTGGTTTATTAGTACCAGCTCATCACCTTATTAATGAAGTAATTTGCCATTTTCTGCTTTCTGCTTGGTCAGTTCCAACACCTGAAATTGCATTTATTAAAATTGATGAGTCACAACTTCATGATAACTGGGGTGCTAGGCACAAAACTAAATTCTACGATAGGTTTGCATTTGGGTCAAAAGAGGTAGAAGACTTCTTCGATGCAAATACATTTCTCTCTATAAATGGTAAAATTGATTTTAGACGGCTCAAAAATCCGCTTTGTTTTCCTCGAATCGGTTTGTTTGATTTATGGGTTGAAAACGATGATAGACCGCCTGAAAATCTAAAAAACTTAATTATTCAGCCCTTCGATGATGGCTATACATTAGTTCCAATCGACCATGCCTTTGCATTTCGTACAGGTGCATACGAAACACTAAGTGATACACGTTATTATAGCAGTTGTGGTTACAGCATTTTAGAATCCACTATATTTAGGCAGTTACTTAAACATGTTAAAAATGGGGAATGGTATGAAACGGAAAGGCAAAACTTTTACCTTTGTATCGAAAAGTCAAAACAATGCTTCTCTGAGATTGCACATACCATTCCTTTAAATTGGGGTTATACTACAGAAATAGAAAGTCTTATTTATAATTTTCTTTTTAACGAAAAACGTAATGATGCCCTATTTAACAACTATATAAACTATTGGCTCTAATGAAACCTTATTATACCATAATTAAAATTGCACCTAATAATTTATCGGGAGACACACTCTCAATAGGATTGTTATTACATGATGGTAAGAAATTTATTTTAAGGTTTTCATATGAAAGAAAAACACTTGTAAAAAAAATATTAGGTGCTAATGAAGCTGTCATTGATTTTATTGTTAAACAAATAGAGCAAAAAATAAGCGAAGTAAATAGTGAAATACTATCAAATAGCCCACTGTTATTTAATTCTAATTCTTTCTTAAAAGGTGAATATTTTGATTATTTAAGCAATTATTCTAACGGTATTCTACGTTTTTCCAATGCCACTTTCTTAAATGATGATATTGATGAGAAGAAATTTGATAATTTATACAGGCTTTTAATTGATAAAAGTTCTAACGTTAAACTATCAATTTTTGATGATACAGACGAAATGTTCAAAGCTAAAATTGCAACTCGCCTTATTAGCCGTGTTGCCAACAAGGTACACACAAACTTAGAATTAAAACCGTCTCAATTACCTGGTCTTTATTTTAATTTCAATATTGATTGTATAGGTCGTAATGGTGCTTTAATAGGTGCTAAAGCAATTTTCTTTAATAAGAAAGCAGAAACAATTGATAAGGAAATAGGTCATTACTCATTTTTTATATCAGTACTATCAAGTTTGTACCCCCCTACTAATGGTCTAAATAAGTTTTTTATTATTGGTGATGAACCTTCATCAATTGAATCTAGAGAACATAAAATTTGGGAGTTGATTTATAAAAATCCTACAATTACTTTAATCAATTCAGAACAATTAGACGATATAGCTTCTATAATTGAAGAAAAAAAAGCTACCTCATTCTTAGAAATTTAAATAAGGGGCTTAAAAGCCCCTTTTAGTATTTAACTTGCTTTTGCAAGTGCTGCAATACCAATGCCTATCAAAACAAATGCAAATGTAATGGTCAATAGTTTGCCATTGTCACCCCTAGCTTCAATACACAGCTTGCCGCTGCATAATTTTACTTTATCTAGGGGAAACTTATTTTGAATTCCCATATTTTATTTTTTTTGTTAAAAAATCCTGCTACTCTTACCCGAGCAGTTTAGGTATCAAGCTTTCAGAGAACACGTAATATTTGTATTACGCAACGTTAAAAAGCAAACATTTAGTTTCCTTGTACTGGTACAATCCAATTTTAGGAATTTCAAATTATAGCTTCCTTCACTCTTGTCCAAAATAAAAAACTGCCGTTTATGCTGCCCCTAAAAAAAATAGG
>JASGCX010000131.1 GCA_030053925.1 Flavobacterium sp.
ACAGAAATTTAAACAACTTTAAAATTGTACTCGCCTAAATGCACAACGGGTTATAATAGTATTTATCTACTGGCATAGTAGAATATCCGCTTGGTGTACCCAAATCGCGTACATAAACTTGCCAATACCCTGTTGGCAGCAGTTGTAATTCATCCGAAGAGGTGGTGATACCACCATTAATATATAGTTTTTTAGTTGTCCTACAAGCATTTACGTTTGTTTTTAAAACGGCAAGTGGAAAATCGAGTGCCTAAAACCTAAAATTTCGGCTTTTTGGGCTAAACTTTTAGATTGTCTAGCTAAATTTTTAGGTTATTGAGGCTAAAATTTTAGGTTCTCGACCTAAATTTTTAGGTTGTCTACTTAAATTTTTATGATATTTAGCCAAAGTTTTAGGTTGTTTAGGTAATCTGTTTAGGCAGTTCACCTAAAATTTTGCGTGTATAATGTAAAATTTTAGGTTTTTGCCATTTAGGTATAAAAAAACTGTCCTGTGCGGGGCGGATTTTTTCATTAAAAATCATACTTAACACCAAAATGAAACTGTACACTTGAACCGCTAAACCTAGTCCAATATTTGTGCTGAGGACTATTAGGCTCATATTGCCTAACAATATTAACAGTATCAATTACAAATGGGCGAAAACCTTGCTGATAGGCGGCATCTAATGTTATACTTACATTATTGCGAAACTTGTATTGCAACTCTGCTGTAGCCTTTATTACAAAATGCAAACCTGTGTTTTGATAAGCAGGATACCTGAAATATTGAACTTCTCTATTACCATAAGCCCCCGTTCTTTCATCTAAATTCCATTGAGCAGTATCATTAAGATTTGGTCTAGCTTTTGAATAGGCGATATATGGTGTGAAAATTGTATTGATTTGTAGTCCCCGAACTATTGAGAATGACCGCACAAGTCGAATACCTGTTTTAAATAAAGCAATTCTCTCAGGTATTAATAGCATACCACTCGAAATACTAGTTGAGGTGTTCGAATTTGGATAATTATTTGAAGCACTATAACCCGCTTGAAATTCATCATAGCCTACCTCTAAACCCAACGAATATTTGGGGTGAAGTTTTAAATCAAATGACCCCCCAAATGTTTTAGCAATAGGTCTAATAAAACGAACATCTGAAACTTCTGTTTTTTCTGTAGGTCCGCGTCTCCCTAAATTTTGGGTAAGCCCAAAAAACGTTCCAATACTATATTTTGTTTTACTTTGTGCATTCACTTTGTGATTTATAGTAATGCAAATTATGCCCAAAAAAACAATGATGTATTTCATATTCTGTATTTTAAGTAAGCACCTGCAAGTTTTGCAGGTGCTTATTAGGGTAAAATAATACTTGCTAAAATTTTATTTATTTATTAATGCCTGTGTGTACGATACGCCATCCTGGCTGCACACTATAGTAATTAAAATCAAGACTTAGTATAAAAGTATTGAGCTTTCTTGAACCTGAATAAGCATTATAATTTAGCTTATTGTCATTTCTGTAGTCAGAAACAGATTTTACTACTTTGCTTCTTCTATTAGGGGTATATTCGCAAGTAGAAGTAGCACTAAACAATTTAATATCAGTTTTAGCTGCCCACCAAATTGAGCCGCCCTTTTTCGTGTATTTCATTTCACCAAAAAGGCGGCAATAAAATGGTAGATTTTGATAAACTGCTTTGCACTCAGCCTTCCATTGAGTTCCTGCTTGGTCTGTTAGTATTTCGTCAGATGATTTGTCCTTAATTTTTTTGGTAGAAAACGGAGTTGTTGTTCCTGCTGTTGGGGTGTTTCCAACTAAGCCATTTCGCAATTCAGCAAATAGGTCAAGTTCATCATCATAACTGCCATCAAACTTATTCATTACAGTAGCGTCAAATGTACCTGCTTTGAAATTGTTGTAATGAGTAGCTAGGTGGCTTTGGTTCATCTCAAGTACATAATGATTGTCGTAAGCAGTTTTAAAAACAAACCCTTCAATCTGAACTAATCCATTTACATCCAAAATGCGCGAGAGTAAAGGGTCTTCAAAATTTTGGTTTTTGTTGTCTTGCGGGTTTACATTAAAAGCGGTAGGGTCTGCATAAGCAGTGTAAGCCGAGGTAAATGCTAAAGCATCTTCCCAACCGTTTAATTGTTCTTCACTAAAATCTTTGATTATTGCCAAAACAGCATCGTAGCTATCTTGGGTAGTAAATACCAAAAATCCTTGAGTAGATTTACTCACTCCTGTAAGTGCTGCTTGGTTAAAGTTGTTGTCCACCACACGCATTAACGCAGAGTTGTTGTTTTTTGTTGTGCTAGAGGCAGTTGGTGCTTTAGCATTTTCTTTTTTGCACGATGTTAGTGCTGTTGGTGTTTTTGTTAATCACCTTTGGCGTCGTTTGCTTTCCTAATACCTTGTTTTCGCACTTCGTTGCTTATAGTTTGCCGCTCTGGGTCTTACAGTGGTCGGTGTGTTTGAAACGCAAGCTATTACTTGCTTTCAGCCTGTCCGCGCTGCACTGTGTACTAAGCAAAAAGTTTGTCCACACGTGTTTGGTTACAATTGTGACTAACGAGCAGGGATTTGCGAAGGCTGGGAAATAGACTTCCGTCCGCCCGGCTACCTGAAGCTAAATTTATAAATAAAAGCTGATGATTTGTACATAGCTAAATAGTTATTCGTCTGCCCGATATAAAGCCAAATTGAAAAACAAAAGTTGAAACACGGCTTCCGTCCACCCAGCTTTTGCAAATACCAATGTTAGCTGTAGTGCTTTATTTTAGTATGTAGCTTTTTATATTTTGCTCTAAATCCTTAAGAACCGTATTTAAAAGTTCTGATGGTTCTGTATATGGCTTAAAAATTATTTTCGTAGAAATTGTTTTTCTAAATTCAATAAGTCTTTTCCATTCAGTTGCAATTTTGTCAAAGTCTGGTGTGTCCAACGATATTACAGGTGCAGTTGAAAAGAAATATGCCATTCCTATAGGGTGAGTCGCTTTAGAATTGTCTAATGCTTGTAATAATTCTTCTACTGTTCCTGATTCAGCTCTTTGTAAGCCTGTTTGCTGGTCAAAAGTTGGCGTCCCTAATTTATGTTTGAAAACAGAAACAACAAAATCAGATTCTTGTATTAGTTTAGCATTAATGACATCTTGTGCATAACCATTTTGAGAGGCTAAGTCTTCCCATCCACTTACCAAAATTCTAAAGCCGCAATTTCCTTCATGATTATCAGTTCTAAACTTTCTTTCCAAAGTATCTAACAGCAGTTTCCTTTCTTGTTGAGTGTCGCCCGGAGATGCAATAACAACGCTTATACCTTTTTCAGATTTAGCGTTTCGCTTATCTAAAATAGATTTGCTAATCACTACATTATTGAATATATCTTTATTCCATCTTGAACTTGCAGACAATAAGTCCATAAGGGTTTTGATGTCGTTAAAAATCCCTTCTGTTTCATCATCAGTTATTGAGTCTGATATTCTTTTTAAGCAATTTGGGCATAACCTTGCTTGACGCATTCCTGCATCAATCCCCCTTTTGTCTCCCAAAAAATCATAAATACAGCCTGTTGTTTGATTATGTCTAAAATCTGTGGGGTCAATATCTAATGCCAAATAGTCAACAATAAAGTAGATTAGCCCATTTGATTTAGGCAGGTCAGTCAATAAACTCCAATACGCAAATGAAAAAATTGAAAGATTGTTATGTTCATGAATAAAGAAATTGTCATTATACTCTAAATCAGTAAAACAAAAAACTCTGTCATAGTTTGCAAATTCTAAACCGTACTTTTCTCGAATTAAGTCAAACGATTTTGGTTTGCTCAAAATTTCCTCATCTATTGTAAAAGCATTTTCAAAAATTTTAAACTTTAAATGTTTACAATTCGAAGACAGACAAACGTTTAGTTTTTTTCTGTCTATTTCGAATTTGTCGTCGATAAGTAAAAGAATATTCATAGTTAAGGTTGTCTTTGCATTACAGCTAACACAAAAATATGCGAACCCATAAATATCTCCAAAAAAAATAGTTACTTTATTTTCAACACTTCTCAATTCGCCTTTTGAAATATCCA
>JASGCX010000008.1:0-58317 GCA_030053925.1 Flavobacterium sp.
CTTATGCCTGCTTTCTCTTTGGCATTCTGAAATACTTTTTGGGCTGTACGGGCATTATAAGCCTCGCCAGGATATTGCCCCTCAAATAAATATAACACTGGTTTTGGTTTAGCTTGTAGTATATATTGCCTTAAAACATCTAGCAGCACTGGGCTAAGGGTTACATACCGGTCTTTTTTTCCTTTGGCATCGGCTATCAATATTTGCATTCTGTTGCTATCAATATCTCTTTGTTTCAATTTACATACTTCGCTTACACGCATGCCTGCACTATAGGCGGTAAATAAAATAGCTTTGTGTTTTTTGTTGGTTAATGCATTAAAAAGTTTGGTAAGCTCGCCACTGCCTAACACTTTGGGCAACTTTAATGGGCGCTGTGGGCGGGGTAGGTTAAACAATATTTTCTCGTTGCCTAGTACTTGTTCGTAATAAAATTTTATAGCATTAATATGGCTATTGGTATCGGCTTCTTTATTGTTTTTTTCGTGCAACCGCCATAGCAAATATTTTTCTATGGTGCTTGGCTGTACGGCCTCGGGTTTATATTTTAGGGTAATAATGTTTAAATATTCTTTTAAATGCAGCACATAACTTTTTTGGGTGTTAGGGCTGTACCCTTTTAGCAATAATTTGGCCACTACACTGGCAATAATTTTTTCTATTACTGGGTTGCTAATGTTTTTTATATAAGCTGGCGGAGCCGCTGCTGGTGCTATTTTTAATGCCTCAACATTTACACTTGCTATACCTTTTGTTGCCGCTATTACTTGCTGCAACAGGGCTTTGTTTTGTGGTATATACCACCCCTTGTGCGTATTACTATATTTTACAAAATCTAGCAATTTTAGCGTTTTATTTAATGGCGCATGGTATGGGTAGGCCAATAAAATACAGGGTTTGTTTTTGTGCGTAATATAGGTGCAGGTAATTGTCATGTGGTACTGTTTATGGTACTTTACGTAATGCTTTGCTGGTGTTGTATTGGGCTATGTTGGTTTCAAAAGTATTTACTTTTTTAAATAATAGCAAGGGCTTTTTAATTATTAGATACCTATTCTTTTCAACTTATTAACACCAATAATGGGCAACCCATTAAAAACATACAAGAAGCTAAAAAAGAAACCATCCCAAACTGGGGTTTAAGACTCAATAAATATCTAATTGTATTTGAAGCTAGATGCAGCTTTTAAAACCTGTTTACACAATCTAGTTTATACGCTCAGTACTGGCAAACCCATAAGGTTTTTGAAACCTTTAGGGTTTGCGTTTTGCCTAGCCCCCACATAATAAATGTGAACCAATATTACTAAGTAAAGCAATTAACGCAATGTACTGGCATAAGTTACCAATAGTTTTATGCAAATGCTATTTTGTAGTTGCTTTGTATGTACCTAAGTATATTTTAGGTACTAGCAAAATTACGAGGAATTGAAGCGATGGTTGCTGGTGTTTATCTAGCCAAAAATGCAATACTATTTTGGCGGCAAAAGCAACAAAAATTAGCCGGCAGAAATTGTATGTAGTAGTTGTAGCATAACAGTTGTAAAAAAACAAATGCCTCACAAGTTGCGAGGCATTTGTAATAAGATAACATCTTAGCTTACTTACAAAATTATTTTTTTGTAGTATCAGCAGCCATTTTGCTAGAATCTTTTTTTGTGGTATCAGCCATAGCAGCAGCTTTGGCAGAATCAGCAGCTTTGATAGAATCAGCTAACTTAATTGAATCAGCAGCAGCATCTTTAGAAGCACCACTACCACAAGCAGCAAATACTACTGCTACTGCGAACATTGCAAATAATTTTTTCATTGTAATTTTGGTTTAAAATTTGGTGCAAAAATAGGGTACAAATTGACATCACCAAATTTTAGTGTCATTTTTTTATTTTTTTTATTTTTTTCTAAAAAATATTCTTACTGGTACGCCTTTAAAATTGAATTTACTACGCAACTGGTTTTCTAAATAATTTCTATACGGCGATTTGATGTCGTCTGGATAATTGGTAAAAAACGCAAATGATGGTACGTGTGTAGGTATTTGAGTTACAAACTTAATTTTTACCGCATGGCCACGAACTACCGGTGCATGATACGTTTCGATAGCTTTTAACATTACTTCATTTAATTGAGAAGTAGGTATGCGGCGTTTTTTGCTATCGTACACTTCTAAGCCTATTTCTATAGCTTTTAAAATGCGCAACTTCTCTTTTGCAGAAATAAACAGAATAGGCACATCGGTAAATGGTGCTATTTTTTGTTTCAACTTAGCTTCGTAATCACGGGCGGTATTGGTTTCCTTGTTCATTAAATCCCATTTATTTACCAATACCACAATGCCTTTACCCTTGCGGGCTGCCAAGCTAAATATGTTTACATCCTGAGCTGTAATACCATTTACGGCATCAATTACTAGCAAGCACACATCTGCTTCATCTACTGCACGAATAGCCCGAATAACCGAATAGAACTCTAGGTCTTCTTTTTCTTTGGTCTTTTTACGTAAACCCGCTGTATCTATTAGTATAAACTCTTTCTGAAACAAGTTGTAATGCGTGTGAATGGTATCACGTGTAGTACCTGCAATATCACTTACAATGGTACGTTCGGCACCTACCAAGGCATTTAACAATGAAGATTTGCCTACATTAGGCTGGCCAATAATGGCAAATTTTGGAAATTCTTCCTGCGTTAAAATACCATCAATATCGGCTTGTGTAATAGGTGCAACAACTGCATCAAGCAATTCGCCCGTACCAGCACCGCTAATACTACTTACCGTGTAAATAATTTCAAAACCAAGGCTGTAAAACTCGGTAGCATCTAGTTCACGCTGCCCATTATCTACTTTATTTACCACCAAATACACAGGCTTGGTACTTCGGCGTAGCATATTTGCCATGGCATCGTCAAGATCTGTGATGCCTGTAGCCACATCTACCATAAAAATGATGGCGTTTGCCTCTTCAATGGCAATTTTTACTTGCTTGCGAATTTCTACTTCAAAAATATCATCGCTCTGCGGCACAAAACCACCTGTATCTATTAGGTTAAAAGGCTTGCCATTCCATTCGGCAATACCATATTGCCTGTCTCTCGTTACGCCACTTATATCGTCTACTATGGCTTTACGTTGTTCTAAAAATCTGTTAAACAACGTGCTTTTACCTACGTTTGGTCTGCCTACAATTGCTACTGTGTAACTCATATACCCTTGCCCCTTTAAAGGGAATTTAAAAAACCTGTCATGTATAATTATGCTAGGTTTATGAAAAAATATATTTCTATTCTCAACCCTCCTTTCGCCCCTTTAGGGGTTGGGGGCTATTAATGATAACCATATTCTTTTAACCGCATGTCGTTGTCTCGCCACTTGGGTTTCACTTTTACAAACAGTTCTAAAAATACTTTTTGTTGAATAAATGCTTCTATGTCTACTCTTGCTAATGTACCAATTTCACGAATCATTTTGCCACGTTCGCCAATAATGATACTTTTTTGCGTATCTCTATTCACCACAATATCTGCCTGTATTTTGGTTAGTGCGTCTTTCTCTTTGTATTCGTTAATTAATACCGCAGTGTGATAGGGTATTTCATCGCCAAATAGTTGGTAAATTTTCTCTCTAATTATTTCACTTACAAAAAAACGGGTTGGTAAGTCGCTCAAATCTTCCTCGCTGTAAAACGGAAAACCTTCTGGCATAAAAGCCAAAATAACGTCTAACAGTTTTTGTAAATGGTGCTTTTCTAGTGCTGAAATTTTAATTAATTGCTTGCAATAAGGTTTGGTAGCAAAAAAAACTTCCGCCTCTGCTATTTTACCATTTTTTGCTACATCTATTTTATTTAAAATTACAATACTTGGTACTTTTAATTTAAGTGCAGAAAAAATAGCGTCACATTCTGCAAAATCATCATTTGCATCTACAATTAATAAAGCAACATCTGCATCTTCGAGGGCACTTTTTACTGCGGCCATCATTTTAAGGTGCAGTTTGTAACGTGCTTCAATAATGCCTGGTGTATCAGAAAAAATAATTTGGTATTCGTTTGGCTTGTTTAAGAAAGCTTTAATACGATGCCTTGTTGTTTGCACCTTGGGTGAAACAATAGCCATTTTCTCGCCCATTAAGGCATTTAGCAAAGTGCTTTTGCCTGCGTTGGGTTTACCGAATATGTTTACAAAGCCTGCTTTCATGTGTTGCGAATTGATGGGAACGCTGATAACGCTGATTTTGGCGGATTACCACAGATAAAATTAAAAGAAAAAACTAGCGTTTGCTTTTAAAATATATGTGCAGGAAAAAATCCGCTTCAATTTGTTAAAATCCGTGTCATCCGTGTTCCTATTCTCTCTATTTCTTACCAATAAAAAAAGCCTCAAATGAGGCTCTTATTTAACTGTTGCGAGAAGAGGGTTCGAACCTCTGACCTTCGGGTTATGAGCCCGACGAGCTACCGCTGCTCTATCTCGCGATTTATTTGGATTGCAAAAGTAGGGGTTCTAAATTCATCAGCCAAACTTATTTTAAAATAATTGTAAACTATTTTCCACAACTCACTACCAACATACTGTTTACAAATTACAAAGCCACCACTTATTGCAATGGCTATATTTACAAACTAAAATTTTTGATATGCTGCATGTTGGTGTTTTTGGTGTTGGTCACTTAGGAAAGTATCACCTGAACAATTGGAAGGAAATTAAAGGCGTGAAACTGGTTGGTTTTTTTGATCCTAATAATGATATAGCCAAGCAAGTGGCCGAAGAATATGGTCTTAAACGTTTTTTAGACGAAGACAAATTGTTTGATGCCTGTGATATTATAGATGTGGTAGTGCCTACCGATAGGCATTTTGAAGTATGCATGAGAGCCTTACGTAAGGGCAAGCACGTATTTGTAGAAAAACCATTGGCCAATACCATGGAAGAAGCAAAAGCTTTGGTAGATGTGGTGCGTGAAGCCAATGTAAAAATGCAAGTAGGCCATGTGGAGCGTTTTAACCCTGCTTACCTAGCTATTAAAAACACGCCTATTAACCCCATGTTTATTGAGGTGCATCGCTTGGCACAGTTTAACCCACGTGGTACTGAAGTAAGTGTGATTCTTGACTTGATGATTCACGATATTGATATTGTACTAAGTATGGTAAAAAGTGGCGTGAAAAATATACAAGCAAGCGGTGTGGCAGTAATGACTGAAACGCCTGATATTGCTAACGTACGCATTGAATTTAATAATGGCTGTGTAGCTAATCTTACAAGCAGCCGCATTAGTATGAAAAAGATGCGCAAAATGCGTTTGTTTCAAAAAGATGCTTACATAGGTATTGACTTTTTAGAAAAGAAAACAGAAATTATTAAGCTAAAACAGCCTAGTGATACCAATGTTTTTTCGTTTGATTTAGACACGCCTAGCGGCAAAAAAACAATTGCAGTTGCCAACCCCGAGATACAACAAGCTAGTGCCATAAAGCTAGAATTAGAGAGCTTTGTAGATGCTATTGTAAATAACAAACAAACCACAGTAAGTGAAATTGATGGCTTATTAGCTATGGAAGTAGCACATCAAATTTTAGAGAAAATAAATACTAACCAACGCTTAATAAAACAATAAATCTATTTTGTGCGATACTTTTTAGTTATAACCATTCTTATTTGTAACGTATTACTTGCCGCTGCGCAAAAAAACAACTATTGGCAGCAGCAAGTTAATTACACCATTGAGGTACAATTAAACGATAAACAACATAGTCTTGATGCATTTGAGCAACTAGAATACATCAATAACTCACCCGATACGCTGCGTTTTATTTGGTTTCATTTATGGCCAAATGCTTATAAAAACGATAAAACTGCCTTTAGTGAACAAATGTTACGCATTGGCAGAACAGCGTTTTATTTTGCCGCAGACAGTAACAAGGGCTATATTAATAAACTAGCATTTAAAGTGGCTGGTACAGCCGCCAAAGTAGAAGCGCATCCATTATACATTGACATTGTAAAAGTGCTATTGGCAGAACCGCTATTACCAGGCAAATCCATTAGCATAACAACACCTTTTCACGTACAGTTGCCTTATAATTTTTCACGTGGTGGTCATGTAGGACAAAGCTACCAAGTAACGCAATGGTACCCTAAACCAGCAGTGTACGATGCAAAAGGCTGGCACGAAATGCCTTACTTAGATCAAGGCGAATTTTATAGTGAATTTGGAAATTACAACGTAACAATTACATTGCCTAACAACTACGTGGTAGCTGCATCTGGCACTTTACAGCATGAAGAAGAATTAGGCAAATTAAAGCAACTTGCTAGTGTGCCAACTAGCAAACAAGCCAATTATATTTTCTTTTACAAAGCCCTTAAAAAGAAAACCACAAAGCCAATAAAACAACTTGAATACTTAGCGCCTGCAAGTGCTAAAGACATAAAAATATTGCAGTACAAACTTACCAATGCACATGACTTTGCATGGTTTGCTAGCAAGCAATTTATAGTACAAAAAGATACGGTTGTTTTAAAAAACAAAGTGGTAGATGTTTACAGCTTTTACACCCCTTGGAACGTTAATAAATGGCAGAAAAGTATTGGCTACGCCAAAGCAGGATTACGTTTTTACAGTACCGAAATTGGTGATTACCCATATAGCATAGCCAATATAGTAAGTGGTGCAGATAATACCGTAAGTGGCGGTATGGAATATCCAAGCATTGCATTGATTACTACACAAGCAGGTGGGCAAGAATTAGATGCTACCATTGCGCATGAACTTGGTCACAACTGGTTTTACGGCGCATTGGCAAGCAACGAAAGAGACCACGCTTGGATGGATGAAGGCATGAATACCTTTTACGAAAACAAATACATGGCCCAACAATATCCACCTAAAAACAACAGCAATAATTTAGATTTTAACATTGACGATTTGTTGTTAGAAGGTTATAAAAATATTCGTAAAGAGCAACCCATAAATCAACCGAGTGACAGTTTTACGAGTGTAAACTATGGCTTGTATGTGTATATAAAAGCTAGCAAATGGCTGCAACAACTAGAGCAGCAATTAGGTGCTACTACTTTTAAAAATGCCATGCAACAATATTATAAGCAATGGCAGTTTAAGCACCCTTACCCCATCAATTTTAAACAAGCTATAGAGGCAAATAGCGCACAAAAAATTGATAGTTTATACCAACAATTGTTTACAGCAAATACTGCCTCACAAACATTTGCAAACACAAAAAAAACAATTAGCTTTAAAGTATTGCCACCTTTAAAGCCCAACTATCTCACACAGCAAATTTCTATAGTACCAGCCATTGGTTTTAATCATTACGACAAACTAATGGTAGGTGCATACATACATAACTACCAAGTACCATTGCAGAAGTTTAATTTTGTAGTAATGCCTATGTATGCTACTGGTAGCAAGGCTTTTAATGTATTTGGCAGGGCATCATACAATGTATTTAAGCAACATAGTTGGCTAGAATTTTCTTCAAGTATTGCCAAGTACACGGTATATGGTTTTCAACCAAAGAACCAAGAAGCAAAAATTTTTCAAGGGGTAACAAGAATAGTGCCTTCGGTTAAATACACCATTTACAATAAAGACATTCGCTCAACTGAAAAACTAAGCTTTCAATTACGTACATTTTTATTAACCGAAGACGCTTTGCACTTTCAAACAATAAGCACACCTAGCGGCAATATTGATGTTGCGAGCACAAAGGCAGAGCAATCTTACATTAACCAACTAAAAATTAATTGGAGTAACAACAGGGCTTTGTATCCATTTAATACCAATATTACCATAGACCAAGGCAGCAACTTTGTAAGAGCAGGTTTTACTGGTAACTATTTCTTTAATTATGTACATAATAAAGGCGGCATTAATGCTCGTTTTTTTGCGGGCAAATTCTTTTACCTACAAAGCAAAACCTTTATTACCGCTTACCAAACATCTCCCTATCATTTAAACCTAAGTGGCCCTAAAGGCAATGAAGATTATACTTACAGCGATTATTTTATTGGCAGAAACGAATTTGAAGGCTTTACTAGCCAGCAAATAATGCAGCGTGATGGGTTCTTTAAAGTACGTACAGACTTACTAAGTAGCAAAGTGGGTAAAACAGATAATTGGTTGATGGCAGTTAATTTTGAGGGTAACATACCCGATAAAATTAACCCACTACAAATACTACCTTTTAAAATTCCACTGAAGTTTTTTGTAGATATTGGTACTTATGCAGAGGCTTGGCAAGACAATGCTAGTAGCAGTCGCTTTTTATACGATGCAGGCCTACAAGTGCCGCTATTAAAGGATATTGTAAATGTGTACTTCCCTATTTTAAGCAGTAAGGTATTTAGAGATTACAACAAATCGGTACTAGGTGAAGGTAGCTTTTTAAAAACTGTTTCTTTCAGTATTGATATTCAAAAACTAAGTTTACACAAGTTGAGTAAATACATACCACTGTAACGATGGTGCAACAAATAAACATATTGCCTGCACATGCTATTGACTTAGAAAAGTGGGATGCATGTGTAGCAAATAGTGGCAATGGTTTCATTTATTCACGGTCGTTTTACTTGAATCTATTAACAGACAATTGGAGTGGCTTGGTGATCAATGATTATGAAGCCATCATGCCATTACCTTGGCGAAAAAAATGGGGGATTCGCTACTTATACACCCCCCCTTTTGTTCAACAATTGGGAATTATCGGCGCAACAAAAACACCTGAAACTCAATTGTATCAAGCTATTCATAGCTTTAGCAATTATGGCTCTTATCTTTTCAATTATCAAAATATAGCGTTTACCCATCGACTTGAAGGGGCGTTGTGCAACAATTATGTGATTGATTTGAACAAGGATTATAATGCTATAAAAGCCAGTTATAAAAAGTCGTTTGGCAAAAATGTAAACAGGGCTTCGCATCAACATTTAACCTACCAGTCTTTCGAAAACATTGAAGAGGCTATCCAGCTTTTTTATCAATACAATCAAGATAAGGTGAGGCATGTAGCGATCGATTCCTTCAATGCATTGAAGGCAATATGTAAGCAACTTTCTTTTAACAATTTAGTGCTTAGAAAAGTGGTTAATTCAACTGATGAATTGCAAAGCATCGTGTTGTTATTGAAGGATAATAAACGTTATTACAATCTTATCAATTATACAACAGAAGCTGGTCGAAAAAATGAAGCCAATTATTTTCTGTACGATCATTTGTTGCAAGAATTATCTAGTCAAAATATGATTTTTGATTTTGAAGGAAGCGATTTGCCCGGTGTTAAGTCTTTTTATGAAAGTACAGGTGCTATTAATCAACCTTATTTTAAATGGCATTTCAATAAGCTACCATGGCCCATTCATTTATTGAAGCGGTAGCCTTTCTTCCAATATTTTCTGGGCAATTAACAAGTCTATTGGTCTTGTAATTTTAATATTCGCATAATCACCTTCCGTTAAAAAAACCTTGACACCACTGGCTTCCACAACCGTAGCTTCATCTGTAAACGCATCATTGTAATTCTGCTGAAATGCTGGCAATAAAATAGCCGCTTTAAAGGTTTGTGGTGTTTGCACAATACGAACCTTGCTTCTATCTTCAACCACCGATTCGTTGTTACTTGTCGCAATTCTTATACTGTCGGTTGCCGCAACAGCAGGTATTGCCGAGCCATGCTTCGCCGCAGCATTGTAACAGTTCTGTATTAAAAGAGGCGTTATTAAACAACGAACCCCATCATGCACAAACACAATACTATCCACACTATTTACCAACTTCAATCCATTTTGAACCGAATGAAAACGTGTAGCTCCACCACTGGTTATTTGAATATTTTTAGTAGGAAAATCAGCAGCAATATCCTCTCCCATTTGTAGATGTATGGGAGGCAATACCAGTATAATGGATATATCGTTAAAAGCTTGTAAAAAGCTATTAATTGTGTGCCATAACAAAGGCTTGTTTTGTAACAAAAGAAATTGCTTAGGCGTACTATTTCCCATCCGTTGCCCCGAACCACCCGCTACAATCACTGCAAATTTTTCCATGCTTTTCATTAAGGCTGCAAACTATAAAAGCTTGGTCAATTTTCTTTTAAAAACTCATTGAACTTTTTTTGTTAGATGCAGTTATATTTGCAGCCCAACAAAAGATTTCGTAGCTCAGTTGGTAGAGCAGCTGACTCTTAATCAGCGGGTCCAGGGTTCGAGCCCCTGCGGAATCACAACAACAACAAGCGTTTTAGGTTTTCAAGCACCTTGAACGCTTTTTATTTGCACCAAAAGCACTTCTTTAAAAAATTATTTTTTCAGAAACAAGCAATGAAAGGCTTAGGTAGAAGTACTTGTATTTTACTACATTAGCAAACATAACTTTGAAAAAATAAACAACTAAACCAGGCCTGTAATGTTAAAGAAAAACAACTATTTTGTTCATTAACCTGGTAATGTTCTAGTTTGCCGCCTAACGCTAAAAAAGGCTTATGCTTTACCAAAAAAGTGCTGTAATTATTTTTCTTTTCTAACTTTATTGCAGACTTATTGCTAGTTTGGGCAAATGACAACTTAATTGCAAATTCTGCAATGGTGAGTAATATTATAGCCAAAAGTGCGCATTAAAAATGTAGGATAGAAAATACATTCTACCCTACACGAAGTAATCAATAAACTTGGTTTACAAACCTTTAAGTGCTTGTAATACAGCAGCGTAAGCTTGCTTTTTTGAATAATCAGCATTGTACATTAATGGAAAATCTTTACCACTATTGTACAACCAACTAGAGTCGTCGGTTAAGCCCCAAACTGTAATACCATACTGCTGCGCTTTGGGAACATTTTTAAGATATGATTTTACAAGATAGCTATATATCTGCGCCTGATAGTTTTGTTCTAAAGGCGTTAAAATATAACCAGATACAACAGATGGATTAATTCTTACATCAAGTTCAGAAACGTGAACTTTTAGCCCAGTTGCAGCCAGCTTTATAAACATTTTATCTATATCATTTAAACTAGTGTTACGAGTAATATGCATTTGTGTACCAATACCATCAATTTTAGCACCACGCCCTTTTAACTCTGCCACCATTGCTATTAATGAATCTAATTTTGCTGGTTTTGCTTCCAAGTTATAATCGTTAATAAACAATAGGGCCGATGGGTCAGCTGCTTTAGCATAATTAAACGCTTTCAATGCGTAATCTCTACCTAAATAGTGAGACCATACCAACACATTTGCTGCTGCTGTAGTGTTTGCATTGTTTCTTAAATTTCCGTTGTCATCAAGTAACTCATTTATTACATCCCAGGCTTTTACTTTTGTTTTATAACGGTTAACCATTGTAGTAATATATGTACCCAATGCGGTATCTAATTTAGCAGCTATTGCGCTACCTGCTGGCACAGGAACTACTTCTTTCACACTTACATCATCTATAAAATAAGTGTTTGCCGCTTGCCCCATGTCAAACAAAAATGTCATAGACGTTAAACTAGCGGTAATTGTCCAGCTTACTTGCTGCCAAGCTGTACCAATAGGTTGATCACCTTGATATTGTGCGCTAGTTGGGCCAGTTGATAATCGAATAGAACCACCAGCACTTGCTGCTTTTACCCAATATGAAATAACATATTGCTTGCCAGAAGTAGTAGCAAAAGCAGCACTAGACACTTGTACTTTCCATTGATTACCAGTTTGAGCAGTTGGGTTAACAACCTTCATACAACCTGTGCCAGTTTTTGCATCACCTGTTGCTGTGCTTGCAGCAATTGTAGCACCATTAGTATTAAAGATAGACCAACCTGTTAATCCAGACTCAAAACTCGGATTTGTTGCTAATTCGATAGCCGCAGGTACCACAAGGCCAGAATAGCTTTTAAGCCAAGTTGTGTTTTGTTGAGAATGCCATCCTAAAGTGTGTCCAAAAATATCCATTGAACCTACTGAAGCTACCAATGCATCTGTATTGGTAAAATCCATAGTACCATTGTCTTTAACTATAGACGAATGTTTCATCAAATTACCAAAAGTTACTTGATTAAAGTCTCTCTTTACAACAGTTGAGTAGGTTGAATTTGTAACCATTGCAGGAAAATCAATAGCTACTCCTATAAAACCGCCATTACCAACATCTTTTAAAGCGGAAGAAGTGTCTGTATAGCCACTTGTATTTAGTACACCTATGTCATTCATTTTAGTACAAGCACTAAATGCCATTACTACAAATGCTAAAGGAGTTGTTATTCTAAAAAATATTTTTTTCATTGTAATTTATTTTTTGGTCTACAATTTTGATGCATTAATAACCTGGGTTTTGATACGATGCAGGGTTAGAAATGATACTTGCATCTAATTGACTTTGTGGTATGGGTCTTAGCACATGATGTGGTTGAATTTTTGGTGCTGCCACAGGGTTGCGTGCTCTATTTTTTACATACTCTATCAACAAACCACGGCAAGCCAAATCTGTCCAACGAAGGCTTTCACCGCATAATTCTCGTGACCTTTCTGTCATCACAAAATCAACAGTCATATCAGCAGCGGTTAAGTTTACATAGCTTGGAACAGTAGCAGTACCTACATTTTTTGATCGCATTACTGCTTGCCTAGCACTTAACTCGGCAGTACTTAAACCTGGGCGATAAGCAGCCCTTTGGCGTAACGTAAGAATTAATGGCAATGCATCTGCGGGCCTACCATCTAATATAGCAGCTTCGGCAGCTTCTAAATAAACTTCAGATAATTTAGATACAACAAATGGTCTTCCAGAAGCATCTTGAATAGTTGCTCTTTTATTATCATCGTATTTTTTTAATGAAGGATATAGTTGATATGCTGGTCGTGATACTAAGTAAAACTGTGTAGGATCTAGAATAATATATTTTTTAGTACCCAATGCTTTAAGAGAATCGCCGTAAGCTTTACTAGGTGCCAAGAAATATGCCGTGTCTCCTACTCTAACTCCTGAAGCGGCTGCATTATTATTTGTTGCCAACCATACTGTTCTAAAAGTATTATCGTATCTACTATCATTTCTCTTGTCTGCAAAAGCCGAATCAATTAACCAAGGATTAGGTGCTAGCTGGCGTAAGGGTCTCATGTATTGTATTACCCTATCGCAAGGAAAAGCACCATTTATGGATACATTGTTTTGATAGTTGCTATTAAACCAATTGCAAGACATATTGGCTTTTCCAGAAAATTCATTTGACACGTCGTTTGTTTCGTTATCAAAAGGGCTGCCTTGTATTCTTTCTACAGAATACAGAATTTCAGCGTTATAATCATTTCCTTCTTTATGAATATCTGCATAATCTGTTAAAAGCGAATTACCCAAAGAAGCTTGATTATCTATTACATATTTTGCGGCATCCCAAGCGCTTTTAAAATCAGTAGGTTGCTTTGCAGTAGCATTGTAACTTCTAAATAAGTACGCTTTTGCTAGCATGTGATAAGCTGCGGCTTTGTAAATATAAAATCCACCATTAGCAGGTCTTGCAGTTGGTAAATTTTGACTGGCGTAGGTAAAATCGTTAATAATTAATTGATAATTCTTTTTCAGCAAATCAGGTACTAACCTATTAAAGCCTTGAAAAGGTTGTTGATTAAAAGCCGAATCGCCACTACCTAAGTCTAAAGGCACTGCACCAAACTGTTGTACTAAACCAAAATAATACAATCCTCTAAAAAAGTGAGCTTCTGCAACAATTTTTGCCTTCAAGTTAGCATCCATTGTTATACTTGGAGCAAATGCAATAATGCCATTGGCTAGATTAATATTGTTGAAACTTCTGTTCCATGGGGTTAAAATATCGCCATTGGTAGAGTTTAAATTGTAGGCACCACAATCTAGGCCACTACTAGCACCTTGGTCACCTAAAGACCATTCATCGGTACCAGAGTTCATTGTGTTAAGGCCACCATTAGGGCCATATATATAACGCATTCCTGAATACAAGGCAACTGTACCACTTTGCAAGCCATTGGCAGTTTTAAGGTATTCAATTGTAAATACAGTCTTTGGCTCCTCTATCAATTTTTTTGAGCAACTGCTTGCTATAAGTAACAGGCAACTAATAAAAGCTGCTGATATTTTCGAAAATGTCTTTTCCATATCAATATTTTTTTTATTTATAAGGTAATATTCAATCCTACGTTTACAGCAACTGTAGGTGGGGTATTTAAACCAATTGTTAGTGCCCTGCTAGAGAGGTTACCAGGATTTTGCACACCTTGATTGCCTGTACCTGTTGCTTCGGGGTCAACACCGCCAATTTTGCGCATATAAGGAGAATATAATACAAATGGATTTTGCACTGCTATATATGCCCTTAGAGACTGAATTTTTAGTTTACTAATAAGGCTTGGAGAAAGTGTATAACCAAAGTTAATACTACGTACTTTTATAAAACTGGCATCATAATAACCTAGGGTTGTCCAATCGGTAGTTATAGGTCTTGAACGAGACGTAAAATTAGCAATTGGGAAATCGTTTGTTGGGTTTGTTGGTGTCCAATAATTTGTTTTAATGGCATTTCTTACACCATCGGTTAAATTGGTGTAGGCTGCAAATGGTTGGTAAACTTGGCTTACCAATAAACCACCAAAACGAGCATATACAACAAACGAGAAATCAAAATTTTTGTATGTAAAGCGGTTTGTTATACCTCCTTGAATTTTTGCTTGACCACTTCCTATTACTTTTCTATCGTTAGCTGGGTCAAATTTTCCATCACCATTCAAATCTTCCAATTTAATATCACCAGGTTTGTTGCCATATTTAGCAGCTTCTGCAGCTTCGCTTATTTGCCATACACCTAGTTTATTGTAGTCGTAGATGGCACTTAATGGTTGACCAATAAATAACTGACTGCCAATATTATTTTTAAATCCATCATTTAATTTCAACAACTTGTTTCTATTGCCAAAAAGGTTTAAATCGGTAGACCATGAGAAGTTTTGCTTTTTAACGTTAATGGTACTAACTGTAAATTCTAACCCCTTATTTTCCATTTCACCAATATTTGTAGTGTAGTTACCAGCAACGCCAGAAGTAACAGGTAATGCAATACCGTATAAAATATTATTTGTGCTAGATTTATACCACTCCAATGAACCCGATATACGACCTTTTAAGAAACTAAAATCTAAACCTAAATTGATAGTTTTTGTATATTCCCAATCTAAATTTGGATTTGGTAATGTTACTAAATTATAACCTGTAACAATAGTTGTTGGTCCATAGTTATAACGGATGGTACCACCAGGTGCCGAAGGAGAATAATAGCCATTATAATTGTACGGCGATACGAGACCTAAAGAAGTATAAGGACTAATGGATTGGTTTGATGTTTGGCCAACACCCGCTCTAAGTTTCAAAATATCTAGGAAAGTTATTTTTTTCATAAAATCCTCACTAGATATATTCCATCCAAAAGAAAGTGCTGGGTAGCTTTTGTACTTATTGCCTGGTGCCAAACGTGACGAACCATCTAATCTATAAGTAAGGGTTGCCATGTATTTTTCGTTAAAGGAATAATTAAGCCTTGCCATATAAGATTCTAGTGCATAAGTAGTTTCAGAACCACTTACAGTAGGCTTACTTGTGTTGGATGCACTGGCTTGGCCTAAATTATAGAACTGTATAAAATCTTCATCGATAGAGTCTTTGCTTACTAAAGTATTGTGGCTGCGATCTTCTTGAAAACTATACAAACCAGTAAAAGTAAATTTATGCTTACCAATTGTTTTATCATAAGTAAGAATATTCTCTAAAGTATAGCCATATCCTTCGGCATTATTTACAGTAGCTGTGTTGCCTTTTTTGGCTCTGAAATAACTTGGAGATAATGGTTTATCAGATTTTTGAAACTGATTATTTTCTTGCAGTCTATAATCTAAGCCCACATTTAAGCGGTATTTCAAACCCGTTGTAATTTGGTACTCGGCATACAAGGTATTGAATGTACGTAATCTACGTACTTTATCTACCCAGCTACCATTGTTATTTTTTAATAATAATGGATTGTATTGCGAAGGTCTGTCGGTAGTATTACCTGCCACTGTTGTATCACTTGTAGATGGCATTAGAGGGCTTAGTGTTATAATTGGAAACATAGGGTTGTTAAACTGAGAGCCATTGGTAATACTCAATGTGTTCATTGTGTTTAAACCAATTTTCAACTTTTTACCAATCTTAGTATCAATGGTAGCTCTCAATGAATAACGACCAAAATTTTGCCCTGGCAATACAGTGGTTTCTTTAAAATAGCCGCCTCCTAATGAATAAGTGCTTCCACTAGATGTACCGCCCGAAACAGACAGGTTGTGGTTAGTAACAAAACCATTTTGATACATTAAATCTTGCCAGTTTGTAGATAGCCCGTTAACCCTTGACGCTAATTCTTCGGGCATGTAAGGTGCCGAAGCATTATTGGCTAAATCCCTCATAGCCACATATTCATTAGCGTTAAATACTTGATAACGGTTACGTACAGATGCAATTCCGTAATAACCATTGTAAGATAATTTTGATTCACCAGGTTTGCCTTTTTTAGTAGTAATAAGAATTACACCATTAGAACCACGAGAGCCATAAATAGCAGTCGCAGATGCATCTTTTAAAACATCAACAGAAGCCACTTCATCTGGATTAATATCATTTAAGTTTCCGCCCTCAAATGGAATGCCATCTAAAATGATTAAAGGATCGTTAGAGCCATTTATTGTTCTTTCGCCACGTATTCTTATTACAGCACCAGCGCCTGGCCTTGTACCTACTTGCTGCACCTCTAAACCTGCTGCTCTACCCTGTAAGGCTTGTTGCAAGTTTGCTACAGGCACTTCATGTAATGCTTTTTCCCCAATAGATACAACTGAACCGGTTACATCTTTCTTTTTCTGAGACCCATAACCTACTACAACCAATTCTTCCATTTTAATACTTGTAGCAAGCATGGTAAATGAAATTTCAGTGCTACTAGTAGTCACTTTTACTTCCTTTGTTTCGTAGCCAATAGATGAAAAAACCAGTATTACACCAGGTTCTGCTACTGTAATAGAATAGGTACCGTTGGCACTTGTACTTGTACCCATTTTAGTACCCTTAACTACTACCGAAACTGCTTCGAGAGGAGCGTTGTTTTCGCCGGTAATTTTACCAGTAATTTTTATAGGTGGCGCAATAGCGGCTGGTGTTTCTGCGGCTGGCACTACCTGTACTTTGCTCTTTACAATTATTGTTTGATCAACAATAACATAAGATAAAGGCTGGTTCATAAATAACTGATCTAAAAACAAGGTTAACGGTGTGTTTTTTGCCTCTACGGTTACTTTGGTAGCCTTTTGCACCAACTCATCTGTGTATAGAAATGAGTAGCCAACTTGTTTTTTGATTTCTTTAAAAACTTTCTCAATAGAAACATTTTTTTGAGAAAGGGTAACCTGTTGCGCACTAGCATTGGCGCTTACTTTTAAACAGGCAACTAGTAAGATAAAAGTAGTAATTTTCATAACCTTAACGATTTGAGAATCTAATAAGGACAGCGAATTAGGCGTTTTATTTTTGCAATAAATACGCCAGCCTTTAGCAATTGATAGCATATATTTGTGGTGTTTAGTTTAAAAATTGAAATACTTGAACTGTATTTTGTTAAGCTCAAACAGGCAGATTTTTAGCGAAATCTGTGGCCGAAAATGCTGCGAACATTTTCGGCTTTTTATTGAGTTTAACTGGCATTTTTTTATTGCAAGTGTTATTGCAATTTTTTTAGCTGTATCATGTATCAGTTAAAACCATAGTATGTATTTTATTTGGTGATAAAAACTTGTTTATTTCGTATTTCGTATTTAAAAGCGCCCGTAAGCTGTAGCTTTTTTAGCACTTTGTCTGCTTCTACGCTTCTAGATATCGTTCCTGTAAAATGGGCATCCACATCACCATTGTAAACAATATCTACATCGTACCATCTGTTTATTTGCCTTATTACAGTTTGCATATCGGCACTATTAAATTGAAAAAAGCCATTCTTCCATGCCATTGCTTCTTCAATTTCTGCGTTTACAACGCTTAAAGTACCGCTAGTAGCTAGTTTTGCCTGCTCACCAGGCTTTATAGTTCTACCACCTTTTGGGGTAGATATTTTTACCAAACCTTCTAAAAGTGTGGTATTTATAGAACTTTCATTGTTATACGCCATAATATTAAAGTGTGTTCCAAGTACCGCTACCTCCATGTTATTAACCTTAACTTTAAACGGCATATCCTTGTTTTTAGCTACTTCAAAATAGCCTTCACCATTAAGTTCTACTACACGTTCTTTACCCGAAAAAAAGGTTGGATATTTTAAAGATGAGTACGAGTTTAGCCACACTTTAGAACCATCTGGCAACTCAACTTGATACTGACCACCCCTTGGTGTTGACAAAACATTAATTGCCGCTACAGGCATTTGAGCAGAAGTACCAACTTGCTGATAAGACAACAAACCACTTTTAAGCTTTACCACCACAACATTACCTTGGCTAGATATTTGGCCATTGTTTGCATCGTCTAAGGCAACAACCTCGCCATTTGCAAGCGTTAAAGTAGCCTTATTACCACCAGGCAAAATAGGCTTGGGCTTTTCATTTACTGTTGTAGCTACCGGCTTAGTTGAGGGATTTTTTTTTAGTAAATAAATAGTTGTAACACCTAATATTGTTACAATAGTGGCAGCCGCAACATTTTTTACAGTTAAAAATGACAATAAAGCAAGCGGTGTTTTTTTTGGTGTTTGTTGTTGTTTAATATTTTGCCATATCCTTTGTTTTAAAGCTTCGCTACTTTTTGCAAATAATATAGGTATTTCAATTGGTGTATCTTGTTGGCTATTATACCAATCAAAAAACACCATTTCTTCTTTTGGCGAAATAGTGCCATTTAAAAGCTTTTCGGCAAGTTGTTGGTAATAGTTTGTATCCTTAGTGGCATTAAGCATCAAGCAAGGTTTCACTATAAGTCAGCTTACTAAACATAAACCCTTAGTGAATACAAAAAAAAATTTAGGATTTTATTAAGGAAGTTGTTCTAAAAACATTTTTAAAGACAGTGTTGCAGTAATAATAGTGCTAGTTAAATTCATTTTCAAAATATGTCTGGCTTTTGACAAATGCGCCTCAACTGTTTTTTCTGAGATTGATAATTGTTTAGCAATTTCTTTATAAGAAAGATTTTCTTCTCTGCTTAACTTAAAAACTAATTGGCATTTTTCTGGCAATTGTGCTACCTGATTTAAAAATCTTTCTCTCAGTTCTTCAAATTCGAGCCATTGAATAGTTGAGTAATCTGCTAAAGGAGAACTCGAAATGGCATATTGCTGATACCTATTTTGAACATTTCTTTTGGCTAAAACATTAATAACTTTATAGGAAACAGATACACTTAAATAAGAGGAAAGTTTTGAAGTAATAACTAGCGACACTCTCCTATTCCACAATTCAAGAAAAATGTCTTGCACTATCTCTTCAGCATCTGCAAGGTTATTTAATTTATTAGCTGCTACAGCAAAAAGCTTTTGCCAATAACGATTGTAAATTTCTGTATAAGCAGCTTTATCACCTGTTGATAAGCGCTCTAATAAAACGGCATCATCGACATTTACGCAATCATTCATTTTTTGGCAATTGTTTACTTAATCTAGTCGTAAATATTTATTAGCACTTCAAAATTTTTACAATCTAAAAATAGCTAGACTGTATGAATATGCATTAAAAATAATTGTTGGCAACTAAAAAAATATCATTTAAAAGCAATTTCAAGACTACTGTATTTCTAATAAAACATTCTATACGGTCAATATCTACTTTTCAAAAGTAAATAATTTATTTGAATTTGCAACCGATTACATTTTTGATTTTTTTTTACCTTTATTTCTTAAATATTGCGTATAAATAAACACCACTATTTTGTTCACTTGAGCTAACCGTCTAAAAAAAAACCTCCACAAATGTCCATTACACCTAAAACTACTTTTTTCATAAAAATATTTAGTTTGATGAGCAACTACTAAATTAGAAATTTAATGAGCGAGCAATACCATATTCTAAACCTCTTAATTCTGCAAGCCCTTTTAATCTACCAATTGCAGAATAACCTGGATAGGTTGTTTTTTTAAGGTCATCTAGCATTTGATGGCCGTGGTCTGGTCGCATGGGTAAACAAATGTTTCTTGCTTTCATAATTATTAATGCCTGCTTAATAATGGCATACATATCGGCATCACCATCTAAATGATTTGCTTCATAAAAATTCCCCTCGGCATCTTTTTTAGTGCTACGCAAATGCAAGAAATGAACATGGTTGCCAAATAGCTGTAGCATTTTCAACAAATCGTTATCTGGTCTTGCACCAAAAGAACCTGTACAAAAACATAAGCCGTTGGCCGTAGATGGTGCTGCCGCTAATAATTCTTCAACATCCTTCTCGGTACAAACAATACGAGGTAAACCTAATATTGAATATGGCGGATCGTCTGGATGAATGGCCATTTTAACATCATATTCTTCGGCTATTGGTATTATTTGCTTTAAAAAATAAAATAGATGCGCCTTCAATTTTGCGGCATCTATATGCTTGTAATTTTCTAGTGCAGCCAATATTTGTGTTGGCGTAAACGCTTCTGTACTTCCTGGCAAGCCCAACATGGTATTTTGAAAAAGCGTTGCTTTCTCATTTTCACACATAGTTGCATACTTTGCTTTTGCAATTTCTATTGCTGCTGGTGAATAATCTTTTTCTGCGTTAGGCCGCTTTAACATAAATAAGTCGAAAGCCATAAATGCTGCACGTTCAAAATAAAGTGCTTTACTGCCATTTGGCATTGTATAAGCTATATCTGTTCTCACCCAATCGAGAATAGGCATAAAATTGTAAGTAACCACCTTTAAGCCACAAGCAGCTACATTTTTAAGGCTTTCTTTATAGTTTTCAATGTGCTTTAGGTAATTACCGTTTTGCTGTTTTATATCTTCGCTTACGGGTAAGCTTTCTATAACCGTCCATGTTAATCCTACGGCTTCTATTTCATTTTTACGCTTCATTATTTCGTTCACCGCCCAAACATCACCTACCGCAATATGGTGTAAAGCTGTAACCACACCTGTGCATCCGGCTTGTTTAATATCCCACAAATTAACAGGGTCATTAGGGCCAAACCATCGCATACATTGTTCCATTCTGTTTTGCATCATCATTTCTAATTTTTATCCTTTGCAAAATATAAGTATGTTTTGCAATAGTTATTGTTGCCAACAAAAAACTAATTATTGTATTAATAATTTTTAGACTACTACATGGCTTGTTGTTTTGTTTTTTACACTAGGCTGCCCACCGCCAATACTTACTGTAATTGTACTTTTTGGTTGATAAAATTTACCTTCATCATTTACCAACAATTACTGTTTTCGTTTAATATCAAACACTAGCAACCTAGTTTCGCCAGCTTTAAAAGTAATGCGTTGAAAGCCTTTTAATACTTCAATGGTGCATTAGCTACTTGAAGCGGCTTATTAAAAAAAGCAGTTGGGTAAATATGGGCAGTGTAACATAATTGCTATTTTTATTAATACCAATGTTGTTTGTTTAGTTGTAGTAAAATTGAGAAAGGGTGGCCCAATAGCCGCATTTATTGATAAATTTATCTCGTACAACAGTAATTTATATTATTATATATCTGCTTTTACAGGGCAAGCACCATCAGAAAGCATACAAATTTTTTGATGGTTTCTTTTTTATAAAATTAGTATGCAGCAATATATTTAATACTGCACACTATTAGTTATTTATATGGCTCAATGGTAACTATCTTACCATTTTTGTCATGTATTAATTCTGTAAGTTTTACGCTGCGCAAATGTGTTACACCTTTACTTAAACTACTATCGTGGTAAAATAAATACCATTTACCATTAAATTCACAGATGGAATGGTGCGATGTCCATCCTACTACAGGTTCTAGAATTTTGCCGCCGTAGGTGAATGGTCCATAAGGATTATTGCCAATGGCATAACACAGAAAATGCGTATCGCCGGTTGAATATGAAAAGTAATATTTGCCATTGTATTTATGCACCCAAGATGCTTCAAAAAAACGTTTATCGGTATGGCCTTGCAACAAGGGTTTTCCATTTTCATCCACAATCAACACATCTTTTGGTGTTTCATCAAATTCAAGCAAATTATTAGTTAGTTTGGCTACTTTAGCGCACAACGCTGGTTCATTTGCATTAGGCAAAAAAGCAAAAGGGCTTTCGGGTTGCTGGGCATTAAATACACCATTACGCCAGCGTTGTAATTGACCGCCCCAAATACCACCAAAATACATATAATAACTACCATCTGTGTCTTTAAAAACTGCAGGATCTATTGAGAAACTGTTTTTAATAGCTTGTGGTTGCGGTGTAAAAGGACCCACGGGCGAGCTACTTGTAGCCACACCAATGCGAAAAATGCCCTCGTAATCTTTTGCAGGAAAAAACAAATAATATGTACCATTTTTTTCATTAGCATCTGGTGCCCACATTTGTTTTTTAGCCCAAGCAACATCGTTTACATGTAAGGCTACGCCATTATCTACAGCCGGGCTTGTGGGTGAATCCATTGATAAAATATGGTAATCTTCCATTGCAAAATGGCTACCTAAATCATCAAAAGCGTCTCCTGCATCTACATCATGCGATGGATAAATATAAATTTTTCCATTAAACACATGTGCAGATGGGTCGGCAGTGTAAATATTAGTAACGAGTGGTTGAGATATAGCTTTGCTATTAAGTATATCAAAATCAATATGTTCTATACTATCTTCTGGCATTTGTAAATAAAAATTGGTGATTGAAAAATTAAATATTATGCAGCACGTCTTGTTTTTAAATCGCTTTCAATTTCTATTTCTTTCTTTTTATCTATTTCATAAAAAAACAATAACGCCACAGCAATAAGAAAAGGCAGGGCAGGAAAAATACTAATCAACATTTTAGTACCTGTAATTGCAGTAGCTGACTGACCAACGGTTGAATTGGCAACATAATTATATTTACTTAGAATAAATAAAATTAATGAATTACCAACACTTAAGCCAGCTTTTAAGCCTACCATCATAGCAGAAAAAATAATAGCTGTTGCCCTTCTATTGTTTTTCCATTCGCTAAAATCGGCCACGTCAGCAATCATAGTCCATAATATTGGCGTACTTATACCATAAAAAAAGCCATGTAATATTTGTGCACCAAAAATAATTGCGATAGATGTTGGTGGAAAAAAGTAGAAGGTAATAATAAAAAGTGTAGAGATAAATAGCGATGCCATAAATACATTGCGTTTGCCATATTTATTGGCAAATTGCTGTGATAGCATAATGCCAATTAAACCTACTAAAATACCGCCACCATTAAACACGCCTAAACCCAATGAAGTATCGTTCTCAAAAGTTGGCAGAAAGTTTTTAAATGGTTCTAAAAATGCTGTAAGACTTGCTTTATCTACATAATTTTCAAAATAATATACATAGGAACCGCCTTTCATGGCTAAAGTTATAAATACAAGTGTGGTTACCAACAGCATAATTACCCATGGCTTATTTTTTGATAAATCAGCTAAATCTTCTTTTAAACTTGATTTTTGTTGGGGCTTGGGTATTACTCTTTCTTTGGTGGTAAGAAAGCAAATAATCAACATCACTGTACCAATAATGGCAAGTACCGTCATTACTTTAGATATACCAATTTTCATTGATTCTGTATCGGTACCACCACCAGCTTTTATAATAAAATTGTACATAAAAACCTGTACAAAAAATTGTGCAAACATTACCGCCACAAAACGATAAGAGCCAATGCTATTGCGCTCTTTCATATTGCCGGTAATAACACCACTTAATGCCGAATAAGGTAAATTATTGGCAGCGTACAACAACAATAGCAGGGCATAAGTTATTGCAGCATAAATTACTTTACCACTGTATGCAAAATCGGGTGTCTTAAAAGCTAGTAACGATACTACACCTAGCGGTATGGCCGTCCATAAAATCCAGGGCCTAAATTTGCCCCATCTACTTTTTGTTCTGTCTGCAATGGCACCCATAATAGGGTTAAATACAAATGCAGCAGTTAACCCTACAATTAATGTAAGTAATGATGCATGTTCTGATTTTAATCCGTAAATATTAAGGTAATAGTAAGATATCCATGTTACCAATGTTTGAAATACTAAGTTGGCAGCTAAATCGCCTAAACTATACCCAACTTTTTCAATTATCGATAATTTTTCTATTTTTTCAATGGCCATGTTTGTTAATTTTAAGTGTTAGCTTTATTAATTATTTTTTAAATCAATGAGGCTATAAAAAGCTTTCTTAGGTTGCAGTTTTCTATCGAACAATAAGGCATAATTGGTACGGCCACGCACCGGAAAATCGTTTAACCAAGATTGACCATCATCAACACCCCAAAAAGTTACTCGGGTTACGTTTTTTTTGTATTTTAAAAATAACTGAAACAATTGTTCGTATGATTTTGCTAGCTTTTGTTGTACAGAATCGGGCATACCATTTTTATATGGATTAATAGACTCGTTGTATGCAGTAGTGGCAGCAATATCGGCAGAATTATTTCTACCTCTAGGATTTGGCAAAACGCTTAAATCCAATTCGGTAAACATTACTTCAATACCTAGTGCAGAAAATTCTTTAATACTTTCTTCAATCTTATCAAGCGGCGCATCGTTCATGTGCCAATGCCCTTGAATACCTACACCATCAATTCTTACGCCTGCTGCTTTAATTTTTTTAATAATTTCAATGGTTCCTGCCCTTTTCTTTGGCTGCTCAATGTTGTAATCGTTGTAATAAAGTTTAGTATCTGGCGCAGCTTTTTGTGCTAGCCTAAATGCTTCTACAATATAATCTGGTCCTAATTTTTGCAGAAAAACAGAGTTGCGTAATGTGCCATCTTCGTTTAAGGCTTCATTTACAACATCCCAAGAATATACTTTGCCATTGTAGCGTGCAGCAACAGTATTAATATGGTTTTCCATGTATAGTTTAATACTATCGGCACTTTTTATACCTCTAATAAATGAAGGCAATTGACTATGCCATATAAGTGTGTGGGCATTTATTTTAATATTATTTTTTGCGCCGTAGGCCACTAATTTATCTGCTAAGTCAAAATTATATGTGTCCCATGCTGGATGAATAATTTCGGCCTTCATAATATTTTCTGGTGTGGCAGCACTAAAATGTTGTTTAATAATATTATCAGCCACCGAATCATGCTCTTGTATTTGCGAGGTATTGAGTGCAGCACCAATTAAAAAATTGTTCTTGTAGGCTTCTTTTAACGAATTGGCCTTGGTTATACTAATCTTTTGGCTTGGTGAACACGCCGCTACTAGCAAGCATACACCACTACATACTGTTAAAAAAAATTTACTTGTCATCTTGTTACATTTATTTTGTTTGTTAATTGTTTACTTAGTTCTTAAATAACTTGGTTATAATTTTTTTCTAAAAATTATCTATTTACTTCTAACATATCTATAGATTGAAGAAGTTGTAAGTCGTACACAGGTCGTTCTAGTTCGTATGGTATTGGCATTTTACTGTATTGCTGAAAGTATAGCAAGCAAGCATCTTTGTACACTTGTGCATCTTTTACCTGCCTTTTTAGTTTGCTTTGTACAGTTGCAAAAGTGTTTTTATCTACGTAATCCTCTAAGGCATCCCAAACTTTTTGAAATTGGCGAACTTGCTTTACACCACTATTATAATGGTAGCACAATTGATCCCATAGGGTTTTACCGCTTTTCATTTTAAAATTCCAAGGTACATGATGAAACCAGAGCAAATACATTTCGGGGCAAGTGTTTGCATGGTTTAGGGTTGCTGCTAACGTTTGTTGATATTGATTTACAGCGTTGGAACCAGTTACTGTTCTATTAAAGCCAATACCATTTGTAGCAGCTTGGTGGTAATAAGGCGGTGTCCAATCTACCCTAACGCCTTTTGGTGCATACCAAGGCCCTGGCCCATAATGGTGATTGCCTGCGAAAATATGGTGCAAGCCTAATGGCATAGAGTAATTAACTGCGGCTTCGTGGCTTTGAAGCATCATTTTTTTAACGGGGTTCAAAAAATTACGTTCCCAGTTGTTTACCGCCAATGGGTTGTTTTTATCAGAAATATTGTTTGAAAATGTTTGCTGTAGCCATTCATGTGCAATTTGTTCGCTGGTTAAAGTATTGTTCCAGGCCAATCTGCCAAATGCATACCAATTTGCTTGCGCAAATGGATGACCGCACCAATTGGTATCTAACCCAATATTTGCAACACCTGCAATGGCTGTATTTTTTTGGTTGTAAATGCTGCCATCTGTGCAACGTGCCACTGTGCTGCCTTTACCTTGTTGATAGGTATCGGATTTTAAAAATTCTTCCCATAAACTAGATAAAAACACCAATTGCTGTGAGTGACCTAGGTACTCTTGCGTAACCTGAACTTCGGGCATTAACGGTGTTTGTTTCATAGCCCCAAATAATGGGCTAAATGGTTCTCGTGGTTGAAAATCGATTGGACCGTTTTTTACTTGTACAATTACGTTATCTTTAAACATACCATCGAGCGGTAAAAATTCGTTGTAGGCTTGTTTTGCCCTGTCTTTATCATTTGGATTGTACACAAAAGCACGCCACATTACTAATCCGTTGTAGGGCTTTACAATGTCAGCTAGCATATTGGCACCATCGGCATGTGTGCGACCAAAATCCTGCGGACCAGGTTGCCCTTCGCTGTTAGCTTTTACCAAAAAGCCTCCAAAATCTGGCACTAAATCATAAATTTCTTTGGTTTTAGTTTTCCACCATTGTATAACGTTTGCATCTAAAGGATCGGAAGTTTTTAAGCCACCTAAACGCACTGGCGAAGAAAAATTGATGGCTAAATACGATTTGATGCCATAGGTACGCAACACATCGGCTATGGCTTTTAAGCGTTGCAAATTATCGGCACTTAGTATTTGTGGCGAAGCATTTACATTATTCAATACACTACCATTAATACCAATAGAAGCGTTTGCTTTAGCGTATTCTAGCCAAAGTATGCTGTCGTTATTGGTAATGGTTGTGGTTTTATCGCCTTTCCAAAATATTGATTTACCTGCATAACCACGTTCAATGCTGCCATCTAAATTATCCCAATGATTTAAAATTCTTTGCTGGTAAGATGGGTTCACAATTTCGGCATTATTTACCAACTGACCCGTTTGTTGACGACGCAATAATTCGTAAGCACCATATAAAATGCCTATGTGGTTATTTGCCTGAATACTATTTGGTGCAAGTTTAAAGCCATCATCTTTAATATCAACATCTTGTTTTACCAAAAGCGTTACCGTTGCATTGGCTTTGCCACGCCAGTTTTGTTGTAACGCTTGTATAGCCAAGTTTACAAAGTTTGTTTTTTGGGCGGCTACAATATTTACTGGTAATGGGGTTACTTTTTTCAACCATAAATCATGGTCAGCTTGCGCTTTAATAAATAATGATAACTGGCATAAACCAATAACCATAAGTATTTTATTGATGTGCTTTTTTAAATGCTTCATGCTTCTTCTGTTAAAATGCCTCGAATTAAATAGTGTTTATTGATAACTATTTGGCTTGAATTGTTGTTGTTGCAACTGTTAAACCTGCCGATTTTGCTGTTATAGTAATATTGCCTTTCACCTTTTCTTTTGTACGTACTATTGCCAAAGCCAAGCCATTAAAAGCTTTGCGCTGTTTGTCTGCAAATGCAACTAAATCTGTTGGGTCGCCATTATCGGTTGCTACAATTTCGCCTGCGCCTGTTATTTCAAATTGAATGGTATTATTGGCACGGGGTGCAATGGCACCTTTTGCATCTTTTACAGTTAGCGTTATAAAAGCCAAATCTTCACCATCGGCAGTAATCACTTGTCTGTCCGATTCTAATTGTAATTTGGCAGGTTCACCTGCGGTTTTTACAGTATTGGCGGCCCAAAATTTACCGTTTTTATACGTTACAACACGCAGTTCACCCGGTTGATATTTTACACTATCCCAATGAAAACGGTACTCGTATTTACCTCTTTTTTGCCTACCTACAGATATATTGTTTACAAATAGTTCTGCTTCATCTGCCGCAGAAAATACATGCACAGGTGTTATTTGCCCTAGCCTTTCTGGCCAAGACCAATGCGGTAAAATATGCGCCATTTTAAGGTTGGGTTTCCAACGAGATTGGTATTGGTAAAAGCGATCTTTTTTAAAGCCTGCCAAATCAATAATGCCACAATATGAACTTCGAGCCGAATAGTAAGGTGTGGGTTCGCCAATATAATCCCAACCAGTCCACACAAATTCGCCAGCTACATAAGGGTGCTGATCTTGTGTGGCAAAAACTTTATCTGCCGAAGCACCAAATGGTGCAGTGTACAGCTCGTAAGCACTAACATAATGGTTAATAGGGTCGCCACCAGACGTATCATTTGCAGGTGCGCTATTGTATTTTGTAACTGGAAAAATATAGGTACCACGGGTGCTTAACAGCGAAGCAGTTTCGCTACTTACAATTAATTTATTTGGAAATTGCTTGTGAAATGAAGGGTACAAAGGCGATGTTCTAATACCTTTTAAACCAGCATAAGCAGCCGCATTTCTAATACCCTCGCCCTGATAATTTAAGCTAATAATATCTGTTTGCTGCGAAAAAGGCATATCGGGTTTAGCATAATTGATAGATGTGGTGGCAGGTCTAGTACTATCTTCATCTTTTACAATATTGTATAGTTTTTTAGCTAGTGCTGCACCAGCTTGGCCCGTGTATTGTTCACCTACCTCATTACCAAAACTCCAAGCAATTACAGATGGGTGGTTTTTATCTCTTCTAATAAAAGATCGTAAATCGGCCTCGTACCAATCTGGAAAAATTAAATGAAAATCTAAAGGTGTTTTCTTTCTTTCCCACGAATCAAACACTTCATCTATTACCAAAAAGCCCATTTTATCTGTTAATTCTAGCAATTCTGGTGCTGGTGGATTGTGCGATAAACGAATGGCATTGCAACCTAATTCTTGCAATATTTGCAACTGACGTTCGGCTGCACGTACATTAAAAGCCGCCCCTAAAGCACCTAAATCATGGTGTTGGTTAACGCCTTTAATGTAAATTTTTTCTCCATTTACCAATAAGCCATTATTAGGGTTAAACTTTAACGACCTGATACCAAATACAGTTTCGTAAACGTCTTGCTCTTTGCTATTTTCGTATAATTTGGTAATGGCTTTGTATAAATTGGGTTGCTGTGTAGGCAAAGGCCCCCAAAGCTGTGGATTTTGAATTAAGGTTTGGTTTGTAATTGTGGTATTTGCACCTGCTTTTATAGTAATTGTTTGCGCAGAAAAACTGGCAACTTTTTTACCAATTGATGGTTGCTTACCATTGCCCAATAAATACACATTGGTTTGTATGCGAATGAGTTTATCGCTTGAAGATGTGTTTTCGATGTTAACAGCAATATTTACTTTTGCTAATTTAGCCGATACATTGCTCGTATTAACTGTAGTACCCCATTGCGCAATATGCGTGGTAGCTACTTTTGTAAGCCATACATTGCGATAAATACCACCACCTGAATACCAACGTGCAGAATTTAATGGATTATCTAACCGAATGGCAAGTTGGTTGTTTTCACCGATTTTTATGTAAGGTGTTAAGTTAATACGAAACGAATTGTATCCATAAGGCCACCCACCAGCTAACTTACCATTTACCCAAACCATGGCATAAGACATTGCGCCATCAATATCTAAGTAAAAAGATTTATCTGCATCTTTTGCAGAGATATTAATTTTTTTTCGATACCAAGCCACCCCATGAATGGGCAATCTACCCATACCACCGCTCACTATGGCATTATCGCCTTTGTAAAATGGCCCTTTAATAGCCCAATCGTGTGGTAAATTTATTTGCTCCCAAACAGCATCGTTAAAACTATTGTGTACAAAAGGAAAATCGCTACCAGGGCTGCCCGCAGGTTGTTTGTGGTGTTTAGCGGTATCTTTTATAAAATTATTTGCCGAAGGCAAAATCCAGTATTTTAAAACCCCATTGGTTGATGCCACTGTTACGCTTTCGGTGGGTTTACTATCGGCGGCCACACTATCGTTGCGGTCAGTAATATCTGGTCGTACATCATATATTAACTTATCGGCAGTATCTTGGTACTTAAAAAAACGCCAGTTTTTGTTTAAGCTAATACGTTCTCTCGATGGTACACTGCTTTGAGCATTTAGCCGTAGGCAAGTGGCTGCAAAGTGTAAAAGCACTAATAAGTATATAAGTTTTTTATTCATTTGATTTTATTAATTATCAAAAATTGTTACCTACTTTAAGCAAAGTAGCATCTGGATGATTACTAGGCAAAATGGAATTTTAAAATGTGTTAACCTGCTGGTAGTTAGCTATATTTTCTTCATTCTTTTGGCTAAATAAAGAAAAAGTATTGGCTGTAAACAAGCATATAAAATGAATTTTAGGTAACAGGCTTTAATGATTGTTTTTAATTAATATTACTGTGTTTTTTGTTTATTGTATTGCGCAATATGCTCGGCGGCGGCAAGCATAGTGGCTATCCAAATGTGCTTTTCACGTTGTTTTAAGTAATGCAAAAACTTACTATGTTCGCTAACTTGTATATTTAATGAGTTGCCGCCACCAACACCATGAAACAAAATCACTAGTAGCGAATTGGTTGCTTCTGCTTTTTTCACCCACTGTATCATTTGCTCGGCAGTATTGTTGTTTACCATATAGCAATCTACATTATACAGGTCAACTTTATCAATTGTGTGCATCTCATTTCGTACAGCTCGTGCCGCTACAAAATCGTCTTTCATTTGCTCAATAAACGATGTATCAGCAATTTTCATATCGCCACAGGTGTAGGCAAAAGTTCTTTTGGTTTTACCATCAAGCGTATGCAAAAACACATTGGTCATTCTTGTTTCATCAACCATTCTTTGCACGGTGTATTGCCGTAAATCATAATCTGGTTTTACCCACTCTCGGCCCTTGCCACCATTACAAGGATGGTAAAGCGTATGATTACCAAGTTCATATCCTTTTGCACCTACTTTTTTCCAATCATTCAATCTATCTTTTGCAAAATAGCCGGTTAAGTAAAAAGTGGCTTTTAACTGCAAAGAATCTAATACAGGAATAGCATTATCTAATTGCTGTGCAATGGCATCATCGTAGGTTAATACTACCGCACAACGCTTATTCTGCCATACAGTTTGTGCATCACATTTATATAAAAAAGTGTATAACAATAACAGGCAAAAAATTCTTTTCATATTATTTCAGTTCAATTACAGTTACGCTAAAGGGTGGTAGGTTAATTTCCAAATCAGTGTTAGTAATTTTATAATCTGTAAAAGCAGTAGGTATAATATTATTAGGCTTATCAAAACTGTTATAGTCTTGTAATTTGTTTGATTTTAGAATTATGGCACTGCTAGAACTTATTTTAATATTGCCTAAATTGATGCTAATTTTTTGTGGTGTAGAAGCATCAATATTTGTTACTGAAATATGAATTGCGCCGTTCTTATCTTTTGAAGCCGAGGCCGAAACTGCGGGTAGGCTTTTACCTTCAAATTGATAGTTATTACTAGTTACTTGCAATGGCAGCATTACTGCATTTTGATGCACATTGTACATTTCCATTACATGGTAGGTAGGCGTAAGTACTAGCTTCTCTTCATTGGTTAAAATAACAGCTTGCAATACATTTATAATTTGGGCAAGGTTTGCCATTTTTACTCTATCGCAGTGGTTGTTAAAGGTATTAAGCGTAGTGCCAGCAATCATGGCATCACGCATGGTATTCTGCTGAAATAAAAATGCATCTTTAGTACCTTTTACTACATCGTACCAGCCCCCCCATTCATCAACTGATAACGATTTTGTTTTTTTAGGATCGTATTTATCCATAATGGCACTATGCTTTGTTACCAGTTCTTCCATTTGCAAAGCCCTTTGCATAGTGGTAAAATATTCGCTTTCGGTAAACTCGGTTGAGGATCCTTTTTTGTTCCAATCGATAACTGAATAATGGTGTAACCCTAAGGCATCAAACATTTTTGTGGGAAGTTTTTGCATCAAGGTTTCTGTCCAATGATAATCATCATCCGAAGCCCCAGATGCAATTCTATAAAGCCTATCACTATTACTCCAATCGGTCATAAAAGTTGCATATTGGCGATAAACATCTGCATAATGTTCTGCCGTCATATTGCCACCACAGCCCCAGGCTTCATTACCCATTCCCCAAAACTTCACTTTCCATGGGTTTTGTCTACCGTATTTTGCTCTTAATTCGGGCATAGGGCTGCTTGCAGCGGGATGAGTTGTGTACTTTACCCAATCGGCAAGTTCTTGAGGTGTACCGCTACCAACATTGCCACTTAAATACGGCTCTGCGCCAAGTACTTCGCACATATTTAAAAACTCGTTTGTACCAAAGCTGTTATCTTCTTTTACATTACCCCACCAAATATTTAACATAGATGGGCGTTGGGTTTTGGGGCCAATGCCATCTTTCCAATGGTAAGTATCTGCAAAACAACCACCAGGCCAGCGCAATACTGGTACTTTAAGTTTTTTTAGTGCAGCAATAACATCTAATCGAATTCCATTTTTGTTAGGAATTTTTTTATTGTTCTCACCCACATAAAAGCCGCCATAAATACAATGCCCAAGATGCTCGGCAAAATGCCCATAAATATTTTTATTAATTGTATCTCTTGCCGCAGAAACGTTAATTACAACTTTGTTTTGGGCACTAGTAGTACTAACTACAAGTAAAGAAAAAATAGCCATTAAAACATTAAACTTTCTCATAAGCGTGTTTAAGTAATTGATTTTTATAATAAATTAAAACAATCTATTTGTCGGTTCTAAACGGAGCCGCTGGCAACCCTTCTTTATTCACTAGATTTGGATTTACAGGATTATCGGCCCAAGCATAGCGCACATATAATGGATTAGGTACATTATCATTCCATACAATAATTTTATCGCCTTCAATTTTTGCTTTTGCCCATACAAATCGTTTATCTGCGCTAGCAATGGCAAATTCGGCAGGTGCTTCATCGTTGTTAGTTGTTAGGCCACTACCAATATGGTTAAAACTGAGGGTAATTTTATTGCCTTCGATAGTGGCAGATTGAAAAATGGGACCAGAGTAAACGATGTTTTTATTGTAGGCGAGTTTTAATGCAGCAAGTGCCAATCTTTCGCCTACTTCTTGTTTTCTATCGGGGTGAATATCGTTCCACTCGCCTAATTCTATGGTTACGGCCATGGCAGTGTTAGGTACAGATAATGCTTTTAATTGTGCTTCTCGCATTAAAGCCCAACCACTCTCTGATGGTACATAATTATAATCCATATAATTTGGTAATTGTACAAACAAGTAGGGCAATGTATCTTGCTGCCATTTGCTGCGCCAATCGTTAATTAAAGCAGGCAGTAAGTTTGCATATTCTTTGGCATTAGCAACATTACTTTCGCCTTGGTACCAGCAAAAACCTTTGATAGTGTAGTTAGTTTCTGGTGCTACCATGCCATTGTATAATGCTGTTGGTTGATTTTGAGGATTTACAGCACCACCGCCTGCAAAGCCCTCATTGCCACGGGCAATTGGTTGATAAGCCTCGCCAACTTTATACTGCCAAGTACCTTTTAGGTCTACGGTATCGGTATCAGTAAAAATACAATATGGTTTATCAGTTACAAAACCGCCTTTACCTGAAGTATTAGTTACACGAATTACAAATAAGTTTTTACCTGCTTTTAATGTACCTGCTGGTATAAAATAACGCCGTTGTGGGTATTGATAAGTAGTAACCCCTACTTGCTTGCCATTTATGTACAACTCATCGGCATCTACAATTCTACCTAAAAATACTTTTGCTTGTTTAATGGTAAAACTTGCTGGCAGTGTAATTTCTTTTCTGTACCACACAGTACCGTTTAAATCTTTTAATCCTTGATCTTCCCAGTAGCCGGGTATATTAATGCTGCGCCAACCTTTGGGCTGGTAAGTAATATCAAACCATTTTTTGGCTTCGGCCAAGCCAAGGTCGGTTAGTGGTTTTGGGCCATCACTAAAATTACTGCTACGTATTCTTAGTGAATTAGTTGTGTCTTTATTTTTTTTAATGATAGTTGCAATGGCACTAAAATCTTTTAGTCCTTCTTCACTTATCCATGCTTCTATTGGCGTACCACCAACAGATGCATTAATAATGCCTATGGGTACACGAAACTCTTGGTAAATTTTTTTTGCAAAAAAATAAGCTACCGCCGAAAATGGTCTTACTGCTTCGCCAACAGCGGGTTGCCAATTGCCAGTTTGCAGGTCTTTTTGTGGGCCACGCATATTGGCAATATTGGGTATCAAAAACTGGCGTATTTCGGTAAAGTTGGCTTCTGCTATTTCCTTAGCATAAATGACATCATGAATATTAAGTTGATGTACCATATTACTTTGGCCGCTGCAAAACCATACATCGCCAAACAGTACATTACTAATAGTTATCTTGTTTTTACCAACTAACTCAATGGTATAAGGGCCGCCAGCTTTTGTAGGTGGCAATACAGCCTTCCAATTGCCAGCGTCATTGGCTTTGGTGGTAATTTTCTTGCCATTAATGTTCACTGTAATTTTTTCATTGGCCGAAGCCCAGCCCCAAATATTTACTTTGGCATTGCGTTGTAAAATCATGCTGTCTCTAATAATGGCAGGCAACTTTATTTGTGCTTTTACACTAAATATAGAGGCAATAGCAAGTAAGCAAGCAGCAGCAAATTGTTTTTTCATTTTTGCAATTTTTGTATTCTAAAACCCAATACTATTACCCCCGTCAACAGGTAATACCACACCTGTAACATATTTAGCGGCATCGCTGGCTAAATACAAAGCCGCATTGCCAATATCTTCTGGCTGGCCCATATAGCCCATTGGTGTTCTACCAAATACTTTGGCTTTACGTTCGGGATCGCTATTAAGGGCTTTTTCTGTCATAGCACTATAAATAAAGCCTGGTGCAATGGCGTTTACACGTATGCCTTTGGGCGATAATTCAACCGCCATAGCTCTTGTCATACCGTCAATGGCAGTTTTACTAGCCGTATAAGCAATTACTTTAGGCAAGCCATACTGTGCAGCCATACTACTTATATTAATGATGCAACCAATTTTTCTTTTTAGCATGTGTTTTACCACTTCTCTACTTAATGCAAATACGGCGGTAACGTTGGTAGTAAGAATATTCTGAAAATCTTGGTCGGTAACTTCGGTAAATTCTTTTTTTAAATTGATACCTGCATTATTTACCAAAATGTCTATTTTACCAAACTGTTCTAAAACACTACTAACAAAAGTTGGAATTGTTTTTAAATGGTTAATATCTAATGGTTTGGCAAAGCATAAGTTGCCCAAGAGTTCTTTAGCACTATTTAATTTCTCTACATTGCGCCCAACAATAATTGTGGTGATACCGCTTTGTACAAACTTTTGTGCAATTGCAAGGCCTAAACCGCTACCACCACCAGTTACTATTGCTACTCGCTTGTTTTCCATCATTTATACTGTTATTGTACTGCTAAAATAGTCAATTTAGTTTAAAAAATGCAATCGGTTGCAAATTTGAAACAATTTTTTTTATTTGCTTATGAAGCATCCTAACTAAACAAAATTTTTATTTAGTTATTAATTGCAAAATTGTCACTGAATAAATAGGCAGTTTATATTCAAAGTTTGGCTTCAATCCTTTTAAAATAGTGGTTGTTGGTATAATTTTAACTGGATCCGTAATGCTATTTGTATCTTCTGGTTTATCTCCCTTTATTACAATAGCTGTTGCATCAGTACCTACAGTTGCAATACCTTTTAACTCTATTTGCACAGATTGTTCTTTACTAGTAGTGTTGACTAATTTTAAATATACAACACCTGTTTTTGCATCTTTAGAAGCAGAATAAAAAATTGTAGGTACGGGCTTTGGTGTTGTTTTGTCAATACTATCCCTTCGTGATAAAGGTCTGTTTTGTTCAGGAATATTTTGGCCTATTATTGGTACAATTTTATTGCCCAAGTACTGACTAAATAATTTTTGTACATAATAAGCAGGTGAACCGTAACTATTAAGCGCATTATAGCCAATTAAATTAGAATCCCACTGCCAAGCTTTTGGTTGGGTATTTACATTTACAAATAAAGGTGCGTAACAAGACATGATAATTAAGTCTGAATTACGTTCCATGCCAGTCATCCATGCAGCATCGCCTAATGCAGCAATCAAATTAGTAGTTGGTACACCTTCTCTTGTGGCCCATTCGCCCACAAAAATCTTAGCCCCGTTTCTATCATATTTATCATATTGATTAGCGTTTGCCCACATATCCCAAGTATTGCGATAATAATGTTCATCTACAACCGCAGGCTTTTTACCAGAAGTAACTTTTAAGTTAGGATATTGCGCATCTGCAATGGTAGAAATACAGGTTAATTGAGGATATTTCTTCTCAATGGCATCTCTAAACTGTGTAAATCTACCATCGTAACTATTCGACCTATCAAACCAATCTTCATTACCAATTTCTACATATTTCATTTTAAATGGCTCAGGATGCCCATCTGCGGCACGTTTTGCTCCCCAATAGGTATTTACATCACCAATTACATATTCAATTTCATTCAAAGCGTCATCTACATAAGGCTTTAATAATGGGCCAGCATCTATATGGTCTCCATCAAGTGAGTAACCAGCAAATACACCAAGCAAAGGTTCTGCACCAGTATCTTCACACCATAGTAAAAATTCTAATAAACCCATACCATCTGTAGGGCGATAGCCCCATGAACCTTTATGACCTGGCCTTTGCTCTAGTGGACCAAGCGTTTCTTTCCAAGGAAATGCATCGGTAAGTAATGGCCCTTCTAAGAAATTACCGCCTGGAAAACGTAAAAACTTAGGCTTCATATCTACCATCAATTGCATTAAATCTGGTCTGTTGCCATTAGAACGATTTTTGAATGTAGGTGGGAAAAGGGAAACTAAGTTAAAATAATATAAACCAGCACGGTTTGTAGAAATCACAAAACGGGCATCGGTAGTAGGAACAACGTTAGAACCGGTGGTTAAAGTAAGTTGGTACTTTTTCCAAAATGTACTTTTAATAAGATTAACAGTGCCTGAAGCATATACTATTTTACCATTATTACTTTCTATGGTTACAGTAATAGGCCCCGCAGTACTATCGGCAATAATAGGTACTGCTGGTAAATTTGTGGCTGGGGCACCCTGCCTACGTGGCGGTGGCATACTTGCAGCACCTTTAATGTAAAAAGATGCCTTGTATGCAGTATTTGGCTTTACAGGAATACCCCAATATCCCTCGTTAGCAATACCTAAACGGCTACCAGATTTTTCTACCGTAAGACGCAAACAGGTTTGTAAAGCACCAGTAATGGCGTGTTTGCGTTCATCAAAAGGCACATTGGTTGGCATAGCTGCCATCAACTTTATAGCTGCTTTTGTAACAGTAGTGTCATCTTGCACAAGGCTCCACCCTTCGGGCTTTGTAGGATTGTCTTTAAAAATTCTATTCCGAATTAATTCTGCATACAAACCACCATCATACGAATGATTAATTTCTTCAGTCATTAATCCATATAACATTGGGCTAACGTTAGTTGTAGCTTTAGAAACTTCCAAAGTTATTTTTGGTGTTTGTGCGTTTGCACTTTCTTCTATCACAAGAATAAACATTGCAATTAATACAGTTAAACTGGCTTTATTTTTTTTCATAAGGTTTGTTATTATAAAAGTGTATTGTTATTAGATAAGCGTTTTCAACCAAAATAGTGTTATCCTTTATTTAGTATTGCTTATTCTGAAATAATCAAAATCGGCAAAGCCACCAATATTTTTTGTAGCATAATTAAATAGTGCAAAGCGATACCCGATGAACTGAGGTATGGTATAAGCCATTTTAAGCGTTGTTTCAACTGGCAGCCAAGCTTTACCATCTAAACTATAGAAGAAATTAGCCACATCTTTTTTATTTGTGAAATCACATGCGGCTTTAAAATGCACCACATTTTGCAATAAAGGAATTGATTGTACTTGCTCGGGCTTGCCAGTGCTGGCATTTATCGTTACAATAAACTTAGTATCTCCCTCAACTTTTACACCTAGCAAACCATAGTTCTTTTGCAATAATGCCAATCCTGCAAAATCGCCGTCTTTCATGTTAGAAATATCTAGTGCAGTAGCACCGCTGCAAACTGGGCCTATGGTGCGCTGCGTTAGCGAATTTCGTGCTTGCAAGAAATTAGAATCTAACCTATCAGTTGTTAAGCGTAAGTATCCTTTTTTAGCAGTAACAGACCATAAACTATTGTTAGGATTGTGATTCCATTGCCAAACTAACGGCAAAGCAGGTTGGCCTTTTTTTCGTATAAATTCATCTGAAGCAACAATGCCTGGCATTAAACTTTTATTGGCTGGTAAATCTAATGTTTCGGGTACTTTACCATTTACCCCCAATACTGGCCATCCATCTTGCCACGTAACTGGCACTAAATAAGGTATGCGACCTACTGCGCCAAAATCTCTAAACAAATAAGCATACCATTTACCATTTGGCATATCTATTAAACCACCTTGTGCTACGCCTAAATCTTGTAATCCAATTTTACCCTCGTATGGGCCAGTAATATTATCTGCCCTGTGTATAACCACTGTACGCATACCGCCAGAAGGCCATGTGATGTTAAACAAATAATATTTGCCATTTATTTTATACAACTGAGAACCCTCGGCACCCAAACCGCCCTTTTTACCCTCAACTTGGCTTGGTAAGCTTGCGTTTTCTATTACTACTTTATTTACACCACCTTGTTTTACTCCCGATAAATTGTTGTTTAATTCTATCAAGGTTAGTTTACCTACGCCGTATAGCATGTACACTTTGCCATCATCGTCAAAAAACAAAGAATGGTCGTGAAAACTTGGCTTAAAAGCCACTGCCTTCCAAGTACCTTTTTCTATGTTTTTTGTTGAATAAATATATGTTTTGCCAGTATTTTGGGCAAAAGTAGATACATAATAAACGCCTTTGTAATAGCGAATGCTACTAGCCCACGAGCCTCTACCATAAATACTTTTACCATTTGTAAGGTTCAATTCGTCAACATTAGCCAATGTATTGTAGGCGTAATTTATCAATTTCCAGTTCACTAAATCTTTAGATTGCATAATGGGTACACCTGGGCTCATGTGCATAGTGGTGCTACTCATGTAATACGTATTGCCTACACGTACCATTGACATGTCGGGCACATCGGCAAAAATTAAAGGATTTGTTGCCTTTTCATTTACTTGTGCAATACCTGTATTAGAAACAATTGCGAGTAACAAAACTATTACACCCAAGAAGGCTTTATTCATAATTAACAAGTTGTAATTGTTTTAGAAAACTATAATTGTTTTATTGACACTTATAAATTTGCAGCAATTTAGTGTATTATTTATTACTCGGTAGAACTTACCTAACCGAATAACACATAACCCTAATTGCTATTTGTAAAACAAATTGTTGCCAGTATATTTTAGGTATTTGAATGATGCGGTGTTATTGGTTTTTGTTGCAGAACCAGTTGCATGCAAGCCAAAAAAGCAGCCAATAAACCCGCCTGCATCGTGCGTACTTAAAAATTTTCCATCTACTTTATCTTTAAAAACTACCCATTTATTTGATGTAGTAGCATACAAAAAGCTGTAATATTCTCCTTTAGCATCTATGCGTAATTGTACTTTTTTTGCTGAACCTTCAAGTGTGGTGCTAGCTAGTACTTCTATAGTTTTACCATCGGTGTTACTTTTTAGTAATTGTAACACAGGTTTTTCATCTTGCATTGATTTACTTAAAAAATAAAAATGGTTTTCGTTTTGAAAAATGGCTAAGCCTGCTTTTTCATTATGGTTAGTGGCAGAAAAATTAAGTTCGGTTTCTGCACTACAAAACAGATGTTGCTGACGCTTACCTACAAATGATGGTACGCCAAAATCCATTAAAGTTTCGGGCTTAAGTTTTAAAGTTAGCCCTGCGGTTTTGCTTAGTGAAAATGAACTGCTATCGCAACTTCTCAAAAAAGTCAATGCAGGATCTAATTGTTTTTCAAAACCAAGTTTGTAAGTAAAATTGCCGCTTTGAGGCAGGGCATTGGGTTGTTTTACTTCCTTATAATTAGCAGAATATGTGTATTGTACTTCCTTAAAATTAGGATTAATAATTGGCCAATCATCTTGCCACTCTACAGGTGCAATAAAAGTTTCTCTGCCTGTGTTGTAATAATCGCCGGTGTAAGGCCTACAAGCTAAAAACACTGCATAGGTTTTGCCATTGGGCCCTTCTACAAACTGCGCATGACCAGTTGATGTTATAGGATTTTTTCTATCGTCTGGTAAATCTTTTTGCGTTAAAATTGGGTTTTTGTCATAAGGAACAAATGGTCCCCAAACGCTTTTGCTGCGTAATACCACTTCCGAATGATTAACCGATGTACCACCTTCGGCAGCATACAAATAATACCAACCATTTCTTTTAAGAATATGAGGGCCTTCAATCCATACAGGCTTTTTAGTAATGTCTACACCACCATTTACTATTATTTTCTCCTCGCCTATTGTTTTTAAAGCAATAGCATCTATTTCACACATTTTTATGGTTCTATGGCCAGAATATAAGGGTTTATTATTTGGCGCATCACTATTATACACTATGTAGGCTTTGCCATCTTCATCAAAAAATATAGAAGGGTCAATCCCTTTTACTTGTGTTAGTTTCACAGGATTACTCCAAGGGCCAGCGGGATTTTTGGCCGTAACTACAAAATTACCTTCATGGTCTATATCGGTGCAGGTAACGTAAAACAAGCCATTATGATAGCTTATACCAGGTGCAAATAAACCCCTCGTTGCACGTTCACCTACAAAATCCATTTGAGAAGTTCTACTGATAACATTGCCTATTTGCTGCCAGTTTTTTAAATCTTTACTGTGCCATACAGGAAGCCCCGGAAAATAAGAAAAAGTAGAGTTGACCAAATAGTAATCCTTTTCCACTTTCACAATGCTTGGGTCTGGGTAAAAGCCACTTAAAATTGGGTTTACTAGCTTGATGGTTTGCGCAAAATTTGTTGAATAAACTAGCAATCCTAAGATAGTTAAAACAGCTATTTTTTTACATGAAATCATAAGTTATAATTTGAGATAAGGCATAAGTTTTACCAACTTGTGTTGCTATATGGTACACCATTGTTGGTTTTACATAGCGTACTCCAATATTTCACCAAAAGGCTTAAATGGGTTTCATCATTGGTGTTGAAGCTGTGGCTAAAATACCCATCGCTGCGGGCATCTCGCCAAAACTCATCTTGATTATTACCTGTATTAGAGTTTTGTTTTGGTATAAAATAATCTGCTTCTGGTTGCTGCTCGCTGGGTGCTACAAAATCTACTGTACGCTTTTGCAAGGCTTGGTTTTCTTTTTCTACAATGGCAATAGAGTCTTGATAAGTACGGTACTGCAAATTGCTTAATACTTTCCAATACAACATATATCGGGCATCGTGAATTTTATAAAATGGTTCTAGCACAAAATTTTGTGAGGTAGACATTTTTATTTGCGAAGTAGTAAACGTAAGCGGCATACCACTTATGGGCAATAACTTATCTGCAATAGATGCGATATTATCGGTGATAATGGTTGGTGCTTTATTTAAAGGTATTTTTTTACCACTTGCAATATGCCCCCAACGGCTATCGCCAGCTACCAACCCTGCTAAATCTTGTGTACCAGTTTTTGCACCTAATAAAATGGGACCATGCATAATAGCAATATAATCAGGCACATTTGGCAATTGCACAATGGTATTATGCATTGGTAATTGAATATTTACCACATCACCTTTTTTCCACAATCTATCTATTGCAATGTACGATGCTGGTTTTGCAGAATAGGCTACGGCTTTGCCATTTACAGTAATTTTTAAACCACCTTCAGTTACCCAATAAGGGTAGCGAATTAGTAATTTAAAGCGAGAATTACCAGCAGAAACTGTGAGTTTTGTTTGTTCTTTGTAAGGAAAAACGGTTTCTTGTTTTAGGATAATACCTTTTTGTTGCCAGTTTAGTTGCGATGCTATAAATAGGTTAAGAAATAAAGAATCATGTTGATGGGTGTAAATGAATTGGTTGTACTTACCATGATTTTCCATACCACTACCAACACAGCACCACATAGCTTCATTTGGTGCAGAATATACCCTATAATGTTGCGGGCGAACGGGTGTAAAATACACGTAACCACCATGTTGGGGATGTTGGGTAGATAGAATATGATTATATAAAGTACGTTCGTAATAATCTGCGTAGTTTGCCAATGGATTTGTTCTAAACAAGCCTTCGGTTAGTTTTAGCATATTGTACGAGTTGCAGGATTCTGGTCCTTCAACATCGGTTACAAAATCGGTTGCAGCCGATGCGGCATTAAAAAACTCTTTGCGGCTATTGCCACCAAATGCTAGGCTACGGTTGGTAGTAACCGTTTGCCAAAAAAAGTTACCTGCTTTAGCATATTTATCATCCTGCGAAACTTGGGCAATGCGTTCAAAACCAATGGCTTTAGGCACTTGTGTATTGGCATGTTTATTATCTAGATTGTCTTTTTGTACGGCCATAGCATCTAGCAGCATATTGTGCGAAAATCGTTTAGCTGCGTCCAAATATTTTTTGTTGTTTGTTATTTGATAGGCATCGGCAAAAATTTCGTTCATACCACCATGTTCGGTATCTAGTAAGGTTTGCATTTGCACATCAGAAAGAGCCGCTGTATTGTTAATAGCCCAATTGCAAAACTGTAGAAAAATATTTTTTGCAGTTAGGTTGCCTGTGTACAACCAAGCGTCTCGTAGGCCTGCATAGGTTTTGTGAATATTATAATATGGTACCCATGCTGCTCTAAATGCCTCAAAATTGCCTTTTTGTAAAGTACTCCATATTTTAGCACTGTTAGGCACTGCACCAACGTAGCCCTTACCCCAAATTAAATGGTTTTTGGTGTTTGCATTTTGGCAAGTTTGCAGTTGGGCCAACATATAATCCAAACGTTTTTTACATTCTGCATTATTGGTTGCAGCGTAATTAGTAGCTAAAGCTGTTAAATAGTGGCCGCCAACATGCCCATTTAAACCATCCCAATTTGCATACATTTTAGCTTTGGGCGGCAAGCCAGCTTCTTTTCTATACCCTGCCAATAAGCGGTCAACATCGTACTTTAAAAGCGTTTGAATATTTAGGTCTCTAGCATGTTTAAAAGGTCCATCAAGTAGTTGTACATCATGCAAAGGAAACTCGTTTGTGTACAATTTATCTTGGGCATAACTGTAATGTAAAAACATTATCGGCATGCAAAAACAAAAAAAAATTTGGCTCTTATTTTTAAAGAAAAAAGTAATCATTTAACGTGTTTTATGTTCACCAACTTAGGGTAAACCAATAAGCAATTTGTTGTTTTTTAAGCAATTAAATGCAAGCACTTATAAGCGTAATTGGTTTAGCAAATATACGTGTAAAATTAACAATTGCAATCGGTTGCTTTTTTTGTGGAAATATTGGGTATATAAGCCTAAATTGAAGCTACATAATAAACCTAACTGTGTAAAAGCGCAAATGAATTTTGCGGTTTCTCAGCATGAGATTACAATTTAAGACAAATAAATAAGTGTGACCTATAAAGCTAAAAAACAGCCTATTTTACATCTGGCCATCATTAAATATTTAGCACAGAATTGTTTGTTTATAAGCATTACAGCCTGCAAAATGTATTTGGAAATCATAAAAAGCATACAAAATGGGTTTCTACCACTGCTTTTACCCATGTACTTTTACATTGTGTTAGTGAAATAAGTAACTCATCACCACAAAATAAATTTTATCTCTTTTTCATATGGCAAGCAATCGTTAGAGGTCGTTCCGTTTCCACGGAAGGACCCTTTTTATTTTAGCCCTTTTGCGCAAATTCAAGCCCAATAAGCCTTATTTAAAATTTCATTTTTTTTCACAAATTGTTTTCAACAGCAAGTTAATAACAAACTACAATCTTCAAAAAAATAGCTGGTAGATTGCGGTTGAATTTGGTTGCACGCATGACTACCATCTTACGTGAATTATAAGGGAATTAAGTGGAAATCTTAAACTATCCCGTAGCTGTAAAAATCCAATAAAAATTGTTTACTACTAAAGCCACTGTTTTAGCAATAAAATGGGAAGGCTTAAACAACGGATAAAGCCAGAAAAGCTGCCAAATTCACAACCAACAACAACGAATCAACACTTTCGGGTGAAGCGTGATGTTCTGATAAACTTTCGCAGAAAAGCAATATCTGCAGGGCAATTTCGGCGCATAACGCTACATCGTTTGAAAATTTTAAACAGCAGAATGTACATAACAATGCAAGCAACCGAGGAAGTACTTTTAAAAGAGAATAAAGACCGTTTTGTTATTTTGCCAATTAACTACCCTAGCATTTGGGAGCATTACAAGCGTCACGAAGCTAGCTTTTGGACGGCTGAGGAAATAGACCTTGGCAGCGATTTAAAAGATTGGGAAAACTTGAATGATGGTGAGCGTCATTTTATTAGCCATGTTTTGGCCTTTTTTGCTGCAAGTGATGGTATTGTAAATGAGAACTTGGCGGTAAACTTTATGAGTGAAGTGCAATTGCCAGAAGCGAGGTGCTTTTATGGTTTTCAAATAATGATGGAAAATATTCACAGCGAAACCTACGCTTTGCTTATAGATACTTACATTAAAAACGCCGAAGAAAAATACAAATTATTTCATGCTATTGACACCATTGCTGCTGTAAAAAAGAAAGCAGATTGGGCTTTGCGCTGGATAAACAACGGCACATTTGCCGAGCGTTTGGTGGCTTTTGCGGCTGTTGAAGGTATATTTTTTAGTGGTAGCTTTTGCTCGATATTTTGGTTGAAAAAAAGAGGCTTGATGCCTGGCTTAACATTTAGCAACGAGTTAATTAGCCGCGACGAAGGCTTGCATTGTGAATTTGCTTGCTTACTGTACAAAATGTTGCAAAACAAATTATCTACCGAGCAAGTAACCAAGATTATTACCGATGCCGTAGCGATAGAAAAAGAATTTATTACCGAAGCCTTGCCCGTAGGTTTAATAGGCATGAATGCTGCGCTAATGCAACAATACATTGAGTTTGTGGCAGACAGATGGTTGAGCGAATTAGGTTACCCAACTGTTTATAACACTACCAATCCATTCGACTTTATGGAAATGATTTCGCTACAAGGCAAAACCAATTTCTTTGAAAAGCGTGTGGGTGATTATCAAAAAGCTGGTGTTATGGGTACAAAAGATACCCAAGCATTTTCGCTTGATGAGGACTTTTAGGATTTGTGATGTATGATATTGGATTTGTGATTTCTCAAGAAAATATCAACATAATAAATTAAAAAAAATGACAAAAGAAGCATTAAAAAAAGAACCAAAACATTCCATATTGCAGTAATAAAAGTTTGCGAACTACTGCCAAAAAGTGTAGCAGGATATGAATTGGCAAAACAGTTGATAAGGTCAGCAGGCACGGTTGGTGCAAATTATAGAGCTGCCTGTAGAGCAAAATCAACAGCAGACTTTATTTATAAAATTGAAATAATTATTGAAGAAGCTGATGAAAGTATGTATTGGTTAGAAGTAATAACAGAAGCAGAATTATTATCAGAATTAACGACCAATTCATTATTGAAAGAAGCTAACGAATTGGTAAGCATTTTTGTAGCAACGGTAAAAACAATTAAGGCAAATAAATCATAATTCATAAATCACACATCATATTTCATAAAATGTTTGTAATAAAAAGAAACGGCAAAAAAGAATCTGTAAAGTTTGATAAAGTTACAGCTAGACTTGAAAAATTATCTTATGGCCTAAGCCCAATGGTAAACGTAATAGACGTGGCAAAAAAAACCATTGAGGGTATTTACGAAGGCGTAGCTACCACCGAGTTAGATAATCTAGCGGCTGAAACAGCAGCATCGCTTACAATTACGCACCCAGATTATGCTATTCTTGCATCGAGAGTGGCCGTGAGTAACCTACATAAAAATACAGTGAAAAGTTTCTCTGACACAATGAGAAAACTTTACAACTATGTAGATACTGCTACTGGTAAACGTTTGCCACTGATTGCTAATGATGTGATGCAAATAATTGAAGATAACGCCGACTTGCTAGATAGTACGGTTATTTACGACCGTGATTTTGCCTTTGATTATTTTGGTTTTAAAACCTTAGAAAAATCGTACTTACTTAAAATAAATGGCAAAATAGTAGAACGACCGCAGCACATGTACATGCGTGTAGCTGTGGGTATTCACAAAAACAATATTGATAGTGTAATTAAAACCTACCACTTAATGAGTGAGCGTTGGTTTACACATGCTACACCTACCCTTTTTAATGCAGGTACACCAAAACCGCAAATGAGTTCTTGCTTTTTACTAACCATGAAAGAAGACAGCATTGATGGTATTTACGATACTTTAAAACAAACAGCTAAAATTTCGCAAAGTGCTGGTGGCATTGGTTTAGCCATTCATAATATTAGAGCTACTGGTAGCTATATTGGTGGTACCAATGGTACTAGCAATGGTATTATACCAATGTTGCGTGTGTTTAACGATACGGCTCGTTATGTAGACCAAGGTGGTGGTAAACGCAAAGGCGCATTTGCTATTTACCTAGAGCCTTGGCATGCCGATGTGTTTGAGTTTTTAGACTTACGCAAAAACCATGGTAAAGAAGAAATGCGTGCAAGAGACTTATTTTTTGCATTGTGGATGAGTGATTTGTTTATGAAACGTGTAGAAGCCAATGAAGATTGGAGTTTGTTTTGCCCAAATGAAGCACCTGGCCTAAGCGAATGTTGGGGCCCTGAATTTGAAAAACTATACACCAACTACGAAGCTGCGGGCAAAGCAAGAAAAACCATTAAAGCACAGGATTTGTGGTTTAAAATATTAGAATCGCAAATAGAAACTGGTACCCCGTATTTACTGTATAAAGATGCTGCTAACGGTAAAAGCAATCAGCAAAACTTAGGTACTATTAAAAGCAGTAACCTATGTACCGAGATAATAGAATACACAAGCCCCGATGAAGTAGCTGTGTGTAACCTGGCTTCGCTTGCGCTACCACGCTTTGTAATTGATGGCAAATTTGACCACCAAAAATTGTACGATGTTACTTACCAAGTAACCAAAAACTTAAACGCTGTTATTGACAATAACTACTACCCTGTAGAAGAAGCAAGAACATCTAATACCAAACACCGTCCTATTGGTTTAGGTGTACAAGGTTTGGCCGATGCGTTTATTATGTTGCGCTTACCATTTGAAAGTGAGCTTGCAAAAATGTTGAACAAAAACATTTTTGAAACCATCTACTTTGCTGCAATGACTGCTAGTAAAGACCTTGCAAAAGAACATGGTGCTTATGACACTTACCAAGGTTCACCAGTATCAAAAGGTATTTTTCAATACGATATGTGGGGTGTTACACCAACTGACCGTTGGAATTGGGCAAGCCTAAAAGAAGAAGTGAAACAATATGGTGTGCGCAACTCTTTGCTAGTAGCACCAATGCCTACTGCTTCTACATCACAAATATTTGGTAACAACGAATGTTTTGAACCATACACAAGCAACATCTACACACGTCGTGTATTAAGTGGCGAGTTTATTATTGTAAACAAACACTTATTGAAAGACTTAGTAAGCCTTGGTTTGTGGACCAATAACATGAAAAACAAGATTATTACGGCTAATGGTTCTATTCAAAACATTGATGAAATACCAGCAGATATTAAAGAGCTGTATAAAACTGTATGGGAAATAAAACAACGCAACTTGATAGACATGGCAGCAGATAGAGGTGCTTATATTTGTCAGTCGCAATCGTTAAACTTATTTGTAGATAGCCCTACAACTTCTAAGCTAACTTCTATGCACTTCTACGGCTGGAAGAAAGGTTTAAAAACAGGTATGTATTACCTACGTAGCCAAGCTGCTACACAGGCTGTACAGTTTACCGTAGAAAAACAAGGTAGCCAAGAAGTAGCACCAGTAATACCAACCATGCAAGCCGTGGGTGCTACCGAAACAACTTCTATAGACATTGAACCTACACAAGTTGATGGCCCAGTATGCACCATGCAAGATGGCTGTATTAGTTGTGGTTCGTAATAGATAAGGCATTAAACAACCTACCTACAAAAGCCGCACTTTACAGAGGTGCGGCTTTTTTGTGTTTGGGTGAAAAAAACAAATATTCAGTTCTTTTCATTAAGTTTGAAACATGAATACTATGCGAATTGACATATTAAATCCGAAAGCTACAAAGCTTTTAAAAGACCTTGCAGACTTAAACCTTATTGCCATTAAAGACACTTCTAAAAACGGCTTTGCAAGTGTTCTTAAAAAGCTACGTTCAAAAGCAAAATCAGCACCAACTTTTGAAGAAATAACTAACGAAGTAGAGCTAGTAAGAAGTAAACGTTGTGCAAAATAAAGTTAGCAGAATTATCATTGATACTAATCTTTGGATTAGTTTTTTAATCACCAAAGATTTTGCAAAAGTGCGGCTTTTTTTGTGTTAGGTGCAAGCGTAAAATAAAATCTCTCTAATGAATCAAGCAGACCAAACAAATTATATTTCAAAAGCATTTATCAGTTGTAGTTTAAGGACAGAGGACAAGCAATTTGTAGACTTTATAGAAAGTATTTTGAAAGCATATAAAATATTACCTTTTGGAACAGTTGGTAAATTTTCTGCTGCACCGACAAACACAGCAGAATTAATGAAAAAGAATATTCCACTTGCTGACTTTGTTGTAGTTGTTGCGACACCAATATATTTCCAAAAAGACATAACGACAGAGAATACAACTTTTGCTATTTCTGAAATGCTTCACGTTGAATCAGGAATGGCATATATGGCAGACAAACCTCTTGTAGTTTTTGTTCAAGAAGGAACTAACGTTGGTAATTTTATTCCTACAATAACACAGTACATAACATTAAATGGGAAAGAGGTAGATTTAAACGACAAATGGCAACTCATTGGACTGCTATTAAACAATACTTACACAATTGTTAGACAAATAAAAGAACAAGCAGACAATAAAGTTTTCTGGAACACAATTACGAAAGGACTTGCTCTGTTTGGAGGTTTGAAAATACTAGAATCATTTTCAGAAGATGAGAAACCAAAAAGAAGAACAGTAAAACGAAAAACAAAATGAAAATGTGCGACTAAAAACGTCTGCACACAACATTAGGTTTGGCATTATTGGGGCTTCACGGATATTGCCTCAACATTTGTACTTTATTGTGCTTTTGTTTGGGCTTGACGTTATAAATTTGGCTTGTAAAAAAACATGATCCGCCGCTGCGGAAATCAGTTGGCTTTGGTTGTGGGCTAACGGAACTCGAAGCCTCCAATAACGCCAAGCCCTAGCGTTGGTGGCTATGTTTGACGACTGCCTTTAATCATTTTCATCAAGTGAAAAAACATCTTCGACAGACTTATTGAAAACTTTAGCAATTTTAAGAGCAAGGACTGTTGATGGAACATATTTATTTGCTTCCATTGCATTTATTGTTTGCCTACTTACAGACACTTTATTTGCTAAATCTTCTTGAGTGAGTCCATTTATAGCTCTTTCAATTTTAATACTATTTTTCATCGGACACAGATTTAGAATTCTTGTATAAAATGTAGTTAAACCTTAAAATAAATATGAGTAGGACTGTAAACATATTGTAAATCATTACACTCAAAAATGCAGTATCATAAATAAAAACAAATGCAATCAAGAGTAACGAATAGTTGACAAAGACTGCCCATAATAGTGAAGACAAACGAATTTTAGCAATGAACTCATCTTCATTTTTTTCTTTTGTAAATCCAACTAAAAGACAACCAATAATGAACAAAACACCTACAATTGTATTTGTTAAGTTTACAGAAACAAAACTGAAAAATTTCTTATCCCCAAAAATTTGACTTGGGAATATTGAAAGCACTTTTGCATTTAACCAACTTGGCTCATAACCAGAAATTATAAGACACAGACCTAAAATAAATGAAGGAAAGAAAATTACCCAACCAATCATTTTGTACTTGTTTGAAAATAATAATTTATGTGACATAGTAAATAGTTTCGACAAAGGTATGGTATATCTTACATAAAGACAAAATTATTTTACATTTTGACAGAAATATATGACAATAACACAGCAGCCAACATAAGGTTTAGCATTATTGGGGCTTCACGAATATTGCCTCAACATTTGTACTTTATTGTGCTTTTGTTTGGGCTTGACGTTATAAATTTGGCTTGTAAAAAAACATGATCCGCCGCTGCGGAAATCAGTTGGCTTTGGTTGTGGGCTAACGGAACTCGAAGCCTCCAATAACGCCAAGCCCTAGCGTTGGTGGCTATTTTTCAAGACCGCTATAGTTAAACAATTTCTTTAAAATTTGCTATCTTGCAACCAAATGGATTTACAAAAAATAACAATAGAAAACTTTAAATGTTTCCAATCTCAAAACGAAATTGAGTTTGGACAACTTACATTACTCACCGGTGCAAATAGTAGTGGAAAGAGTTCTATAATTTACAGTATTCTCGGAGCTATCCAATCAGGAGAATTTCCTTTTCAGTTTTCCACAAATGGAAAATATGTAAATATGGGAGACTTTAAAGAAATTATTTACAATCATAATAGGAAGGGTAAAATAAAGCTAGGATTTGAATTTAAAAATGGGAGTATTCATAAAATAGAAACAGTATGGGGTGAAAATCTAGTTAATAATTTACCAAAATTATTTGAACTAAATGCAAACTCTGATTATTTTGATTTGTCACTAAAATTAAAAGGACAAAAATATGTAGTCGATTTTTCCTATGACCCCAAAAAAGACCCTAGTAACAATCTTATTTCTAAGGAGTTTTTCAAAAAACTTAACAACCTAATAATAGACACATCAAAAAATGAATCAACAGAATCAAAAGTCAAAAAATCTAACCAAATTGACATATCCGATTATTTCGAAGAATTAAATAAAGCTCAAAATATAAAAGGTTTAGTATTAGATGAAATACCCTTTTTTGACGGAAAGCAAAAAGAAAAAGGGACTATTAAATTAAGGCAAACTATTGAAATTATATTTAATATATTTACTAATTATGACGAACACATTAACTTTATTAGTTCATTCAGACTTCATCCTGATAGAACTTATTTAGAACAAACAAAATCAAAATTAAAAGTAAATAATTTTGGTGACGGCTATTTAGACCAAATAATATATTGGGAAACAAAAAATAAAACGAAATTTAAACAACTTATAAAAACACTAAAAGAATTACGCCTACTTGAATCTATAAAATCTAAAAGATTAGAAGGTGGTAGGTTTGAAATCTCTGTACAAATTAAAAAGAATGGCATTGACACATCACTAAGTGACGTAGGATTTGGAATTTCACAATTTCTGCCAATAATTGTTGCAGATTTACAATTACCTAAATCCTCTACTCTATTTATTGCTCAACCCGAAATCCACCTTCATCCAAGTGTGCAATCATCTTTTGGAGTCTATTTGACTAATCAAATAAAAGTAAATTCAAAGAATTATGTAATTGAAACGCATAGTGAATATCTTTTGAACAGAATAAGATTAGCTGTTGTAAAAGGTGAAATCAAAGAAGAAGAAGTAAAAGTAATATTTGTTGATAATGAATCTGAAGACAATACCATACACAAAATAAAATTCAATAAAAAAGGGCAAATACTTGGCGCACCTAGTAATTTTTTCAAAACATATATGATGGATGTAATGGAAATTGCAATAAAAGCTGCAAATTAAGTATGAAAAAAGATTTGTTTATTGATAATAATATTGCAAGTAAATTCTCTAATCCTCAAGATAAAGAGTATATAAAACTCACAGAGTGGTTAATAAAATTTAACCCTGACGATGAAGATAATAAAAATAAATATGCACATTTAGTAGTTTCAAAGAAGCTATTAGGAGAATACAATAGGTCTGCACAAGGTGCAAAAAGCGATACTGCTATTCCTGTAATTATTTCTAAATTACAAATTGAAGGAAGATTAACGATTATTTCAAATCAGCAAATCAAAGACTTTAAAGCTGCCAATTATACAAAGACTTCTGAACGAAAATTGAGAAGTAATAAAGAGGACAGAGAGCATATTCCTTTGGTTCTTTTGTCAGACAGAAAATTTGGACTTTCGAATGATGACAATTTCATTTACGATGTATTAAATTTCCCAGGCTTTACAGTACAAATAAAAAAAAGACCGGAGCACTTACCATACTCGAAATAAAACGGCGTACAATATGGGGTTTGGGGAAGGTTGGGTATTTGAAAAACGTGAAGCGAGGAACTGCTGCTGAGTTTTGTTTTGTTGTTGATGTTTACTACTGCTAATTGATTGCCTTTATTCGTCTAGCCCAAACTGAAGTTGAATAGCGAACAAATGTTGATGTGCGTTGCGTCAAGCCCAACTTTTGCCAAACCATATGTAAGGCGATGGCTTTATTCTTCAATTTGGTTCATTATCCAATTTGTCCAACCTGTAATTGTTGAAGCTCTTCTAAAATAGGTTGTGTCTGACCCTACATTGTGCAGTTTTGAACGTTTCATAACCTCAACAATTGTTTCTTTTGTTGGCATTTCGCCATTGTCAAGATAAAGTTTTAATGTCTGTTTGAATGCTGAATGTGATGAAATGAGTCTAACAAATTCGCTTTGTCTGTCTATAATGGATAAGTTGAAAACTCGTTTTCCTTTGTCTGACAAAAAGCAAACAATTTGCCCATTTTCTCGTCCAATTTCCACAAGTCCTAAATATTTTCCGGCATTAGAATAGTAGTCTGTTTGCCTTGCGTCAAAGTCGTAGTTTTCGGTAATTTCTTCTTTGCTTATTGAGCCTTTTTCTTTTAAAAGTTCGCAAAGGTTGATTACTCTTTCAAAACTGTCTGCTTGTGGAAAGGGAATTTCAGGTTCTTTTACAGTTTTAGATGTGTCAATAATTTGTTGTATTATTTCAAGATTGAATGCACCTTCTTGAACAGCGTATTTCTTTTGCTTAACCAATACCAAAGAATTATAGTGGTTAGTGTTTGCAAAAGTATATTCTCGCAGATGGAAAATTCCATTTGTGTATGTCAAGAAAATGGGACGAACTTGCTTTGTAATTTTATTGTTCCAAAGTTTGTAAGGATAATAAAGTTGCCTTACAAGAAAATCGTCTGAAATGTAATTTTTTGCTTCAATTAGACTTAAAGAACTATCACCTTCATAGCCACCATCAATTTCAATTTGTGAGTTACCAACACTTACTTTAAATAATCCTTTTGAAGAATTAATGTTGAAATCAAAAGACGATGAACTCATTCGACCACTAACGGTTGGCAATAAATTGTCTTCTCCTGTGAAGTCGTGAAGAATTTTTGTTACAAATGCACAATTGATTGCTGTTGCTTCACTTGTTATGTCTTTATAATCTAAGCTTTCTAAAAAAGTTGGAAACTCAATCTTCGAAACATCAATATCATCTTTATTAAAATCACAAAAAGTATCGAAAGTTCCAATTACATAACCACCTCTTGAAGTTGGTAAAATCGAAAAATTATTGTCTGCAAATAGTTTTGGAAGTTGCGATTTATGGTCAAACTTTGTCATTAAACGAGCTTCCCTAAACTTATTGATGTCGGTAGATGAAATTAAAATGTGGCCGTCTACAGAAATCTTTTCGATAATTTTATGCTTGTCAAATATTTGTTCCCAAGCAATATCATTTTTAGATTTACTCATAATTTCTAATTAAAAGTTCATCAACTTCGCCACGATTTGCACCATCAGAATTTATGGCTCGGTTTGCTTTTACAATGCTAATTTTATAACCTTTATATTGTTCTTTAATAAAGTCTGCTGATGAATTAGAAAGTAAGAATTTTACACCTTTATTATGTAATTCGTCACAAGCTTTTCTCAATTCTATTTGGTCATACATATCCCAGCCGCCTTGTATATAACCTGTAAAGTTTGAATTTTCTGAAATGGGATGATAAGGTGGGTCCAAATAAACGAATGATTTTTCGTCAGTCTGTTTTAAAATATCTGAATAATCACCACTGTTAATTGTAATGTTATTAGAATTAAGAAATTTATTGACCGCCTTCAATGTTGGTTCGTTTACAATATTGGGGTTCTTATATCTTCCAAATGGGGCATTAAATTCACCTGCATTATTTACCCTGTAAAGTCCGTTGAAGCAAGTTTTGTTAAGGTAAATAATTCTTGAAGCCCTTTGAACTGGTGTCAATTGTTTAAATTCATCAGTTCTGTCTAAGCTACGAAGCTCATAAAAATACTCAGCGGCATTATGATGTTTCTTTAAGTCTGCAATAAGTTCGTCAAGTTTATTTTTGATAACAGTATAAACATTAATTAATTCAGCATTGAAGTCATTAATTATTGCATTTTTGGGTTGCAAGTTGAACAAAACTGCACCACCACCAATAAAAGGCTCAACATAGTTATATGAGCCAATATTTTTAGGCAGTAGTTCAACAATTGAAGGCATAATTTGTCTTTTGCCACCAACCCATTTTAAAAATGGAGTTACTAGTTTATTGTTTTGAGCCATTTTTGTCTCTTAATTATTGCTAAATAATTTAGTTTGCAATATAAGTGCTTTAATTTTAAACAACCAAATTTGTTGTCACTTTTTCTTTGTCGGCAGTGTGTGTCTGCAAACTATCGCCTAACATAAGCTTTGGCATTATTGCGGCTTCACTGAAAATCAATGAACATTTGTAACGCTATTAAACTTCAATTTCAATTTGACGAATATCGCCAAGCAACAGAATAAAACCTCAACAACATAACAAAGCCCAGCACTAGTTCATGCTGACGGAACACTATTTCCCCCTCTGTTTGCAAAGCCGCAAACCCTACCGCTATCCGAACAGAGGGGGGGTGTTTGTAATGCATTTTTTACTTTTCTCATTATCTTTTAGCAGCCATCGTTGCTAATAATTTTTCATCAAAACCGTAGATATCGTTTCTAAAAATTAGTTGCCCTGTGCCATCAATCCAAGCAGTGTAATACACAATATACACGGGCATGGTAGGCTTAAGCGGTATGGCATATTGAGCGTTGGTGGTTAAAATAGTATTGATGCGTTCTACCGTCATCGCAGTATCGTTTCTTAATAAATATTGCGCAAGCCGCAGCGGATTTTCAACCCGTATGCAACCGTGGCTAAATGCACGTTTGGTGGCATCAAATAAATCTTTGGCGGGTGTATCGTGCAGGTAAATATTATAGCTATTGGGAAACAAAAATTTCATTTTACCCAACGAATTATTTGGCCCAGGTTTTTGCCTTACAGTAAATGGATGTTGCGACATTACTTCCATATTGTTGTTGCGCAAATAAGCAGAGTTACGGTTGATGTGCGGAATAATCTCGTTTCTTGTAATGCTTGCAGGAACGTTCCAGTAAGGATTTAAAATAATTTCAGACACATTGTCTCTAAAAATGGTGGTACGCCTAGCCGCTTTGCCTACCACTACATTGGTAGCCCACAATTGCTTACCATCTGCTACTATGTGCAGTTTGTATTCGGGAATATTTACCAATAAAAAACTGCTTTCCATAGTAGCAGGCAACCAACGCAGCCGCTCAAGATTTACCAGTATTTGCTTAATATAAATGCCAATAGGTTTATTCAATTCGGCAATGGTTACTGTATTTAGTTTACCATTTATTGCTAAACCCATTCTTGTTTGATAGTGCGATACAGCTTTAGATAAAGTGCTATCAAACACTGCTGAGGTATCTTTTATAGCCATATCGCCGGTTAGTAGTAAGCTTGCTTTTACTTGCACCAAACATGTATTGGTATCGCCTACGGCAAATGTTTTACCATGGTTAGCAATTAATGGCAAACCGCCCTGCCCTTGCAGGTGTTGATACACAAGCAAAGCCCTTTTTAATTGATTGTAAGCCACGCTAACAGGCTCTTTAGGAATATTACTTACAGCACTGCTTAATGCATTAAAAAATGAAACATAATCTTTAGGCTGCCTACTTATATGCCATTCTAAATTTTTGGCCGAATTGGTAATGCCGCCATACATAACGGTGGCATACTTAAAAAAGGTGGCAGTAGTAAGTACCTCTAAAAGCTGTGCTTGCGTATTGCCTGCTATAAAATGTGGGTTATCGTGCTTATTGCTAGCTAAAAAAGTATCAAGTTGCTTGCAAGCAAATGTTGTATCAGCAAAAGCATGGCTATCGTTTAGAATTTGCTTGTAATAATTATCTGCCGAAATGGATAAGCCATTGGTGCTAATCCATGCAAATTGATACCCACGTTGCTGATAGAATGTAGCTATTTGTTTTTTTACAAAGCCTGTAATTTGCAAACCTTTTAGAGCCATATTTATAGCTGCACTATCTACAAGAAAAGTACTATACACGTTAGTAACGGCAGCTTCGCTAATTGCACTTGGCTTTTCGGCTTTTAGCGTATTATCTACACAGGCTAATACTGGCAACATAAATAGCCCAAGTGTAAATATTGATAAGCCAATTATTTTACAACGCATCTTTTACTTTATTTTAATGAAGCAATCATTATTTTACATTCTTCTGCACAAGCTTTACAAGCAACTGCACATTCTTTACAATGGGCATTATTGTGCTTGGCACATTCTATTGAACAAGCTTCGCACAAGTTTGCACATAACTTGCAAATGGCGGCAGCTTGCTTACTACCCAAGCTCATTAACTGTGCAGCGGCATAGCAAATTGCGGCACATTCCATATCTAGCTGAATACAAATGGCCATCATTTTAGTGTCTTTTTCTTGCAAGCAAGATGTAGCACAATGGTTACAAAGGGCTGCGCATTTAAGGCAAGCATCTATACATTTTTTTAACTCGTGATAACCCATGGTTGTTGTTTTTATTTTTGATTAGTTGATAAGATTGTGTTTTACAGTAATTGCTGCTAATAACAACTTGGCCACCTCTTCGGACGATGCAGGATTTTGACCTGTAATTAGCCAACCATCTTGTTGGGTATAACTGCCCCAATTGGCGGTTTTACTATAGTAGGCACCTAGTTTTTCAAGTTCATCTTCTAGTAAAAAAGGTACTACATCTGTTAATTGAACAGCCGCTTCTTCGGTATTAGAAAAGCAAGTAAGTAATTTGCCTTTTACTAAAGGCACACCGTTTGGCAATAGTACTTTTACCAAAGCCGCAGGTGCATGGCATACAAAAGCAATGGGTTTATTGTGTGCAAAAAAATCGGCTATTAAGGCAATAGAATTTGTGTCATTTGCCAAATCCCACAGAGGGCCGTGGCCGCCAGGATAAAATACGCCATCATAATCTGCCTGATGCACATCGGCTAGTTTTAAAGTAGTGGCAACCTTATCTATTAATGCATCATCTGCATAAAAGCGTTTGGTAGCAAGTGTTTGCGCCTCGGCTGCTTCGCTTTTTGGGTCTACAGGTGGCTGACCACCATTTGGCGAAGCCAAAGTAATTGTTACACCTGCATCAAACAATGTGTAATAGGGTGCTGCAAACTCTTCTATCCAAAAACCTGTTTTTTTGCCAGTATTACCTAGCTCGCTGTGCGATGTTAAAACCATTAGTACGTTCATAATTTGTTTATTTATTGATTAAAAGAGCCTGTTTAAAATTTAGAAAAATGTGTCTCGCAGAAAATGCGTCTCGCAGATTTCGCAGATTATCGCAGAAAATGTGTCTCGCAGATTTTGCAGATTATCGCAGAAAATGCGTCTCGCAGATTTTGCAGATTATCGCAGAAAATGTGTCCCGCAGATTTCGCAGATTATTGCAGAAAATGCGTCTCGCAGATTTCGCAGATTATCGCAGAAAATGCGTCTCGCAGATTTTGCAGATTATCGCAGAAAATGTGTCTCGCAGATTTTGCAGAT